>NZ_JAVREN010000009.1:0-176389 GCF_031845405.1 Streptomyces boetiae
CGCGCCGACGCGCTCGGGCCGGACGCGGCCGCCGGGGCCGTCGGCGGCGGCCAGGCGGAAGGCGGGGCGGGCGGCGGGGCCCGGGCGGCGAGGAGCGCGGCGGGCGCGGGCCGGGGCCTGCCGGGGGGCGGGGCGGGCGGCGGGCCGGGCGCGGGGGAGGGTGCGGGCCGTCCCCGGCGGGGCGGCGGTGCGGCCTTCGGTGGTCATGGCCGGCTGAACTCCCTCGCGTCCGGGACGGGTTCGGGTCCCCCGGGTCTCCGCGGACCCGCCTCTTCCCCGCCGCGCCCGGCCAGCATCTCGGCGTACAGGCCGAGGCAGGCGGCGGCCGTGCGCCGCACGTCGTGGGAGCGGCGGGCATGGGCGGCGGCGGCGCGGCCCAGGGCGGCGCGGCGGGCGGGGTCCAGCAGCAGGGCCGCGAGGGCGTCGGCCAGCGCGTCGGGGTCGCCGGGCGGGACCAGGCAGTGCGGGGCCTGGCCCTCGGGCAGGGTCTCGCGGGCGCCGCCGACGTCGGTGAGGACGACGGGGCGGCCCACGGCCATGGCCTCCAGCGGGGCCAGGGCCATCCCCTCCCAGCGGGAGGGGAGGACGACGGCGTCGGCGGCGGCGTACCAGGGGCCGGCGTCCTCGGTGTGCCCGGCCAGCAGCACGTCGGGGCCCGCGACGGCGCCCAGCCCGGGGCGTTCGGGACCGTCGCCGACCAGCGCCAGGCGGGCGCCGGGGACGCGGGCGGCCACCCGGGGCCAGGCGCGCAGCAGCACGTCCTGGCCCTTCTGGCGGGTGAGGCGGCCGACGCAGACGACGAGGGGGGCGCGCTGGGGGAGGCCGTGCACGGTGGCCAGGGCGGCGCGGGCGCCGCGGCGGGCGACGCCGTCGGCCTCGGGGTAGCGCTCCAGGTCCACGCCGTTGGGGATGACGGACCAGCGGGCGGACAGGCCGGCGGCCTCGCCGCGGGCCCGCTCGGCTTCGCTGACGCACAGGACGCGGCCCGCCCAGCGGGCGGCGCGGCGCTCCCAGGCGGCGGCGAGGCGGGCGGCGGGGCCGGTGAGGGCCTCGAACGACCAGGCGTGCGGCTGGAACACGGTGGGCATCCGCCCGCGCAGGGCCAGCCGCCCGGCCAGCCCGGCTTTGGAGCTGTGCAGATGAACGACCTCGGGGCCGGCCCGGCGCAGGAGGCGGCCGGCGTAGGCGGCCTCCCAGGGCAGGTTCGGCCCCGGGCCGCGCTCCGCGAGCCAGACGCGCACCTCGGCCCCGGCCGCCGCGGCGGCCCGGGGGAGCTCACCGCCGGGCGGGCACGCGATCACCACGCGCATTCCGGCGCGCGTCTGGGCGCGCACGAGATCGATGACCACCCTGGCCACCCCGCCGTCCACCGGCTGAACCAGGTGCACAACGGATTCCGGGACGCGTCGCCGCAGGTCACAGGGCATGACTCAGCCTCCAGGCCACCTCAGGGGCAGGCGCTGAAAACCATGACAGAAACCAAATCCGAAATCACGTAAACCCGCAGACCGCACCGCACCGGCGAAATCCTATGATCTCCCGATCTTGCGATTTCCCGACGATCAGCTCATCGAATCAACGACCGTCGCGCAGGACGCCCGCCGCCCGGGCCGCCGCCAGCCACTGCGGGAATTCGGCCGTCAGCCGGTCGTACAGCTCCCGGTCGCTCATCTCCCCCGGCACGAGCCCGGCCGCGAAGAAGCCCGCGTTGTCCACCACCCGCCGCTCCGGCACCGGCAGCTCGTCCAGCCGCCGCAGAAAGGAGAACTGCCGGTCCTCCGGGTCCCCGAACCCGATGAACTGCCAGAACACCGGCAGCCCGGCCGCCTCGCACAGCACCCGCTCCGCCGCCGCCCGCGAGGTCGGCCCGCCGTCCGTCTGGAAGACCACGAACGCCGGCCCCTCCGGCGCGGAGTCGGCGATGTGCGTCAGCACCGCCTCCATCGCCAGGTGGTAGTTGGTGCGGCCCATGTGCCCCAGCGAGGCGTGCAGCTCCTCGATCCGCCCCTCGTGCCGCTCCAGCGACAGCTCGGCGACCCCGTCCACACCGGTGGAGAAGAAGACCACCGGCACCACCCCGTCGTCGTCCAGGTGCGCCGACAGCGCCAGCACCCTCTCCGCGAGCCGCTGCACGGTCCCGTCCCGGTAGAACGGCCGCATCGAGCCCGACCGGTCCAGCACCAGGTACACGGCCGCCCGCTCCCCGGCCAGCCCCCGCTTCTCCAGCGACACCCGCGCCGACTCGTAGGACCCGGCCACGGCCTCCCCCGCCACGGCCCGCACCTTCTCGAAGCTGATCGCGCCGCCCATCCCGCCCCGCCCTCCCGGCCCCCTCTGTGAGCCCTTTCACAGCCCGACAACAAGAAAGACCCCTGTCTCAACAGGGGTCTTGTCTGGTGCGCGAGGGGGGAGTTGAACCCCCACGCCCTTTCGGGCACTGGAACCTGAATCCAGCGCGTCTGCCTATTCCGCCACCCGCGCATGGGTGTCGCCGGAGAGCCCCCCGACCTTGGACCGGCCGGTCCGGCGGGGTGCTGCCGACACCGAGAAGGCTAACACGGCCCGGAGGGTGCCCTCATCCGCCTTCCGGCGGGGGCCCTCGCCCCGTCCCCGCAGTCCCTCCGCATTCCCTCCCCACATGCGCGACACTGTTCCAAGCCCCCCCTACCATCCGGGGGAGGAAGGGCGCCCTGAGGGGAACCACCTGATCGTCCCGTACGTGGATACGATCAGTGAGCAGTACCACTTCGGCCGCGCACCGCGATACGCACCCGCAACACGGAGAAGGAGGTGCACATGGGAGTACTGAAGCGCTTCGAGCAGCGGCTGGAGGGCCTCGTCAACGGCACCTTCGCCAAGGTCTTCAAGTCCGAGGTCCAGCCGGTGGAGATCGCCGGCGCTCTCCAGCGCGAGTGCGACAACAACGCCACCATCTGGAACCGCGACCGCACCGTCGTGCCCAACGACTTCATCGTCGAGCTGAGCGGCAACGACTTCCAGCGCCTGTCCCCCTACGCCGAGCAGCTCGGCGAGGAGCTGGCCGGCATGGTGCGCGAATACGCCAAGCAGCAGCGTTACACCTTCCTCGGCGACATCCGGGTCCACCTGGAGAAGGCCGAGTCCCTCGACACCGGCCTGTACCGCGTGCGCAGCCGCACTCTTTCCGCCTCGACATCCGCCTCGACGTCCGCGTCCGCCGCCCCCCCGGCCGGACCGCCGCCGGGCGCCCCCCAGCCCCCCGCCGGGTACCCCGCGCGCCCCGCCGGCCCCCCGCCGGGCGCGCCCGCCCGCCGCCCCGAGCCGGCCGCCGGAGGGTACGGCCGCCCCGGCGCCGGCTACGGCCGCACCCGCCGCTGGGTGGAGATCAACGGCACCCGGCACCAGATCTCGCGGCCGAGCATGGTCATCGGCCGCAGCACCGAGGCCGACGTGCGGATCGACGACCCCGGGGTCTCCCGCAGGCACTGCGAGATCCAGGCGACCGAGCCCGCCACCGTCAGGGACCTCGGCTCCACCAACGGGATCGTGGTGGACGGGCAGCACACCAAACGCGCTACGCTCCGCGACGGCTCACGGATCATCGTGGGCAGCACCACCGTCATCTACCGGCAAGCCGAAGGGTAAGCGGGGGGCAATGTCAGAACTGACCCTGACGGTCATGAGACTGGGGTTCCTGGCCGTGCTGTGGCTGTTCGTCATCGTGGCCGTCCAGGTGATCCGCAGCGACCTCTTCGGCACCCGGGTCACCCAGCGCGCCGCCGCCCGCCGCCCCGAGCCGGGCGCCCAGCAGCGCCGCCCGCAGCAGCCCCCGCCGCGCGGGCGCCAGCGCCGCGGCGGCCCCACCAAGCTCGTGATCACCGAGGGTTCGCTCGCCGGAACCACTGTCGCACTCCAGGGCCAGACCATTACGCTCGGCCGGGCGCACGACTCGACCATCGTGCTGGACGACGACTACGCCTCCGGCCGCCACGCCCGGATCTACCCCGACCGGGACGGCCAGTGGATCGTCGAGGACCTCGGGTCGACCAACGGCACCTACCTGGACCGGGGCCGCCTGACCGCCCCGGTGCCCATCCCGCCCGGCACGCCGATCCGCATCGGCAAGACGGTCATCGAGTTGCGGAAGTAGGCCCGACACCATGACGACCGGAGGGTGGGACAGGCGAGCATGAGCCTGACACTGAGATTCGCCGCCGGATCCCACACCGGCAATGTGCGCGACCACAACGAGGACTCCGGCTACGCCGGCCCGCGCCTGCTCGCCGTCGCCGACGGCATGGGCGGCCAGGCCGCCGGCGAGGTCGCCAGCTCCGAGGTGATCTCCACCCTCGTGCAGCTCGACGACGACATTCCCGGCTCGGACATCCTGACCTCCCTCGACCAGTACGTGCAGCGGGCCAACGAGAAGCTGCGCCTGATGGTCTCCGAGGACCCGCGCCTGGACGGCATGGGCACCACCCTGACCGCCCTGCTGTGGACCGGCCAGCGCCTCGGCCTGGTCCACGTCGGGGACTCCCGCGCCTACCTGCTGCGCGGCGGCGAGCTGGTGCAGATCACCCAGGATCACACCTGGGTCCAGCGGCTGGTGGACGAGGGCCGGATCACCGAGGAGGAGGCCACCACCCACCCGCAGCGCTCGCTGCTGATGCGGGCCCTGGGCAGCGCCGACCACATCGAGACCGACCGGTCCATCCGCGAGGTCCGCCCCGGTGACCGGTACCTGCTGTGCTCCGACGGGCTCTCCGGCGTCGTCAGCCAGGACACCCTGCGCGAGACCCTGGGCGCCTTCGCCTCCCCCGAGGAGACCGTCGCCCAGCTCATCGAGCTGGCCCTGCGCGGCGGCGGCCCGGACAACATCACCTGCATCGTCGCGGACGTCCTCGACGTGGACTCGCAGGAGAGCGGCGCCCTGGCCCTCCAGTCCGACAATCCGCAGATCGTCGGCGCCGTCGCGGAGAACCAGATCCAGCGCTCCGGCAGCCCCGCCCAGGCAACGCCCGCCTCGCGCGCCGCCGAGCTGGGCCGCCCGCCCGGCGACCCGGCCGCCTCCGGGCCCACCACCGGCGTCTTCCGGACGTTCGACGAGGACGACTACCTGCCGCCCGAGGTCCCCCGGCGCCGCCGCGCCCTGCGCCGCACCCTGCTGATCGCGCTCTCGCTGGCCGTCCTCGGCGGCGGCCTCTACGCGGGGTACCGCTGGACCCAGACCCAGTACTTCGTCGCCGCCAACGGCGACCACGTCGCGCTCTACCGGGGCATCAGCCAGGACCTCGGCCCCGTCGGCCTCAGCAGCCTGGAGGCCGACCACCCCGACATCCTGCTGAACCTCCTCCCCGAGCACCAGCGCAACGAGGTGCGCGACTCCATCGCCGCCGGGAGCCTGGGCGAGGCCGAGCGCCGCGTGGCCGAGCTGGCCGAGCAGGCCGAGGCGTGCCGGCTGCGCGAGGCCCAGGAGGCCGAGGACGCGCGGGGCGGGCAGCCCGAGCAGCCCGAGCAGGGCGAGCCCAACCAGCCGAACCAGCCGAACGCCCCCGAAGGCGAGGACGACAAGGGCGGCGAGAACCCCGGAGCCGGAGACGAGGCCGCCGAGGCGCCGACGATGACGGAACGCCAGCGCGAACTCGCCGCCCGTTGCCCCCAGGGATGACCCGCCGATGAGCAGCCCCAACACGACCGTCTCGACCGTCGGCCCGCCCAGCCGCCGGAACACCGAGCTGGCGATGCTCGTCTTCGCCGTCCTCATCCCGGTGCTGGCCTACGCCAACGTCGGCCTGGCGCGCGAGGAGGAGCTGCCCGCCGGGATGCTCGGCTACGGCCTGGGCCTGGGCGCGCTGGCCGGGGTCACGCACCTGGTGGTGCGCCGGTGGGCGCCCTACGCCGACCCGCTGCTGCTGCCCATCGCCACCCTGCTCAACGGCCTGGGCCTGGTGCTCATCTGGCGCCTTGACCAGGAGCCCACCATCACCACGGACCGCCTCGGCGGGGCGCTGGCCGACGACCAGCTGATCTTCTCGGCCGGCGGCGTGGTGCTGTGCCTGGCCGTGCTGATCTTCCTGAAGGACCACCGCATCCTCCAGCGCTACACCTATATCTCCATGGTGGTCGCGCTGATCCTGCTGGCCCTGCCGATCTTCGTGGGCACCGAGATCAACGGCGCGCGGATCTGGGTGCGGCTGCCGGGCCTGGGCTCGGTCCAGCCGGCCGAGTTCGCCAAGCTGATCATCGCGGTCTTCTTCGCCGGGTACCTGATGGTCAAGCGCGACGCCCTCGCGCTGGCCAGCCGCCGCGTGATGGGCCTGTACCTGCCGCGCGGCCGGGACCTGGGCCCGATCCTGGTGATCTGGGCGGTCAGCCTGCTCATCCTGATCTTCGAGACCGACCTGGGCACCTCGCTGCTGTTCTTCGGCGTCTTCGTGGTGATGCTCTACGTGGCCACCGAGCGGACCAGCTGGATCGTCTTCGGCCTGCTGCTGTCCGCCTCCGGCGCGGTGTTCGTCGCCTCCACCAACGCCCACGTCGGCACCCGCGTGGACAACTGGCTCGACCCGCTGGCCACCCAGGACGGCAACGTCACCGAGTCCGCGCAGGTGATGTACGCCTTCGGCTCGGGCGGCCTGTTCGGCTCCGGGCTCGGCCAGGGCTTCTCCCGGCTGATCGGCGGCATCGGCGCCAAGAGCGACTACATTCTCGCCACCGTCGGCGAGGAGCTGGGCCTGGCCGGGATCATGGCCGTTCTGCTGCTGTACGCCCTGCTGATCGAGCGCGGGATGCGGACGGCGCTGGCCGCGCGGGACCCCTTCGGCAAGCTGCTGGCGGTCGGCCTGACCGGCATCTTCGCGATCCAGGTCTTCGTGGTGGCCGGCGGCGTCACCGGCCTGATCCCGCTGACCGGCATGACCATGCCGTTCCTCGCCCAGGGCGGCTCCTCCGTCATCGCCAACTGGGCGCTTATCGCGCTCCTACTGCGGATCAGCGACACTGCGCGCAGGCCCGCGCCGGCCCCGGCGCCCTCCCCCGACGCAGAGATGACTCAGGTGGTCCGAGCGTGAACAAGCCCATGCGCAGGGTGGCCGTGTTCTGCGGCCTGCTCATCCTCGCCCTGCTGATCCGCGTCAACTGGGTCCAGTTCGTGCAGGCCGACGAACTCCAGGCCGACACGAACAACCGCCGGGTGGCCATCGAGCGGTTCGCGCACCCGCGCGGCGACATCATCGTCGAGGGCGAGGCCATCACCGGCTCCGAGGAGACCGAGGGTTCGGACTTCCGCTACCGCCGGACGTTCACCGACGGGGAGCTGTGGGCCCCCGTCACCGGCTTCTCCTCGCAGGCGTTCGGAACCAGCATGCTGGAGGGCGTGGAGAACGACATCCTCAGCGGCGACGACGACCGCCTGTTCTTCAACAACACCATCGACATGTTCACCGGCGAGGACCAGCGCGGCGGGAACGTCGTCACCACCCTCAACTCCGCGGCCCAGCGCGCCGCCTTCGAGGGCCTGGGCGACGCCCAGGGCGCGGTGGCCGCGATCGACCCGCGCACCGGCGCGATCCTGGCCCTGGTCTCCACCCCCTCCTACGACCCCAACTCCTTCGCGGGCAACAGCCAGGACGACGCGGAGGCCCGCGCGGCTCTGCTGGAGGACCCCGACCGCCCGATGATCAACCGGGCGCTGCGCGAGACGTACCCCCCCGGCTCGACGTTCAAGGTGGTCACCGCGGCCGCGGCCCTGGAGAACGACCTGGTGGACGACGTGGACGAGCGGACCGACTACGACGACCCCTACATCCTCCCGGACACCGCCGGCCGCGAGCTGACCAACCAGGTCCCCAACGTCTGCGAGGACGCCACCCTCCGCGACGCCCTGCGGTACTCGTGCAACAGCGTCTTCGCCGGCATCAGCAACGACCTGGGCAACGAGACGATGATCGACGTGGCGGAGTCCTTCGGCTTCAACGAGGAGCACTTCACCCCCGTCCGCGTCGAGGCCAGCGTCTACCCCGAGGACAACCGCCCGCAGAACGCCCAGGCCGGCATCGGCCAGGCCTCCAACCGGGCCACCCCCCTCCAGATGGCGATGGTCGCCGCCGCGGTGGCGAACGACGGCCGCCTGATGCGCCCGTACATGGTGGACCAGCTCGTCGCGCCGAACCTCAACGTCATCGAGCAGCACGAGCCCGAGGAGCTGGGCCGCCCGCTCTCCCCGGAGAACGCCCAGCTCCTCCAGGACGCGATGGAGACGGTCGTGGAGGAGGGCCCGCCGCAGGCGGCCCAGATCGACGGCGTCCGGGTCGGCGGCAAGACCGGCACCGCCCAGCGCGGCGAGGAGAACTCGGAGAACCCCTTCGCGTGGTTCATCTCCTACGCCCTGACCGACGAGGGCTCGCCCGTGGCCGTGGCCGTGGTCATCGAGGACGCCGGGGTGGAGCGCGACGAGATCTCCGGCAGCAACCTGGCGGCACCCATCGCGCACGACGTCATGCAGGCCGTGCTCGACAGCGAGAGCACCGACTGACGCCGGCGCGGGCGCACCGGGCCGAGCGCTGTGGAACCCGCCACAGCCACGTCCCGTGCCGCGCCCCCGGCAACCGGCCCGGCCCGCCCCTGCGTCCCTTTCCGAAGCGGCATCGCGCCGCTCCCCGGCAGGGGATACCGGTTGGATATCGTCCGACCACCGCCGCCCGGCGGCCCGCCCGCGGCGGGTACGGTAAGCCAGGGCCCGGCCCCGTCCGCCCACCGTGGTCACGGGGGCCAGGGTCCGGGACCGAACGGAGAGGGCTGGAAACATGGAAGAGCCGCGTCGCCTCGGCGGGCGGTACGAACTCGGCCAGGTGCTCGGCCGCGGCGGCATGGCCGAGGTCTATCTCGCCCACGACACCCGGCTCGGGCGCACCGTGGCCGTCAAGACCCTCCGCGCCGACCTGGCCCGCGACCCCACGTTCCAGGCCCGCTTCCGCCGCGAGGCCCAGTCCGCGGCGTCCCTGAACCACCCGGCCATCGTCGCCGTCTACGACACCGGCGAGGACTACGTCGACGGCATCTCCATCCCCTACATCGTGATGGAGTACGTCGACGGCTCCACCCTCCGCGAGCTGCTGCACTCCGGCCGCAAGCTGCTGCCCGAGCGGGCGATGGAGATGTGCATCGGCATCCTCCAGGCCCTGGAGTACTCGCACCGCAACGGCATCGTCCACCGCGACATCAAGCCGGCCAACGTCATGCTGACCCGGACCGGCCAGGTCAAGGTGATGGACTTCGGCATCGCCCGCGCCATGGGCGACTCCGGCATGACCATGACGCAGACGGCCGCCGTGATCGGCACCGCCCAGTACCTCTCCCCGGAGCAGGCCAAGGGCGAGGCGGTGGACTCCCGCTCCGACCTGTACTCCACCGGCTGCCTGCTGTACGAGCTGCTGACCGTGCGCCCGCCCTTCGTGGGCGACTCGCCGGTCGCCGTGGCGTACCAGCACGTCCGCGAGGAGCCGCAGCCGCCGAGCGTCTACGACCCGGAGATCAGCCCGGACACCGACGCCATCGTGCTGAAGGCCCTGGTCAAGGACCCGGACTACCGGTACCAGAGCGCCGACGAGATGCGGGCCGACATCGAGGCCGCCCTCGACGGCCGCCCGGTCTCCGCCGCGGCCGGGCTGGGCGCCGCGGCCTACGCCTACGACGACCGGCCGACCACGGCCCTGCGCGCCGCCGACCCGGCGACCGCGATGCTCCCGCCGGTCACCGACCCCGACCGCAACGGCTACGACGACGGGTACGACGACTACGGACCCGACCGCGGCCGGCGCAACCGCAACACCTCCACCGTGCTGCTGGTGATCGCCGGCGTGCTGGTGCTCATCGGCGCGATCTTCATCGGCCGCGCCCTGTTCGCCAGCGACCCGCCGAGCGATCCGCTGACCGTGCCCGAGGACATCGTCGGCCAGACCGAGGAAGAGGCCACCCGGACGCTGCGCAACGCGGGCTTCAACCCCGCCGTGGGCGACCCGCGCTCCTGCGAGGAGGAGGAGGGCACCGTCTGCACCACCGACCCGGAGCCGGGCAGCGACGTGGAGCGCGGCGCCACGGTCACGCTCTTCCTCTCCACCGGGCCCGAGGAGACGGAGGTCCCGGACGTCGTCGGCGACGACTACGAGGACGCCGAGCGGGAGCTGGAGGAGGCGGGCTTCGAGGTCGACCGGGAGACCGAGGCCACCTCGGAGGAGGACCCCGGCACCGTGCTGGACCAGGACCCCGAGGGCGGCACCTCGCTGGCCCGGGGCGAGACGGTGACCCTGACGGTCGCCGAGGAGCCCGAGGGCGAGGAGGTGCCCGACGTGGTCGGCGACCAGCTGGAGCAGGCGCGCGCCGAGCTGGAGGGCGCCGGGTTCGCGGTCACCGTGGTGAATCAGACGGATGCCTCCCGCCCCGCGAACGAGGTCATCCGGCAGTCCCCGGGCGCCGGGGAGCGCGTCGAGCCCAACAGCGTGATCGAGCTGACGGTGGCGGTCTCGCCCGAGCCGCAGCAGGTCACCATCCCCAACGACCTGATCGGCCAGCCGCTCTCCAGCGCCCGGCAGCGCCTGGAGGGCCTGGGCCTGACCGTCACGGTCAGCGGCCCCGACACCCCGACGGCCATCGTCAGCGGTGTCAACCCGGCCGGCGGCTCCCAGGTGACCACCGACACGCCCGTCACCGTCAGCACCCAGGAGCTGGGCGGCATCATCGGCGGCGGCGACGGCGGCGCCGACGCCGGGGGTGGCAACAACGGCGGCGGGGACAACGGCGGCGGCAACGGAGGGAACGACGACGGCGGAGGCTTCGGCGGCATCTTCGGCTAGGGCCTGAGGGGCCCGGCCACCGGCGGCGCCCCGTCGCCGGTGGCCGGGCGGCGCTCTCCCCGCGGGCATGTCGCACACCCCCGCCCCCGCGGCCCAACGGTCCGCGGGGGCGGCTTCGCTGGGCCGCGAGCGGGATCGTCGCGGGCGGCGCTCTCCCGGCCCCGGCCCGCCGAGTCGCCGCGGCAGCGCGCGGGGCGAGCCGCCGTGCGGCCCGCCCCGGTGCGGAAGACTCCCCGCCGGGCCCGGTCGAGGGCCCGGCGGCTGTCAGTCCAGGACGCCCTCCTCCGCCGCCTCGGTGGCGCCGGCCGGGGCGGGCTCCATCAGCCACTCCGGCCCGCTCTGGGCGTTCCACCACCGCCAGGCGGCGAACGCCCCGCCCGCGACGATCCCGAAGAGCATCAGGCGCTTGGCCTTCCGCCCGCCCCGCTCCCGGCGCCTCCGGCGCTTGACCGCCGTGCGGATATCCCCGGGGGTGACGTCGCCGCGCAGCGCGGCCAGCGCCGCCTGCGAGCGGACGGCCGCCTCCTGTCCGGCGGGCCCGGCCGCCGCCCGCGCGCGCTCCACGCGCGGCGCGACCTGGCTGACGTATCCCTCGCGCGCCCGCACCGCCGCCCGGCGGGCGCGGGGCGCGAGGTAGGACTGCGCCTGGTGCGCGTAGCGCTCGGCGTTCTCCTTGGCCGACACGGCGTACGGCACCATGACGTCCGTCGCGTGCCGCACCCCCGACTTCCCGTTGTGGCTCACGGACCGCTCCTTCGTACGTTGTTGGATACCTTGCTGATACCTATGACTCGTCCCTTTTATGGGACTTTGGGGCCTGTATTGGTGTCATCATCCTGCTGTCGCGCCCCTTCGTCTCGCCGAGTCCCGCGTCCGGGGGCGCGCGAAACGGCCAACCGGGGGCACGGCCGCTCCTCCGGTCGTGGCAGGATCGGGGACCGTCACAGACGCAGACGGAAGGTAGATCGTGGCCGAGCAGCTCTACGCCACCCTGAAGACCAACCGCGGGGACATCGAGGTCCGGCTCTTCCCGAACCACGCGCCCAAGACGGTCAAGAACTTCGTCGAGCTCGCGGAGGGCTCCCGCGAGTGGACCCACCCGGAGACGGGCGAGCGTTCCGCCGCCAAGCTGTACGACGGCACGGTCTTCCACCGGGTCATCAGCGGCTTCATGATCCAGGGCGGCGACCCCCTGGGGAACGGCACCGGCGGTCCGGGGTACAAGTTCGAG
Source organism: Streptomyces boetiae (assembly GCF_031845405.1). Taxonomy (NCBI): domain Bacteria; kingdom Bacillati; phylum Actinomycetota; class Actinomycetes; order Kitasatosporales; family Streptomycetaceae; genus Streptomyces; species Streptomyces boetiae. Next base: position 12,061 of record NZ_JAVREN010000009.1, read on the forward strand.
GACGAGATCCACCCGGACCTCGCCTTCACCCGCCCCTACCTGCTGGCGATGGCCAACGCGGGCCCGGGGACGAACGGCTCGCAGTTCTTCATCACGGTGGCCCCGACCACCTGGCTGACGGGTAAGCACACCATCTTCGGCGAGGTGGCCTCGCCCGCCGGGCAGCAGGTGGTGGACGCCATCGCCACCACCGCGACCGACGGCCGCACCGACCGGCCGGTGGAGGACGTGGTGATCGAGTCGGTCACCATCGAGAAGCGCGAGGGCTGACCCCGCCCGGTTCCCCGGCGGCTCCCGCCGGGGAACCATTCCGGCCCGCTGTCCGTAGGACCGTAGGACCAAGGGCCGGAGAAAGCCCGGGAGGACGCGAAGGGACGCGAAGGAACGCATGGCGCAGCCGCACGGACAGCCGCCCCCGCAGGGGCTGGCCCGCTGCTACCGGCACCCGGACCGCGAGACGGGCATCCGCTGCACGCGCTGCGAGCGGCCCATCTGCCCCGCCTGCATGATCGCGGCACCCGTGGGTTATCAGTGCCCCTCCTGCGTGGCGGGCGGGGGCCCGGGCGGCGGCCCCCCGGCGCGCGCGGCCCGGCCGCGTACCCTGGCCGGCGGCGTGGTCGCGGCCGACCCCCGGATGGTGACCGGCATCCTGCTGGGTCTGAACCTCGCGGTCTTCCTGGCCGTGCTCGTGGTCGGCGACCGCCTGGTCACCGACCTGGGGATGCTCGGCCGCTCCCTCGACACCCGGACCTACGCAATCGTCGGCGTGGCCGAGGGCGAGTGGTACCGGATGCTCACCTCGGCCTTCCTGCACCAGCAGCCGTGGCACCTGGCGTTCAACATGCTGGGGCTGTGGTTCCTCGGCCCGCCCCTGGAGGCGGCGCTCGGCCGGGTGCGTTTCCTGGCGCTCTACCTGCTCTCGGCGCTGGCCGGCAGCGCGCTGTCCTACGTGCTGGCCGAGCCCAACGTCCTCTCGCTCGGCGCCTCGGGGGCGATCTTCGGCCTCTTCGGGGCGACCGCCGTGCTGATGCGCCGCAGCCGGCAGGACATGCGGCCGATCCTGGTGCTCCTCGCGGTCAACCTGGTGATCACCTTCGTGTGGCCGGACATCGCCTGGCAGGCCCACATAGGCGGCCTCGTGGCGGGCGGCGTGATCGCCCTGGCCATGGTGAACGCCCCGCGCCGGGGGCGGGTGGCGGTGCAGGCCGGGACCTGCGCGGCCGTGGCGCTGGCCATCGTCATCGCCTGCGCGGTGCGGACCGCCGAGCTGCTGGGCTGAGCGCTCCCGGGCCGCGGAAGCCCCCGGGGGACGGCGGGCGCCATGCGGGGGACCGCACAGTTATCCACAGGACGGGCCGGCCATCCACAGCCCGTGCGGGGGCCCGTGCGCGGGGTGAACGGCCCGCGCGGGACCGCCGCGAGCGCCTTTCCGCAGGCGAACAGGGGTGCGGGGGCGGGGAACGCCGGTGCGGGTGCCCCGGTCTCCGGCCGGTTATCCACAGATCTTGTGATGTTCCGGCGAGCTGTGGATAACTCGTCCGGGGCGCGCGGGACGGGCCGCGCGCGCTACTTCCACTGGGTGGAGACGACGAACCCCGCGCCGATGAAGCCGAAGCCGACCAGAATGTTCCACGCGCCGAGGGACTCCACGGGCATCTCGGTCTGCGTGATGTAGTACAGGACGATCCAGGCCAGCCCGATGGCGAACAGCGCCAGCATCACCGGCGCCACCCAGCGCCGGCCGCCACTCATGTCGATCTTGGTGGCCTGCCGGGAGGGCGGCGTGTAGGTGTCGTCCTTCTTCTTCCTGATGCGGGACTTCGGCACGGAGATTCTCCTGTCGGTGCGCTGCCTGATCGCGCCGCACAGCGCGTTGCCTAGGGGACTCGTCGGTTAGCGTAGTCCGTCAGCCGCCGGGAAAGGAGACCAGGGGCGGAATCACACGCGTCCCCTGGGGCCCGTCACACCCGCGTCGTACGCTTGGGACACACGGCATCACACAAGGGGGTAGACCGAAGCCATGTACGGGTGGATCTGGCGGCACCTTCCGGGGAACTGGCCGGTGCGGGCGCTGATCTCACTGGCGCTGGTCGTCGGCGCGGTCTACCTGCTCTTCGAGTACGTCTTCCCCTGGGCCGAGCCCCTGCTGCCGTTCAACAACGTGACGGTCGACGACAACGGAGAAGGAGCCGGCTCATGACGCGTCCCCGCATCCTGGTCGTCGACAACTACGACAGCTTTGTCTACAACCTGGTCCAGTACCTCTACCAGCTCGGCGCCGAGTGCGAGGTCGAGCGCAACGACGCGGTGGACGTGGGCCGGGTGGACGACCGCGAGTTCGACGGGGTGCTGATCTCCCCCGGCCCCGGCACCCCCCAGGGCGCGGGCCTCAGCATCGAGGTGGTCCAGCAGTGCGCGGAGACCCGCACGCCGGTCTTCGGCGTCTGCCTCGGCATGCAGGCCATGGCCGTCGCCTTCGGCGGGACGGTCGGCCGCGCGCCCGAGCTGCTGCACGGCAAGACCTCGGACATCGAGCACACCGGCGCCGGCGTCTTCGACGGGCTCCCCTCGCCGCTGACCGTCACGCGGTACCACTCGCTGGCCGCCGAGGAGACGACGCTGCCGCGGGAGCTGGAGGTGACGGCCCGCGCCGGGGAGGTGGTGATGGCCCTGCGCCACCGCGAGCTGCCGGTGGAGGGCGTGCAGTTCCACCCCGAGTCGGTGCTCACCCGGGGCGGCCACCGGATGCTGGCCAACTGGCTGGCGGTCTGCGGCGACGCGGGCGCGGTCGGCCGTTCCCACGGCCTGGCCCCCGTGGTGGGCCGCACCGGCCGCCTGGAGCCCGCGGCGTGACCACCCGGCGCCCGGACGGCTCGTGGGACGAGCCGTATCACGACCCGGGCGCATATGTCCCCATACCAGACCCCCTGACCGACCCCCTCCCCCCCGAGAACGACTGGTCCCCCTACACGGCCCCCCACCCCGGCGGGGGCTACCCGCCCGCCACGGCGGGGTACGCGGAGCCCACGGTCGCCATCCCCGTCACGGGCCCGGACGGCTACGCCCCGGCCCCGGGCGCCGGCGGCTATGCGGACCCCACGGTCGCGATGCCGGCCCTCGGCGCGGGCCACCGCGACGCGGGCGGCTACCCCCCGGCCCCGGGCGTTCCCGGCCACGCCGACCCCACGGTCGCGGTGCCGGCCCTCGGTGCGAGCGGCTACGCCGCAGAACCCGCGGGCGCGGGTGTGCCGCCCGGAGCGCACGGCAACGACATCGCCGCGCCCGGCGCAGGCCGCCGCCGCACGAGCGGCTACGCCGGGGGGCCCGCGCCCGGGGTTCGCCGCGACGCGGGCAACGACATCGCCGCCCCCGGCACGGGCCGCCGCCGCGCGAGCGGCAACGCCGATGCGACCGTCGCCGTACCCGCCGTGGGCAACGCCGCGGGCCCGGGCCGCCGCCGGGCTTCGGAGGGCACCGCGGCAGTGGGATACTCCGCGAACCCGGCCGCCGGCGACACGGGCGCTCCAGCCCGCATGGGCCGCCGCCGCGCGGCGGAGACCGCCGCCGACCCCACCCTCGCCATGCCCACCACCGGCACGGGCCGCCGCCGCGCGGGCAACGAGGCCCCCGGCGGGGGGCGTCGCCGGGCGGGCGGGGGCGCGCCGCCCGACCCGGGCGCGCCCGGGGCCGGGCCGGGCCGCCGCCGCGCGGCCCCCGCCGCCGCCCCCACCCGCGCCTGGCCCCCCCCCGGCCCGGGCGGCCGCCGCGCCGCCGCGGCCGCCACCGCGGCCGCGCCCCCCGGCGCGGGCGGGCGGGCCGCGCGGCGGCGGGCCGCCGCCGGGCAGGGGGCGCGGCTGCGGCCGGCCGCCGGGACCGGACGGCGGCGGGCGAACGGCGCCCCCAGGGCCCCCGCCGGGGAGGACCGCGACGAGCCGACGACCCCGCTGGCCACCGTCGACCCCGCCGCGCTGGCCCGCCGCCGCGCCGCCCGCGAGGCAGCCGCCGACGAGCCCCAGGAGACCGGCGGCCGCGCCGCCCGCCGCCGCGCGGCGAAGGCCGCCGCCAAGGCGGCCAAGCAGACCGGCACCGCCATCAGCAACGTCATCGGCGAGCTGTTCATCACCACCGGCGCCCTGCTGCTCCTCTTCGTCGTCTACCAGCTCTGGTGGACCAACGTGGAGGCCCGCGCCCACGCCAACGGCGAGGTGGACCGCCTCCAGGAAAGCTGGCAGGACGAGGAGGGCGCCGACGACCCCGCCCGCGACCCGGGAACCTTCCAGCCGGGCCAGGGCTTCGCCGTCCTCTACCTGCCCACCCTGGACGTCGTCGTCCCCATCGCCGAGACCGTGGACCCCGGAAGCGTGCTGGACAACGGCATGGTCGGCCACTACACCGAGTCCGACCGCCTGCCCACCGCGATGCCCTGGGACGAGGAGGGCAACGTCGGCCTGGCCGGGCACCGCAACACCCACGGCGAGCCCTTCCGGTACATCAACCGGCTCCAGCCCGGCGACCCGATCGTCATCGAGACCCAGGACACCTTCTACACCTACGAGATGACCAGCCGCCTGGACCAGACCCCGCCGTCCAACACCTCGGTGCTCGACCCGGTGCCCGAGCAGAGCGGGTTCACCGAGCCCGGCCGGTACCTCACACTCACCACCTGCACGCCGGAATTCACGTCGACCTACCGCCTGATCGTCTGGGGGCAGATGATGGAAGAGCGTCCGCGGAGCGAAGGGAGGCCGGATGCCCTCGTCAACTGAGGAAGACATCCCTGAGGTGACCGCCGGCCCCGAGGCCGCGCCCCGGCGCAGCCACCGCGCGCCGAAGCCCGCCGGACGCGCCCGCCGCCGTGTCGCCGCCGTCCTGGGCGTGATCGGCGAGCTGCTGATCACCGGCGGCGTGCTGCTCGGCCTCTTCGTCGCCTACTCCCTGTGGTGGACGAACGTCGTGGCCAACCGCGAGGCCGAGCGCGACAGCACCACCGTCCGGGAGAGCTGGGCCCGCTCCGACGACGACGGCGACGACGCCACCCCGCCCCCGGAGTTCGACCCCGCCGACGGCATCGGCTTCCTCCACGTCCCCTCGATGTCCGACCACGACATCCTGGTCAAGGAGGGCACCGGCCTCGACGTCCTCAACGGCGGCGTCGCGGGGTACTACGAGACCCCCGTCGAGTCCGCGATGCCCTGGGACGAGGAGGGGAACTTCACCCTCGCCGCCCACCGCGACGGCCACGGCGCGCGGTTCCACAACATCCACCGCATCGAGCAGGGCGACCCGATCGTCTTCGAGACCGAGAACACCTGGTACGTCTACGAGGCGTTCGCGGTCCTCCCGGAGACCTCCCGCTACAACACCTCGGTCATCGAGGCGATCCCCGGCGACTCCGGCCGCACCGAGGCCGGGCAGTACATCACCCTCACCACCTGCACGCCCATCTACACCTCCCGGGACCGGTACATCGTCTGGGGCGAGCTGGTGCGCACCGAGCCGGTGGACGACCAGCGCACCCCGCCCGAGGAGCTGCTCGCCGCCGGCGGGTGAATCCGGGCGGGCCCGGCCCCCATCGTTCAGCCCCATCGTTCAGCCCCCACCGTTCAGCCCCCACCGTTCAGCCCAAGGACCACGCACACCGTCAGGGACCACACTCATGACCACCAGCGGACCGCCCTGGGCCCCGGACCACCCGGTGCTCGAAGCGCTCAGGAACCGCCGCGCCAAGGGCCACCGGCCGGACGCGCCCGCCGACGACCTGAAGATCGGCCTGGCCGTCGAGGGCGGCGGCATCCGCGGCGTCATCTCCGCCGCCATGCTCTGCGCGCTGGAGGACACGGAGCTGATCACGGCGTTCGACGGCGTGTACGCGGCCTCCTCCGGCGCGATCAACAGCGCCTACTTCCTCAACGGCGACACCTGGTACCCGCTGTCCATCTACTACGACGACCTGGCCACCCGCCGGTTCGTCGACCTCCGGCGGCTCTTCCGCGGCCAGATCCTCGACCTGGACTACGCCTTCGAGGTCATCGACAACGGCAAGCCGCTGGACTACGACGCCGTCATCACCTCCCCCACGGCCCTGCACGTGGCCGTGACCCTGGTCGACGAGCTGCGCACCGAGGCGGCCACGGACTTCACCTCCCGCGAGGACCTGCGCTCCGCGCTGATCGCCAGTGCCTGGCTGCCCGTCGCGCTGCGCGGCACCGCCGAGTTCCGGGGCCGGCGCGCGGTGGACGGCGGCGTGCTGACCCAGCATCCCTACCGCCTGGCGCTGGACGACGGCTGCACCCACGTGCTCTCCCTGTCCACCCGCCCGATCCAGCCCCCGGCCGAGCGTCTTGGCCTCTCCCAGCGGTACGGCGTGCGCCACCTCAACCGCATCCGCCCCGGCCTGGGCGACGGCTACGCCGAGGCCGCCGCCCGGTACCGCGGCGAGCGGCGCACGCTCCAGCGGCGGATGACCGAGCCCGGCGAGGCGCCGTACGTGCTGGACCTGGCGCCGCTGTCCTGGATGCCGATGGTCAAGCGGCACGAGCTGGACCCCGGGCGCATCATGGCCGGGGCCCGGGGCGCCTACGAGGTGATGTACTGCGCGATCGAGGGCCACGACCCGGCGCTGATCCGCAACGGCCTCCTGCGGGCCGTTCCCCAGCTGACCATCGTCGCCAAGGAGCACGGTCCGGCCGGCCGCGGGCGTTCCGGCCGGGACGCGGGCCGCGCCCCCGCCTGAGGGAGCCGCCGGGCGCGGGTGCGCCCGGGACCCCTCCCGGGCAAGGGGGACTACAACGGCGGGCGGGCACCCGCCCGTTCGTCCACCGTCCCCACGGGAGACCAGTGATGAAGGCCCCCACCGCCGTCCTCGCGGCCGTCGCCGCCGTCCTGCTGGCGGGAGCCGCCGCCACCGGCTGCGGCTCCGACGAGGATGACCCCGGGCGCGCGGATGACCGGCCGTCCACCGGGCCGTCCGCCGCCGACGCCGAGTCCCCCTCCGAGCCGGCCGCCACCGACGCCGAGTCCCCCTCCGAGCCGGCCGCCGAACCGGCCCCGGGGCCGACCACGCAGCCGGCCCCGGACCCGGCCCCCGAGCCGACTCCGGCCCTGCCTCCGGCGGCGGACGGCTCGGACACGGACGCCTGCCGCGACGGCACCTGCGAGGTCCGGGTGGAGCCCGGCACCGAGATCCCCTTCGACGCGCTCGACGAGGTGGCCACCGTGACGGGCGTGACCGGCGGCACGGTCTCCCTGGAGTGGAACGGCCCCGGCAGGAGCGGCACGAGCAGCGCGACCACGGGCGTGGTCGTGGGCCACAACGGCGTGCTGATGGTCGTCACGGCGGTGGAGGAGGGCGCGGCGGTGCTGAGCTTCTCGAGCTGACGCGGGCTCAGTCCTGCGTGCCGCCGTCGAGCACCGCGAGATCCGGGGGGACCAGGGTGGTGGTCAGCAGCAGCTCGCGCAGCAGGTTGTCGTTGAGCGCGTTGCCCACCGGCTGCGGCACCTCCGCCTCGGTCAGCCCGGCCACGCCGCCCCGGGAGAGCCGCTCGCGCACCCGGGCCACCTTGTGGGCCAGCTTCTTGGCCGACCAGCCCTCGCCCGGCCGCAGCGCCTCCAGTTGCGCGGCGGCCTCCTTCCACGTCAGCGGCTGGGGGCTGGCCTCGTGCAGCAGGTAGCGCTGGCCGAGGACGATCAGCGCCAGCCGCTCGTCGTCGGCCAGCGGCCAGGTGCGCGGCGGCTGCGTAGGGTCGCCCGGGTGCGGGACGGCGCGGCGGCCCTCGGGCCCGGTCACGTACAGCTCCAGCAGGTGCTCGCGCCCGGCCGAGCCGCGCACGAACAGCGGCGTGTAGCCCTCGGCAAGCGGCACCGGCTCCTCCTGGGTGAACAGCAGCAGCGAGCCCGGCAGCCGCAGCGGCAGGCGCCCGGTGTTGCGCAGCCACCACTGGCGTTCCCGGTGGGTGACCACGCCCTGGAGGCGGCTGACGCGCCAGTCGTCGCCGCCGACGCAGACGTGCACGTGGTCGCGGTTGCGCCCGAAGAGCACCTCGCGGCCCTCGCCGGGGCGCAGCGTGAGGCCGCCGCCCAGGGCGCGGGCACAGAGCGTTCCCGGAGGCCCGGGCGGGGCGCCCAGGGCCAGGCTCGGATGGTCGCGGGGGAGCGGGTCCACGGTGGGTCACCGGCCTTTCTGCGGCGTGGTCGCGAACTCCCCGCCGGGGGCGGCGCGCGGGGCGCCGAGGGGTCCTCCCGCGCGGGCGGGGGAGGGTGTGGCGAGGAGGCGTGCCGCCATCCTCGCCGCGCGGCCCGGGAGGGGTCCCCGGGGCGCCGGGGCGTGCGCCCCCGGGGTTCGACGCGGCGCTCCGCCCCCGGGGCGCACGCCGGGGCGGCCTCCCGCGGGCCGGGCCGGGTCTCATGCCCGCGGCAGCCCGGCCGCCGCCACGGCCATCAACTCCCGTGCGGCGGCGCAGCGTTCCTCCGTCTCTGCCTCCCCCTCGCCGGGCCCGGAGACGGTCAGCGCCAGCTTCTCGTGCCCGGTCCCGCCGTCCTCGGACGGGTAGGAGCGGTACTCCAGCAGCGCCACGCAGGTCCCCGGCCCGTCGGCGCCCGCCCCGACGGCCGCGTCGAAGCCGGAGAACCGGGCCGGGACGCCGTCCTCCGCCGTGATCGGGTCGGCCCGGTCGAAGACCAGCTCCACCTCCGTCTCCGTGACGGTGCTGTACCACTCGCAGCTCCAGTCCCCGAAGCCGACGTCCGTGTCGTCCGCGCCCGTGCCCGGCACCACCTCGGCCAGCACGGAGACGGGCAGCAGGGCACAGGCGTTCTCGGCGGCCAGCGAGCCCTCGGGGAAGGCGGCGCGCCGGGCCGGGACCCCGCCCGCCTCGTCCACCACCCCGGCCGCGTGCTCGGCGGCCCGGTCGGCGACGGCGCACAGGCCGGGGGAGCCGCCGTCCCAGTGGGCGGCCCGGACGGTGATCCAGGTGGTGTCGGGCAGGAGCAGCAGCCGGGTGCACTCCTCGTCGCCCGGGGGCTCGCTCACCAGCCGCACCCCGCCCAACCGTTCGGTGGGGGAGGCGGGTTCGGGCGCGGGCGCGGAGTTGAGGTCGACCATCACGTCCACCTCCTCGCCCCGGGGGGTGGTGAGGATGACGTCGCAGCGGTCGAAGTTGCCGTAGTCGGTGTCCAGCAGGGTGTCGCCGAACGCCCGCAGCTCGGCCGTCGCGGCCAGCGCGCAGGGGTCGGCCTCCCGCCCCGCGGCGCCCCCCGGCGCCTCCGTCTCCTCCCCCGCGCCGGCCGCCCTCCCTCCGCCGACCCCGGGCAGCCACAGCAGGCCGCCCGTCACGGCGAGGGCCGCCGCCCCGGCCGCCGCGGCGGCCACGGGGGCCCACCGGCGCCGGCGGCTGCGCAGGACGCCCTCCAGCAGCCGCCTGGCCTGGGCCGCGTCGGGCCGCGCGGCGGGGTCCTCGGGGTCCAGCAGCCGGGCCAGGACCGGCGCCAGCGGCCCGGCCCGCCCGGGGGCCGCCACCCGGCCGACACGGGCGCGGGCGACCAGCTCGTGCGGCGGGGCGGTCAGCGGGCCGTAGACCGAGCGGCCCTCGGTGAGGGCGAAGAGCGTGGCGCCCAGGGAGAAGACGTCGGCGGCGCGGGAAGGCCGGGCGCCGCGCTGCACCTCGGGCGCGGCGTAGGCGGGGGTGCAGGGCGTGCGGTCGCCGTCCTCCAGGGTCTCCTCGGGGTCGCCGCCCGCGCCGGAGATCCCGAAGTCGCCCAGCTTGACGAACCAGTCCTCGCCGACGAGGACGTTGCCGGGCTTGAGGTCCCCGTGGACGATGCCCCGGGCGTGCACGGCCTGGAGGGCGCGGGCGAGCTGGAGGCCGATCTCGGCGGCCCGCCGCCAGGCCGGGGCGCCCTCCTCCTCGGGCAGCCGCCCCTCGGAGGTGCCGGCCAGCACGGCGGCCAGGGAGGTGAGCGGCAGGTGCTCCATGATCAGCCAGAACTCCTCGGCCTCCGGCCCGGGTTCGGCCAGCACCTCGTGGAGCGCGACGACGTGCGGGTGGTGCATCCGGGCGAGGATGCGGCCCTCGTCGGGGGCGTCGGTGCGCTTGACGACCACGCGGCGGGCGAGGCGTTCGTCCTGGGCCAGCCAGACCTCGCCCATGGCGCCCCCGGGTAACGCCCGCAGCAACCGGTACCGCCCGCCCAGCAGTTCGCCCTCGTCCCGGGTCAACCCGGCCTCCCTCTCCGCCGGCGACGGCGCGGAAGCGGCCGGCGCCCCCGTCCTACCAGCGGCTACGGGGGCCGGGGCGAGAGGTTCACGGAACCATCACAACGGCTCCAACCGTGTACAACGCGGTGGACCCTAGGAGAGTCGAACTCCTGACATCCGCCATGCAAAGACGGCGCTCTACCAACTGAGCTAAGGGCCCGGGGCCATGAACAGGCCACGGCCAAGGTTACCCAATCTTCCGGCCGGATACTGACCGGGTATCGCCCCGGGCTCGGGTCCCTCCGTAGGATGACGCGCAACTTCGCTCAGGTGAAGCGATCAGGGGAGAACAGGGGAGACACGATGGACGCAGCACAACAGGAGTCTGCGGAAAAGGCAAGAGAGCAGCAGACGACCTGGTACGGGGAGCCCCTGGGGACGCTCTTCCGCCGGCTTATCGCGGACCTGGGGCTCAACCAGGCCCGGCTGGCGGTGGTGCTGGGGCTTTCCGCACCGATGCTGTCGCAGTTGATGAGTGGCCAGCGCGCCAAGATCGGCAATCCCGCGGTGGTCCAGCGGGTGCGTTCGCTCCAGGAGCTGGCGACCGAGGTGCGCGCGGGGCGCGTCAGCGCCGCGGAGGCGACGGCGTCGATGGAGGAGATCCGTCGGACCGCCGGGGGCAACGTCCTCAGCACGGCCTCGGGGGCAACCCGCTCCAGTTCGCTGGGTGTTCCCGCGAACCCGACCAAGCGCGTGGTACGCGAGATCCAGGCGCTGCTGCGCTCGGTCTCCGACGCGGGCGAGATCCAGGCCGCCTCGCGGCTATTGTCCGACAGCCATCCTGAACTCGCGGAATTCCTCCGCGTGTACGGCGTGGCCCGAACCCGCGAGGCCGTCGAGCACTACGAGCGCCACCAGGGCTGACGTACCCCGGAACCGCTCTCCGGAACGTTTGCTCGCGCACAGCCCGCACACGTCAACGCCCTCGGACCCGAGTGGGTCCGGGGGCGTGATGGCGTGCCGGTCCCGGCGTGTCCGGTCAGGACCCGGAGGAGCCCGACGGCACGGAGTCCGTCGCCTCCGTCCACAGGTCCTGCTCGGCGCGGTCGGCCTGGATCTGCCGGTACACGAGGAGACCGCCGACGACCGCCAGGGCGAACAGGAGGAGCTTCTTCACCGCGCTACCTCGTCCTTCTTCAAACGTGATCGGACCGTATGGCGCCCGATGATACCGAACCGTGTCCTGGCACGAAGAAGCCCGGTCGGCCGGAGGATTCCGGCGGACCGGGCCGTGCGTGGGGCTAACAGGACTTGAACCTGTGGCCTCATCCTTATCAGGTCGATCCAGCGGCGAGTATAGCCCTCCGTGACCACGATCTTCCAAATCGGGGCCGAAAGTCCCGAGTCCACAGACATCCCCGGGTGTCCGTGCTCGTGCAGGGCTGTTGATGTCAGGAAGCGATGTCAGGTGATGTCAGCCGACATCCTTGCCGTACAAGGCATCGGCCACCGGCAGCAGCGACGTGACGACCGCCACGGCTCCGGCGTCAGCAAGGGACCGCTTCTTCCTCTCCTTGTTCGCGTACCCGATCGTGGCGACTCCGGCAGCGTGGCCCGCCTCCACGTCCCGCACCGCGTCCCCGAGGAAGACGCACGCCGCCGGCGGCACGTCCCCCATAGCGTCAAGCAGAAGCCGCGGACTCGGCTTCATCGACGCCGGATCGCCCGGCACCCGGCCGTAGACCTGTGCGACGCGCGAGGTCAGCGCGTGCTGAGCCAGGTAGGCACGGATGGACGCCCCGGAGTTGTTGCTGACCACGGCCACGGACCGGCCCGTATGGGCACACGCTTCGAGCACGCGCTCCACGTCCTCGTTCGGCCTGGCGAGACCAGCCGCCTCGGTCTCCAGTTCGGTCAAGAGCTTGTCCGCCTCGGGCACGAGGGCGGGGGCGTCACCCGCGATGCGGCTGAGCAGCGCGAGCGGGTCCGGCTCCGCCTCCCACGCCGGGGACAGCGGATGCCCCGCCCCGGAGAGCTGCTGCCGCAGCCTTGCCGAGACCTCATCGGCCGGGATGCCCGCGAAGACCGAGCAGAACGGTCCGTCGAAGTCCACCAGCACCAACCGAACACCGCTGAGCGAGTCCGCGAGGGCACCTTTCGGCTGCATCATGTGCTCCGTTCATAGGCAATGGTGCTCCATGCACTGTCGAACCACATTTGGGACTGCCGAACGTACTGGGACCCGAGCGCCGCTTCGTCCGGGCCTACCGAGTGGTGGAAAAGCGTAGTGTCCTTGCCGGTGATGTCGAAGAACGTCTTCGAGTCGTCCTCCACGGTCATCGTGCGCTGACGGAGCGGATAGAAGCCGAAGAACGCTTCGCCGCCGTTGATGATGTAGAGCTTGAAAAGGGCCGACGCCTTGTAGAACCGGATCTCCACGGACGCCGACTGGACAAGGCCCAGCTCAGCGAGCACCTCGACCGAGTGCTTGATGCCGCCGGCGTTCATGGTCGCGATCTGCCCCGCCCGCTGCCTGAGGGCCCTGTCGTCGCTCAGGCCGTCCACCAGGACCGGTACGGCCATCGGTTCCGTGCTGTCCGGGAGCAGCAGCCGGACGGCAATGGACTGCGGAGTGAGCCGCCCCGACCGAACCTTGTCCAGCGGCTCCTGAATCGCGTTGTGCAGCGTCTCGCTGGAAAACCCCGCGAAATCGATGGTCACCTGCGGTTCCTCGAAGGCCGCTTCGAGGTGGGGCCGCAGCCCGACCGGCCGTTCCGTCCGGTGCCGGACGAACGACCCCTTGCCCTTCCGCGTCACGATCAGCCCCTCGTCGCGCAGCAGGTCGAGCGCCTTGGCGACGGTGGCCTTGGCGACCCCGTACCGCTGCACCAGCTCCGGGCCGGAGGGGATCTGATCTCCCGGCTGGTACTTACCCGTGAGGATGTCGGCCCGCAATGCGCTGCTGACCTGCTGAAATGCCGGACGCGTGTCGTCAGGGTCGAGGCTCATGCACCCTATTTTAGGGTGCGCTTCCCCAGGAAGCGCAGGAAGGCCATCCTCCCCATGTGGGTTGACCTGCCTAGCCAGGCTGCGTATGTTGGTCATGTCGCACCGGCCGGAAGGCAGGGACGACCGGAGGGCCTTCTTCGGGCTGCCTCCACAACGCGCAAGGCGGGGACGCTGCAATCCCGCTGAAGGCCAGGGGACAGGGCTTCGGCCCGACTGGCGAGGTGGCCCGGTGACCGCGAGCAACGGCCGGAGGGTGGGGACCGCGAGTCCCCCTTGCAGCACCGTCCCGTTCTCTTCGACCGACAGGAGTCGTGATGCTCCGACCCCGTTGGGCGCCGCCGTGTTGGACCGGCCGGCGGCGCCAGTGCGGTAGCACGGTCCGCTTCTTCCTGGCATCGCAGCAAGGCTGCGGCCGGTTGCCTCTCTCCGCCCGTTCTGGCCCGCGCATCGCGCGGCCCCGGACGGGCGGGGCGGGGGGAGCCGGAAGCCGACTCCAACGGCGCGCGGCACCCGGGGGGCCACCCGGGTGCCGCTGTCTGGGCCGTTCCGTCCGTGAGAGGAACCCACGACCCATGAGCACCATCGTTGCACTTCAGGCGGCCGTTACCGCCGACCCGTTCGACGCCGGGCCGTCGAACGCGGAACTGGAGGCGATCGAGCAGGAGATGCCGCTGATCCTGGCGGAAGTCGAGCTGCTGGACGCGCAGATCATCACCCTGGACCGCACCCCCACCGAGGTGGACGAACGGCGCACCCGCCGCGCCCGCCGCAAGGTTCTCGCGGCCCGCCGCGCCCTGGCCAACCGCACCGCCGGTATCCCGGAGGTGGGCGCGTGAGCACCCCTCTGCCGGTGCGTAGCCGGGATGCGGCGTTGTCGGAGGCGCTGGAAGAGACGCGGGCGCAGATCGCCCGGACGGACACCAAGGCGTCGATGCTACTGGCGCTGGTCGGCGCGGTGTTCGCGGGCGTGCTGGCCGTGGGCGGCTCGCTGGACCTGTCGGCCGCCGCGCTGATCCCCGGTGCGCTGGGCGCGGTGGTGCTGGCCGGGGCGGGTGAGGCGCTGCTGTCGGTGGTCCGCCCCCGCCTGACCCCCGTCGCGAAGGGCTGGCTCCTCGACTGGGCGAGCCTGACCCCCGAGCGGCTGCGGCAGGAGATCACCACCGACCACCGCCCCGAGGCCGTCACCGTCCTGGCCCGCCAGGCGGTCGCCAAGCACAAGCGCCTTCAGCGCGCCGTGGACCTCATCCGCGCCGCCGGCGTGCTGCTCGCCATCGCGGCCCTGATCGCGGCCGGGGGTGCGTGGTGAACCGCTTCGCGGTGAGGTTCAATCGGCTCCTGACGGTCGGTCCGGCCGTCGCCATGACGGTCGTGTCCATGGTCTTAACCCTGGCCGTGGTCGTGATGTGGCTGGGCGCCTCGATGCCGTGGCAGGTGGCCCTGGTGGTCGGCATCGGCCTCGACGGCGGGTGGCTCGCGACTCTGGCCTACGAGCGGCGGCTGGCCGCTCAGGGGGACCACTCGACCGTCGTGACGGCGGTCGGCTGGTCCTTCGGCATTGTCGCGACCTGTGTGCTGATCGCCCACGCGCTCGGGGAGGAGTCGCCCGGCGCGTGGCTGGCGGTGGCCTGGCTGCCGCTCGCGGCGAAGGCGTTGTGGCTCGTGCACGGCATGTGGGAGCGCACGGCGCTCACCCCCGCCGCGCTGGACGCGATCCGCAGCATCCAGCAGGAAGCCCGGGACGGGGCGGCCGTTGCCCGCGCCCGGCTGAGGGCCGAAGCGGTCACGGAGGAAACCCGACTCGTGGCCGTGACGGAGGCCGGGGCGCGTGTCGCACGTGTCCAGGCCAAGACCGCTGAACGGCTCTCCGGGGCGTGGTCGGCGCTGGAGGCGGCCCGTCGAGGCGACGGCACCGCAGAGGCGCTGACCTGCGTGACAGAGCGCGTCACACCCGCGTCACAGCCCCGGTGGGACCTACCCGTCTGGGGGCCGGTCGAGTCGGCCGCCGTGCTGGAGGCGGCGCCCGTGCTGAGCGATGACGACCTT
Organism: Streptomyces boetiae; assembly: GCF_031845405.1. Taxonomy (NCBI): domain Bacteria; kingdom Bacillati; phylum Actinomycetota; class Actinomycetes; order Kitasatosporales; family Streptomycetaceae; genus Streptomyces; species Streptomyces boetiae. Next base: position 27,305 of record NZ_JAVREN010000009.1, read on the forward strand.
GACCGGATCGTCCGGGACCTCTTCGCCAGCGAGACCCCGCCGCCCTCATACCGGGAGCTATCCGCCCGCTTCCGGGCGGCCGGTCACAGCGCCGGGGAGACCCGGCTGCGGGCCGCCTGGCGGCGCGTGACGACGCAGGCGGGGGCGGCGTGATGGGACGTGCGTCGCGTCGGCCTCGGGTGCTGGACCTGTTCTGCGGGGCTGGCGGGGCGGGGATGGGTTACTGGCTGGCGGGGTTCGAGGTGGTCGGGGTGGACATCACCCCCCGCCCCAACTACCCCTTCCCGTTCGTCGAGGGGGACGCGTTGGACGCCTGCCGGGAGATGTCCGGGGACTTCCACCTCGTGCACGCCTCCCCGCCGTGTCAGTTCTCCTGCGCGCTGACCAAGGGCACCAACCGTGGCCAGCGCACGCACACCGACCTCATCCCCGCGATGCGGGAAGTCCTGGACTGGTACGGCGTGCCGTACGTGATCGAAAACGTCTCCGGCGCCGCGCTGCGCAAGGACATCACCCTGTGCGGGGAGATGTTCGGCCTGGCGGTACTGCGGCACCGGCACTTCGAGATCGGGTTCTGGCCCGCCCTTCCCCGCCCGCACCGCCCCCACCGGGGCCCGGTGCGCGGCTGGCGCCACGGCGTCTACCGCGACGGCCCGTACATCGCGGCCTACGGCAACGGCGGCGGCAAGGGCACCGTCGCGGAGATGCAGCAGGCCATGGGCATCCACTGGACCAGCGATCACCGCGAGCTGACCGAGGCCATCCCACCCGCCTACACCGCCCACATCGGGCGGGAGTTCATCACCACCGGCGAATGGGCCGCCCACTACGAACCCGACCCCGCCGCACGACTCGCCGCCGTCGCACGCGAGGCGGAGGTGAGCGCGGCATGAGCACCGTTCCCACGTACCCGTGGCGGTGCGCTCCTGAGGGGCTTGCGACCCGCCGCCAGCTCCGGGCACGCGGCCTGCGGCCCGGCGGGCATGACCCCGTGGCCGTTCTCGAACGGCCCCGGCGCCGGGGCCGCCCACCACTGGTGGCCTTCCTCTACCGCATCGACCACGCCGCACCGGTGCGGCCCATGACGGCCGCGCGACGCGCCGCACTCGCACGAGCGATGCTCGCCCGCCGAACCTGCCCCGCCTGCCAACGAGACGCCGGGTACTGCATCCCCCGCTCCCTGGGCTGCTGCGTCCCCTGCGCCTACCCCGCCGCCTGAAAGGCGGCGGAGCACTTCAACTCCCTTCACCCGTGGGGTGGCCGACACCCGGCCAAGGAAGCAGGCCACCCCACGGGCTCCTTCATCCCGCTCCCGCGCTGCGGGGGCAGTCAGGAGATTTCAGCATGACCACGAACGGCACGGGCGGCAACATCGTCCATCTGTTCAAGGACCCGCCGCCGGAGCAGGCGGCCCCGGCCGCCGGTGTCCCGTCGCGGCCGGAGCGGCTGTGGGTGCGTTCCGGCCGTGTGGTCCGCACGGTGGTGGGGCACGAGCGCGCGATGGGTGCGGGCCGGGCGGTGGTCCGGCACGGCATGTACGTGATCGGCGGGGGCCGGATCGTGGTGCGACGGGTGTGGGACAGCCGCACCGCCGCCCGGTATGAGCGGATGCTCCGCGCTGCGGAGGCAGCCGGGAACCACGACGCGGCCGTGGCGTGGGAGGAGCGGGGGGCGCGGTTCCGCGCGGCCCGGCACCGGCGCCGCATGGACCTGCTGACCGCGCCTGTTCAGGCCGCGAAGAGCGCCGCCGCCGGGGCGGGGGCCACGGTGGGCGCGCTGCTGCTGCTGGGGGTCGTCATGGCGCTGGCGAGTGAGGACTTCACCGAGCTGGGCACGCCCCTGATGGCGGCGATCGAGCTGGTCAACGGCCTGCTGTTCGTCGCCTCGATCGTGTGGGGCATCGGCGTGCTGATCGGGCCGTGGGCGGCCGTGGCCGGGCTGTGGGCAGTCGGGCGGCGGCGCCAGGCCGCCCCCAACTGGACCCTCCCCGCGCGGGAGCGCGATGACGCCGGCGCCCCCATCACCCCCTCCGTCGTGGTGACCGCCCTGCGGGACCTGGGCATCCCGACGCTGCGGAAGGCCATCAAGGAGATGGGTGACGCCGGCGCGGCGATGCTCTCGCCCATCGTGCTCGCCGGGTGCGGCGTCGAGGTGGACGCCACGCTGCCCTCCGGCGTCTCCACCATCGAGGTGCAGAACCGCCGCCGGAAGCTCGCGGAGAACCTGGGCCGCCACGAGCACGAGGTGTTCATCACCATCCCCACCGCCGCCCGGACCGTCAGGTTGTGGATCGCGGACTCCGGGGCGCTGGATGAGCCGATCGGGCCGTCCCCGCTGGTCACCGACCCCGACCTGAAGGCGAACTACAAGACCGGCCGCGCCCCCTGGGGCCAGGACCTGCGCGGGGACGCCGCCGCCCTCAGCCTCTACCAGCGCCACCTTCTGGTGACCGGTCTGTCCAACCAGGGTAAGACCGCCGCCCTGCGCGCGCTCGCGTTGTGGCTGGCGCTCGACCCGTCCGTGGAGTTCCGCATCGCGGACCTCAAGGGCGTCGGGGACTGGGGCATGTTCGACGGCCTGGCCTCGGTGCTCATCCAAGGGCCCACGGATGACCACGTGATCGAGGCGACCGAGATGGTCGAGGGTGGCGTTGCGGAGATGGAGCGCCGCCTTCAGGCACCGCCCGGCACCGTGCACCCGCCGCTGATCCTGGTCGTGGATGAGGCGCAGATGGCGTTTATGTGCCCCGCGCTGGACGGGGAGAAGCGGCCCTACGGCGGCTCGAAGGCCACCAGCCGGTACTTCATGGCCGCGCGGAAGATCCACAACCAGGGGCGGGCCGTCAACGTCATGCTCTGGCAGGGCACCCAGGACCCCACCGACCAGAACCTCCCCAAGCTCGTGCGCGAAGGCGCCCACACCCGCGCCTCCCTCGCCCTGGGCACCGAGTCCCAGGCACGCATGGCGCTGGGGGACAAGGCGGTGGACGGCGGAGCTGCCCCCCACCTGCTGCGCCAAGGGCTCGACAAGGGCACCCTCGTCGTCGCCTCGGACGGCATCGAAGTCCCCGCCGGGCAGGCATCCCTCACCGTGCGCACCCACTACATCTCCACCGACGACGCCGGCGAAGTCGCCACCCGGGCCAAGGCCATGCGCGACGGCGTCACCACCGTGCACGTCCTCGACACCGGCCAGCAGCACGACCCGCTGGCCGACATCGCCGCCGTCATCGGCACCGCCCCGCGGCTGCTGACCCAGGACGTGCTCAAGCGCCTTGCCGCGCGGAACGCGAAGGCATACGGCCACTGGTCCTTCGGGGACCTCACCCGCGTGCTGGAAGGCACCGGCGCCGAGCCCTACAAGTCGGACGGCCGCATGGTCATCGGCCGCGACCGCATCGCCCACGCGCTGACCAACCGGCCCGAAGGCGACGCCGGAACGGCCGCCGGATAGCAGGGAGCCACACCCCACGCGGGCCAGGGAGGCAGGGAGAACTCCCTCACCCCCTCCCTGGCCCGCCTCCCTCCCCCTGACCTGCACAAATGATCGTTCAGGGAGGCAGGGAGGCACCCCCCGCACACCTGCGAAAACCCCCTCCACGCGCCCCCGGCAGGGGGTGCCCCCACCTCCCTGCACTACTGCCTGAGAGGACTCCCGCCATGCTCCCCGAACCCCCCGGCCACCCGACCCCCGGACCGGCCGAAGCCGTCCACTACCCCACCCCCATCCCCACCCCGGCGCCGCCGCTGGTGCCCTACCAGCCGCACGCGGCCCCCGTGCTGCACACGGTCCAGCTCCCGGACGGCCGCATCGTCACCGGCTACACCCTCACCCCCACCACCCCGGCACCCGCCGCCGTCCCCGAGCAGGTCCCGGCCGTCTCCCGCACGGCCCTCAACCTCGCCCTCGCGGGCGTCGGGTTCGCCGGCGTCTGCGGCGGCCTGCTCCTGCTCACCACCTTCATCGCCGCGCTGACCGCGCTCCTCACCCAGCTCGTCATCCTCGCCGCCGTCATCTTCGGCGGTCTCATCGCAGCGCAGATCCTCGGGCACCGCCCCCACAGCCCCGGAACCACCGTCCACATCCGCAAGGCCGTCATCAAGCGCAACCACTTCCACACCTGAACACGCCGGAGCGGGCCGCCCCATCTCGCCAAAGACACGCGGCCCGCCCCGGTCACCAGCCCCATCGAAGAGAACTGGAGACCTCCAGCATGACGTATGCCTCCCGCTCCGCGCTGCTGCGCGCTGCGGTAGACCTGGCGGCAGGCGGGGTGCCCGTGCTGCCGCTCAGCGCGGGCAAGCGGCCCGTACCCAACTGTCCCGCCTGCGCCGGGCCGACGCCCGGCGCGTGCGGTGGACGGCCGACCATGCTCGCCGCCGGGCCCTGCTGCTGCCCGGCGCCGTGCCACGGCTGGGCCGCCGCCACCACCGACCCCGCCGTCCTCACCTCCCCCGCGTGGGCACGGGCCTGGCAGACGGCCGGGGCGGTCGCCTACCACCCCGGCGGCGCCGGAGTCACCGTGGTGGACCTGGACAACCCCGCCGCCGTCGCCTGGGCCCGCGCGACGCTGCCCCCCACCCGGACCGTGCCCACCACCCGGGGCGAGCACTGGATCTACCGGGGCGCCACCCGCTCCGCCAACGCCGTACGCCCCGGCGTGGACATCAAGTCCACGATGTCCTACGCCCGTTGGCTCGGGCCCGGCACCGGCACCATGACCGCGCTGCCGCCCGCCGTCCCGGAGCTGGCGAGGAAGGAAGAGACCACCCCGCGCGGAAGCGGGCCGGTGGTCTCTTCAACCCCCCGCGCGGGGTGGGATAGGTCGGTTGCCACCGGCTGCCGCCACACCGAACGCTACGTCCGCACCGGCCTCGAACGTGGCCTGGCCCTCGTCCGCGCACGGACCGAACAGGGCGCCGGCAGCCAGGCGTTCGGCGTCGCGCGCTTCCTCGCCGGACAGCACGCCGCGTGCCCCGGGCCGTGCGGTCTGGACGCACTCGGGCAGGCCGTCATCGAGGCCGCCGTCATGGTCGGCGTGCCCGAGGCGTACGCGGCCCGCGCCGTCACCAACGGACTCGGACGGACGGCGGGAGCCGCATGAACACACAGCCTGTGGACGGTGCCGCCCTGTTCAACGAGGTGGAGCGGTTCCACCGCCGGTTCAACGCCTTCCCCTCCGAAGCCGCTTACGTGGCCGTCGTGCTGTGGGACGCGCACGCCCATCTACTCGACTGCTTCGACTCCACGCCCCGGCTGGCGTTCCTCTCCCCCGAACCGGGCTCGGGGAAGTCCCGCGCCCTGGAGATCGTGGAAACCCTCGTTCCCCGCCCCATGGTCGCCGTCAACGCCAGCGCGGCGGCCCTCTTCCGCGCCGTCTCCGGCACGGACGGGCGGCCCACCATCCTGTTTGACGAGATCGATACCGTGTTCGGCCCCAAGGCGGGGGACAACGAGGAGCTGCGCGGCTTCCTCAATGCCGGTCACCGCCGCTCCGGCGTGACGTACCGGTGCGTGGGCGACGGCGGCGCACAGAGCGTCGTGGCCTTCCCGTCGTACTGCGCCGTGGCCATGGCCGGGCTCGGCAGCCTGCCCGACACCATCCTCACCCGCAGCGTCATCATCCGCATGCGGCGCCGGGCCCCCAACGAGAAGGTCCAGCCCTACCGGCAGCGCGTCCACGAGAAGGAGGGCAACGCGCTGCGGGACCGGCTCGCGCGCTGGGCCGAGAGCGTCCGCAAGCAGGTCGAAGGGGTCTGGCCCGCGATGCCGGAGGGCGTCACCGACCGCCCGGCGGACGTGTGGGAACCGCTGCTCGCCGTCGCGGACGCCGCCGGCGGCGACTGGCCGCGACGGGCCCGCGCTGCCTGCGTCGAGCTGGTCACCGCCGCCAAGGACGACGACAAGGCGTCCCTTGGTATCCGGCTGCTGACCGATCTGCGAGACACGGTGTTCTGCGGCGCGGACCGGATGCCTACCGCCGTCATTCTCGACATGCTCAACGCCATGGAAGACGCCCCCTGGGGCGACATGGGCGGCAAGCCCCTCACTTCCCGTGGCCTGTCCCGGATGCTCAGCGAGTACGTCACGGCGGCCAACCGCCCCATCCGGCCGCGCGGCATCCGCACGGCCTCCGGCACGCCCAAGGGCTACTACGCCGAGGATCTGGCCGACGCGTGGACCCGCTACTGCCCCCCGGCTCAGGGAACCGCCACACCCGCAACATCCGCCACACCCCAGGTCACCAGGGGTGCCGCCGTGGCGGGAGAGCCGCCTGTTGCGGATACGCCCCGCCACAGCCAGAGCGACGCCGCCCCCTTCGGCGTCCCCGCCTGAGCACCCGACCCCTCGCGAGAAACGCCCGTGGTGTGGCGGACCCCATCCGCCACACCACGGGAATCCGCCACAGATCCAAGCCGCTGACCTGCGGTGTTGCGGCGTGGCGGATGTTGCGGACGCCCGAGGGGAGAGACCGCGCGCCAAGGAGGCACCAGCGTGAGCACCGCCGTGCCCACCCCGCACGAAGCACTCACCGTCCCGGAAGTCATGGCCGCTCTGCGGCTCAGCCGATCCAAGGTCTACGACCTCATCCGCTCCGGCCAACTCCGGAGCCTGACCATCGGCCGTGCCCGCCGCATCCCGGCCGATGAGATCCCCGCGTTCATCCGCCGGCAGATCGAGGAGAACGACTGAATGGCCAAGCGCCGCCCCAACGGTGGGGGAACGATCACCAAGCGGAAAGACGGCCGTTACCAGGGCGCCGCCTACGTCACCAACTCGGACGGCATCCGAGTGCGGGTCTACCGGTACGGCCGGACGTACAACGAGGTTGCCGAGAAGCTGGCCAAGCTTCAGGACCAGGAGCGGAACGGCGTCCCCGTCCCCTCTCGGGCCTGGACGGTCGGGGACTGGCTGACGTACTGGCTCGCTCAGATCGTGCAGCCGTCCACCGCGTTCAACACGTACGCCAAGTACGAGGGGAAGGTACGGCTCTACCTGATTCCCTACCTCGGGAAAAAGGCCCTTCCCAGGCTCACCCCGCACCAGGTACGCGATGCCCTGGCGCGAATGAAGAAGGACGGCGTTCCTGCCCCGACGCGGGCCGAGACCCTGCGCGTTCTCCGGAACGCACTCAACCGGGCCCGGCGGGAGGAACTGGTGACACGCAACGTCGCGGAGCTGGTGGACATGCCGACGACGGATAAGCAGGAGCGGAAGCCCTGGTCCGCGAAGGAGGCCATCACCTTTCTCGGAACGGCCCGGCGGCACCGCCTCTACGCCGCGTTCGTCGTGCTGCTGACGCTGGGCCTGCGCCGGGGCGAACTGCTCGGGATGCGCTGGTCGGACATCGACTTCGACAACGAGCAGTTCACCCCGACCCGGCAGGTACAGCGGGAAAAGGGCAAGCTGGTCGTCAAGAAGCTGCTGAAGACCAACTCTTCGCACGCCGCGCTGCCCCTCCCGCCGTTCGTCGCCGAGGCCCTGCGCGAGCGCGAGAAGGTGCAGCGGACGGAGCGGGAAGCGGCCGGCGAGCACTGGCACCAGGAGCCGGGGGAAGACCTGATCTTCACCGAGCGGCACGGCGGGCCGATCGAGCCGCGCGGCTTCTCGCGGACGTTCGACACCCTCGTCGGACGGGCGCCGGTCCGCCGGATCACGGTCCGGCTGGCCCGGCACACGTGCGGGACCCTGCTGGCCTTCCTGAAGGTGCACCCGAAGGCGGCGCAGGCGATCCTCCGGCACAGCCAGATCAGCATGACGCTCGACATCTACACACACGTTGTGGATGACGACCAGCGGGCCGCCGCCACGCTGCTCGCGGACCTTCTGAGAGGGGGAAATCAGCCCGGCTGATGTCGGCCGTAGATGTCAAACGCCCCCGGCCATCCCTGGCCGGGGGCGTTTTGGCTGGTGGGGCTAACAGGACTTGAACCTGTGGCCTCATCCTTATCAGGGATGCGCTCTAACCATCTGAGCTATAGCCCCGGGTGCACGGAAAGGCTAGCGCATCCGTACCCCGCCGCCCAAATCGGTTGGGGGCGGGCGGCCCTCGCGGGGGCGGAGGCCGTTACTCGTCCTCCGCCAGGGTCACCTCGATGCCGCCGACGAAGCCGGCCGACAGGTTGTACATGAAGGCGCCCAGGGTGGCCAGGGCGGTGGCCAGCACGACGTCGATGATCGCGATCAGCGTCGTGAAGCCGAGCACCCGCGGCAGCGACAGGAAGGCCTGGAGGTCGAAGCCGCTGTCGGCGTCCGACTCGGCGTCCGCCGCCGTCGCCTCGCGGATGGTCTCGCCCACCGTGGAGAAGACGCCCATCGCGTCCATGACCATCCACAGCACGCCCACGGCGATGATCGTGCAGATGCCGAGCGCGATGGACAGCAGGAAGGCGACCTTCATCACCGACCACGGGTCGGCCTTGGAGATCCGCAGCCGCGCCTTCCGGGTGCGCGGCACGGTGCGCGCGCCGGTGCGCGAGACGCGCACGCCCCCGCCCTGGGTCTGCCCGGAGCGCTGCTGCGCGCCCCGGCTGCCGGTCTGCGTGCCCTGCTGCTGACTCCGCTGAGTCTGCTGCGGGCTCTGCTGCCCCACGGTCGGGGCGGCGCCGGGCGGCGCGGGGTACGCCTGCGGCGGGTGGTAGCTCTGGCCCTCCCGGGAGGCGCGGCCCCCCTGGGGATAGGGATCTACGGGTCTGGCACTGGTCATCGTGGTTCCCCCACGAGTCGTGGCTGCTGGGGACAAGTCCCCGGGGACCGGTGTCCCCGGATCGGATGCCAGGCACACCCGTGCCGCCCGGCTGGATGGGCAGAGAACGTCCCGGGGGCGGCCCGGCGTTCCCGCGCGGGCCGGCGGCGGCGCCCGAGCGGCGCGGAGCATCCCGCACCGCTCGCGGGCCGTCGGCGGCGCCCCTCGAAACGGCTCACGCCCGTCTCACTCCTCATCTCCCGGCAGGTCAGCCGGGGTCGTCTCCGAGGCAGCGGCATCGCCGGGCGCCTCGCCGGGGCCGGCGGCGCCCTCCTCGGCGTCCCCGGCGTCGCCGGTGCCGTCGACCTCCTCGGCCTCCCGGCCCGCCTCGGCGTTGCGGGCGATGCCGACGACGGCGTCCCGCTTCCCCAGGCTGATCAGCGACACGCCCATGGTGTCACGGCCGGTCTCGCGCACCTCGTTGACCCGCGTGCGGATCACCCCGCCGCCCAGCGTGATGGCCAGGATCTCGTCGGTGTCCTCGACCACCAGGGCGCCCACCAGGGAGCCGCGGTCCTCCACGATCTTGGCCGCCTTGATCCCCAGACCGCCGCGGCCCTGCACGCGGTACTCGTCCACGGGGGTGCGCTTGGCGTACCCGCCGTCGGTGGCCGTGAAGACGAACGTCCCGGCGCGGACGACGTTCATCGACAGCAGCTCGTCGCCCTCCCGGAAGCTCATGCCCTTCACGCCCGAGGTGGCCCGGCCCATCGGGCGCAGCACGTCGTCGGTGGCCGTGAAGCGGATCGACTGGGCCTTGCGGCTGATCAGCAGCAGGTCGTCGTCGGGGGAGACCAGCTCGGCGCCGATCAGCTCGTCGTCGCGGCCGTCGTCCATCTCCCGGAGGTTGATCGCGATGACGCCGCCGGAGCGAGGGGAGTCGTAGTCCTTCAGCGCGGTCTTCTTCACCAGGCCGGACTTGGTGGCCAGCACGAGGTAGGGGGCGGCCTCGTAGTCGCGGATGGCCAGGATCCGCGCGATCCGCTCGTCGGGCTGGAAGGCCAGGAGGTTGGCCACGTGCTGGCCGCGGGCCTCGCGGCCGGCGTCGGGCAGCTCGTAGGCCTTGGCGCGGTAGACCCGGCCCTTGTTCGTGAAGAACAGCAGCCAGTGGTGCGTGGTGGAGACGAAGAAGTGGTCGACGATGTCGTCCTCGCGCAGCTTGGTGCCGCGCACGCCCTTGCCGCCGCGCTTCTGCGCCCGGTAGTCGTCGGTCTTGGTCCGCTTCACGTAGCCGCCGCGGGTGATCGTGACGACGATGTCCTCCTCGGCGATCAGGTCCTCGATGGACATGTCGCCCTCGAAGGGGATCAGCGCGGTGCGGCGGTCCTCGGCGAACTTCTCGACGATCGCGGCCAGCTCCTCGCCGATGATCGCGCGCTGCCGCTCGGGCGAGGCCAGGATGGCGTTGTACTCGGTGATCTTCGCCTGGAGCTCGTCGTGCTCGGCGGTGATCTTCTGCCGCTCCAGGGCGGCCAGGCGGCGCAGCTGCATCTCCAGGATGGCGTTGGCCTGGATCTCGTCGATGGACAGCAGGCCCATCAGGCCCTGGCGGGCCACGTCCACGGTGGCGCTGCGGCGGATCAGGGCGATGACCTCGTCGATCGCGTCCAGCGCGGCGAGCAGGCCGCGCAGGATGTGGGCGCGCTCCTCGGCCTTGCGCAGCCGGTACCGGGTGCGGCGGACGATGACGTCGATCTGGTGGGTGACCCAGTTGCGGATGAAGGCGTCCAGCGACAGGGTCCGGGGGACGCCGTCGACCAGGGCCAGCATGTTGGCGCCGAAGTTCGTCTGCAGGTCGGTGTGCTTATAGAGGTTGTTGAGAACGACCTTGGCGACCGCGTCCCGCTTCAGCACGATCACCAGGCGCTGGCCGGTGCGCGAGGAGGTCTCGTCGCGGACGTCGGCGACGCCGCTGATCCGGCCGTCCTTGACCAGCTCGGCGATCTTCTGCGCGAGGTTGTCGGGGTTGACCTGGTAGGGCAGCTCGGTGACCACCAGGCACTGGCGGCCCTGGATCTCCTCGACCTCCACGACCGCGCGCATGGTGATCGAGCCGCGGCCGGTGCGGTACGCCTCCTCGATGCCGCGGCGGCCGACGATCAGCGCGCCGGTGGGGAAGTCGGGGCCCTTGATCCGCTCGATCAGGGCCTCCAGCAGCTCATCGCTGCCGGCCTCCGGGTGCTCCAGGTACCACTGGGCGCCGGCGGCGACCTCGCGGAGGTTGTGCGGGGGGATGTTGGTGGCCATGCCGACCGCGATGCCCGCCGAGCCGTTGATCAGCAGGTTCGGGAAGCGGGCGGGCAGGACCGTCGGCTCCTGGTTGCGGCCGTCGTAGTTGTCCTGGAGGTCGACGGTGTCCTCGTCGATCTCCCGCAGCATCTCCATGGCCAGCGGCGCCATCCGGCACTCGGTGTACCGCATGGCCGCGGCGGGGTCGTTGCCCGGGGAGCCGAAGTTGCCGTTGGAGTCGACCAGCGGCATCCGCATCGCCCACGGCTGGGCCAGGCGCACCAGGGCGTCGTAGATCGAGGTGTCGCCGTGGGGGTGGTAGGTGCCCATGACGTCGCCGACGACGCGCGCGCACTTGTAGTACCCGCGCTCCGGGCGGTACCCGCCGTCGTACATGGCGTACAGCACGCGGCGGTGCACGGGCTTGAGCCCGTCGCGCACGTCGGGCAGGGCGCGGGAGACGATCACGCTCATCGCGTAGTCGAGGTAGGAGCGCTGCATCTCGGTTTCGAGCGTGACCGGCTCGATGCGCAGCGCGCCCTCCTGCTGCGGCGGCACGGGCAGGGGCTCGCCGGGCGCGGGGGTGGTGGTGTCGTCGGCCATGACCGTGGATCCGATTCCTTTCGAACGGCCGTGGGACGGCCGTGGGGGTGGCGGCGGGCGGGGGCGTGCGGGCGTTCTCCCGGCGCCCGGCGGGGTGCCGGGCGCCCGGGGTCCTCAGATGTCGAGGAAGCGCACGTCCTTGGCGTTCCGCTGGATGAACGACCGGCGGGCCTCCACGTCCTCGCCCATGAGGATCGAGAACAGGTCGTCCGCCGCTGCCGCGTCGTCGAGGGTCACCTGGCGCAGCACGCGGTGGGCCACGTCCATCGTGGTCACGCGCAGCTCCTCGGCGTTCATCTCGCCCAGGCCCTTGAAGCGCTGGATGGAGTCCTCGCGGATGCGCTTGCCGCGCTCCCGGCCCAGCCGGATGAGGCTGTCGCGCTCGCGGTCGGAATAGGCGTACTCGAACTCGTCCCGGCCCCACTTGATCTTGTACAGCGGGGGCTGGGAGAGGAAGACGTGCCCGGCCTCGACCAGCGGGCGCATGAAGCGGAACAGCAGGGTCAGCAGCAGGGTGTTGATGTGCTGGCCGTCGACGTCCGCGTCCGCCATGAGGATGATCTTGTGGTACCGCAGCTTCGCGATGTCGAAGTCCTCGTGGATGCCGGTGCCGAAGGCGGAGATCAGCGCCTGGACCTCGGTGTTCTGGAGGACCTTGTCGATGCGGGCCTTCTCGACGTTGAGGATCTTGCCGCGGATGGGGAGGATCGCCTGGTACTGCGGGTCGCGGCCGGCCTTGGCGCTGCCGCCGGCCGAGTCGCCCTCCACGATGAAGATCTCGGACTTGGTGGCGTCGTTGGACTGGCAGTCGCTGAGCTTGCCGGGCAGGGAGGCGGTCTCCAGCAGGCCCTTGCGGCGGGTGAGGTCGCGGGCCTTGCGGGCGGCGACGCGGGCGGTGGCCGCCTGGATGCTCTTGCGGATGATGTCGGCCGCCTCGTTGGGATTGCGGTCGAGCCAGTCCGAGAAGTGCTCGTAGACGATCTTCTGGACGAAGGTCTTGGCCTCGGTGTTCCCCAGCTTGGTCTTGGTCTGGCCCTCGAACTGCGGCTCGCCGAGCTTCACGGAGATGATCGCCGTCAGGCCCTCGCGGATGTCCTCGCCGGCGAGGTTGTCGTCCTTCTCGCGCAGCAGCTTCTTCTCCCGGGCGTACTTGTTGACCAGTTGGGTCATCGCGGCCCGGAAGCCCTCCTCGTGGGTGCCGCCCTCGTGGGTGTGGATGGTGTTGGCGAAGCTGTAGACGCCCTCGCTGTACTGGCTGTTCCACTGCATCGCGATCTCCACGGAGATGCGGCGCTCGGTGTCCTCGGCGTCGATCTCGATCACGGTGGGGTGCACCGGCTCGCCCTTGCGGGAGTTGAGGTGGCGCACGAAGTCGGAGATGCCGCCCTCGTAGTGGTACGTCACCGCGCGGGGCTTGTCCTCGCCGTCGTCGCCCGCCGAGTCCGCGCCCGAGGTCTGCTTGGCGGCGGCCCGCTCGTCGGTCAGCGAGATGGTCAGGCCCTTGTTGAGGAAGGCCATCTCCTGGAAACGGCGCGAGAGGGTCTCGAAGGAGTAGTCGGTGGTCTCGAAGATGGAGGGGTCGGCCCAGAACGAGACCGTGGTGCCGGTCTCCTCGGTCGCCTCGTTCCGCGCGAGGGGGGCGGTGGGGACGCCCTGCCGGTACTCCTGGGTCCAGCGGTACCCGTCGGTGCGGACCTCCACCGCGACCTCGGTGGACAGGGCGTTGACCACCGAGACGCCCACGCCGTGCAGGCCGCCGGAGACCGCGTACCCGCCGCCGCCGAACTTGCCGCCGGCGTGCAGCACGGTGAGCACGACCTCGACGGCCGGCTTGCCCTCGGAGGGCACGATGCCGACGGGGATGCCGCGGCCGTTGTCGACCACGCGGACCCCGCCGTCGGCCAGCAGCGTCACGTCGATGCGGTCGGCGTGGCCGGCCAGCGCCTCGTCCACGGAGTTGTCCACGACCTCGTAGACGAGGTGGTGCAGGCCGCGCTCGCCGGTCGATCCGATGTACATGCCCGGGCGTTTGCGGACGGCGTCCAGCCCCTCCAGCACCGTGATGGCGCTGGCGTCGTACGAGGGGCCCCCGTCCGCGGGCGCGGCGGGCTGCGGAATGTTCTTGTTGGCATCGCCGGAATCGGCCACGAAGCGCCCTTTCTGGCACAGCACGAGCCGACTCCGGCTGGCGGGAGCGGCTGCGACGTTCGACATGGTCCGCAACGGGGCGGGTCACTCCAGTCTACCGCTAGCGCCAAGCGTAACGGCGGTTTGCCGGGCCCCCAGTCCGCATGTGCCGCCCTGAACTGGCATCCGGTGACTCCCTATATGCGACCGGGGTCCCTGATCCGTTCACGACGGCCCTCAGCGCTTCGGACTGTCAACCTCCACAGACGTGACCGGCGTCACTCAGGGCACACGCCGCACAGGAGAACGACAGGGGCGGGCGCGCGCGGTCTAGCCGTACGTGTCCCCGGGGCCGCGGCTGCCTGGGGCGCGCAGGCGGCCGGGCGCGCGGGCCGGGCCCGCCGGGCCGAGGACCTTGATCAACGTGACGGTGCCGGAGCCGAGATCGGCGTTCAGCCGGGCCAGGAGCTGCGGGGCCAGCAGGCGCAGCTGCGTCGCCCAGGCCGTGGCGTCGCACCGGACGGTCAGGATCCGCTCCCCCTCGTCGTACCCCTCGGGCACGCAGTGCTGGGCCACCTCGGGGCCCACCAGCTCGGGCCACCGGCCGAGCACGCCCCCCACCGCGAGCGGCATCTCCCAGCCGCGCTCCACGGTCAGCCGCTCCACGGCCGCCCCCAGCGGCAGCGGGTCGCGCCCCCCGGCGCGCGCGCCGGAGCGCAGGCCGCCCCCGCGCCGGGCCTGGCGCCGCTGCTGGGCCATGGCGCCCCGGGCGCGCGCCTGCTCCTTGGCCGCGCGCAGCGCCACCCGCGCCAGATCCACGCCGGACAGCTCGGGCGTTGCCCCGCCGTTGACCCCGCTCGTCCCGCCGGCGCCGTCCGGGCCGTTCGCCGCGGCGCCTCCGGCCGCGGGCCTCCGGTCACTCACGGGTCACCCGCCCCTCCGCGACGGCGAACCGCGCCCCGGCCAGCACCGGGGGAACGTCCTCGGCCACCGCCGCGGTCACCAGCACCTGCTCGCCGGCCGCCACCAGTTCCGCCAGGCGCTCCCGGCGCCGGCCGTCCAGCTCCGCGAAGACGTCGTCCAGCACCAGCACCGGCTCGGGGCCCTCCTCCTTCAGCAGCTCGTAGGAGGCCAGCCGCAGCGCCAGGGCCAGCGACCAGGACTCCCCGTGGCTCGCGTAGCCCCGCGCGGGCAACTCCCCGAGCCGCAGCAGCAGATCGTCGCGGTGCGGGCCGGCCAGGGTCACGCCGCGCTCGATCTCCTGCGGGCGTATCTCCCGCAGGGCGGCCAGCAGCAGCGCCTCCAGCTCGGCGCGGGCCCCGGCCGCGGGGGCTTCGGCCGCCGGGGCGGTCTCGGCGGGGCCGGGCTCGGTGTCGGCCGGGGCCGGCGCGGGGCCCTCCGCCGCGCCGGCCACGCCGGTCACCGAGCTGCGGTACTCCAGGGTCACCGGGCCGCCGCCGGGGGCGACCCGCTCGTAGGACTTGTCGGCCAGCGGGGCCAGCGCGGCCAGCAGCGCCAGGCGCTGCGCCAGCAGGTCGGCCCCGGCCCGCGCCAGGTGCTGGTCCCACACGTCCAGGGTGGACAGGTCGGCGCCGCGCCCGCCGTGCCTGCGGGCCATCGCCGCGGACTTCAGCAGGGAGTTGCGCTGCTTGAGGACCCGGTCGTAGTCGGCGCGGACGCCCGCGAGGCGCGGGGCCCTGGCCGTGACCAGCTCGTCCAGGAAGCGGCGGCGCTCCCCCGGGTCGCCCTTGACCAGGTGCAGGTCCTCGGGCGCGAAGAGCACGGTGCGCACCACGCCCAGCAGGTCGCGCGGGCGGACGGAGGTGGAGCGGTTGAGCCGGGCGCGGTTGGCCCGGCCGGGGTTCAGCTCCAGCTCCACCAGCTGGGAGCGCTCGCCCTCGCGGACCGCGGCCCTGATCACGGCCCGGTCGGCGCCCATCCGCACCAGCGGGGCGTCGGAGGAGACCCGGTGGCTGGCCAGGGTCGCCAGATAGCCGACGGCCTCCACGAGGTTCGTCTTGCCCTGACCGTTGGGCCCGATGAACGACGAGACGCCGGGCGTGAGTTCGACCTCGGCCCGGGCGTAGGAGCGGAAGTCGGCGAGGGAGAGATGCGTGACGTGCAAGCGGGGCCCCTACTTCGGGCCCTCGACCGCGTGCCCGCCGAACTGGTTGCGCAGGGCCGCGATCATCTTCATCTGGGGGGAGTCCTCCTGCCGGGACGAGAAGCGGGCGAAGAGCGAGGCGGTGATCGCGGGCAGCGGCACGGCGTTGGTGATCGCGGCCTCCACGGTCCAGCGGCCCTCGCCCGAGTCCTCGGCGTAGCCGCGCAGCTTGTGCAGGTGCTCGTCCTCGTCCAGCGCGCGGACGGCCAGGTCGAGCAGCCAGGAGCGGATGACCGTGCCCTCCTGCCAGGAGCGGAAGACCTCGCGGACGTCCGTGACCTCCTCGGCCGCCTCAAGCAGCTCCCAGCCCTCGGCGTACGCCTGCATCATGGCGTACTCGATGCCGTTGTGGACCATCTTCGCGAAGTGGCCCGCGCCGACCTTGCCCGCGTGCACGGCGCCGAACTCGCCGGGGGGCTTCAGGGCGTCGAAGACGGGCTGCACGCGGGCCACGTGCTCGGCGGCGCCGCCGTACATCAGGGCGTAGCCGTTCTCCAGGCCCCAGACGCCGCCGGAGACGCCGCAGTCGACGAAGCCGATGCCGCGCTCGCCGAGCTGGGCGGCGTGCCGGGCGTCGTCGGACCAGCGGGAGTTGCCCCCGTCCACGATGAGGTCGCCCGGGTCCAGCAGCTCGGACAGCTCGTCGATGACCGACTGGGTGACGGCTCCGGCCGGGACCATCAGCCACACGACGCGGGGGGCGGCGAGCGCGTCCACAAGGGCGCGAAGGCTGTGGACATCGGCGTCGGGCGTGTCCGGGGCGTACCCCACGACGGTGTGGCCCGCCCGGCGGATGCGCTCCCGCATGCTTCCGCCCATCTTGCCGAGACCGACCAGACCCAGCTCCATCGAGCTACTCCTTACCTCCGACATGACCTCGGCCCGAGCCTACGCCCGCACCCCCGCGCCCCGGCCGAACCGCCGTCCCGCGCCCCGGCCGTTCGCCCGCGCACCGCGCCCGCGTGCGCCCCAGCCGCCGAGGCGGACGGGCATGCTGAGCCGCACGAGGGGCGGCCCTCGCGCTCCCGCCGGGCGCCCCGGGGACGGGGGCCGCGCCCGGCGCGCGCTCAGCCGCTGAGGCGGACGGGCATGATCAGGTACTTGTAGGTCTCGTCGGCCTCCGCGTCCACCGCCGGGCGGCCGCTGAGGAGGGCCGGCTTCGTCGAGGTCGTGAACGACAGCTGCGCCACGGGGGAGTCGATCGCGCTCAGGCCCTCCAGCAGGAAGCCGGGGTTGAAGGCGATCGAGATGTCGTCGCCCTCCAGCCGCGCGTCCACGCGCTCCACGGCCTGTGCGTCGTCGCTGGAGCCCGCCTCCAGGATCAGCACGCCCTGCTCGAAGGTGAGCCGGACCGGGGTGTTCCGCTCGGCGACGAGGGCCACGCGCTTGACCGCCTCCACGAAGGGCGCGGTCTCGATGACGGCCACGGAGTTGAACTCGGTGGGGAAGAGCGTGCGGTACTTGGGGAGGTCGCCCTCCAGCAGCCGCGTGGTCGTGCGGCGGCCGGCGCCCTCGAAGCCGATCAGGCCCTCGCCCGCGCCGGACCCGGAGAGGGCCAGCGCGACAGTGTCGCCGCCGCTGAGGGACTTTGCCGTGTCCAGCAGGGTCTTGGCCGGGACCAGGGCGACGGCGGAGACGTCGGAGGACTCGGGCTTCCACAAGAACTCCCGGACCGCGAAGCGGTACCGGTCGGTGGAGGCCAGCGTCACCCGGTCGCCCTCGATCTCGATCCGCACGCCGGTGAGCACCGGCAGCGTGTCGTCCCGCCCGGCGGCGATGGCCACCTGGGAGACGGCGCCCGCGAACACCTCGGCGGAGACGGTGCCGGTGGCGGTCGGCATCTCGGGCAGGGCCGGGTACTCCTCCACAGGCAGGGTGTGGAGTGTGAATCGCGAGGAGCCGCAGACCACGGTCACGCGCACGCCGTCGGAGGTGATCTCCACCGGCCGGTTCGGCAGCGCGCGGCAGATGTCGGCGAGCAGCCGGCCGGAGACGAGGACCGTGCCGCCCTCCTCGACGTCCACCTCGACGGAGACGCGGGCCGAGACCTCGTAGTCGAAGCCGGAGAGGCTCAGGGACCCCTCCTCGGCCCTCAGCAGCAGACCCGCCAGCACCGGCACCGGGGGCCGGGCCGGCAGGCTGCGGGCGGCCCACGCCACCGCCTCCGCGAGCACGTCGCGTTCCACCCGGATCTTCACTTCAGCCGCCTCCTGCTCGTGCCGTGCTGTCGTCCGCCGGCGTCCGCCGGGGCTCCAGTCTGACGCACGGCACCGACAGCGCGTGGCCGCTGGAGTCAAATCGCCTCCGGCTGGGTAGACCCGGGCGGGGCGCGGTTGTGCACAGCCCCCACTTCGAATCGAGTCTCCCGGCTTATATCCCTAGTCGTAGTAGTAGGGCCTGTGGAAACCGTGGATAAGTCCGTTCGCGCAGGTCACCCACCGTTTTTTGTGCACAGGGCCTGTGGGCGGGGCGGTGGATGAACAGGGGGGTGCTGTGGACGCCGCGCGGTTGTGCACAGGCCGTCCCCAGGCCGGCCCGGTTTCTCAACAGCTCTGTCCCCAGATCCGGAGCGGTTCTCAACAGGCCGCGCGTCGACCCGGTGTGAGCTAGTTCACCCCGAGCGGTGAGGGCGCGCGTTGCGTTGCCGAACAGTGGACAGAGCTGTGGATTGACTGTGCACAACCGCCCTTTTCCTGTGGGCGGGCGGTGGACAACGCCTCGGGTCCCTTGGGGACGACCCGCTCCGTCCACAGTCTGTGGACCGTCGCTTTCCACACTTCCACAGGCACCTGACCTGCGGGGACGTTGTTCCGGGCCGCGGGCTGTGGACGGAATTCTGGACGACACGCGCTCCCCACAGGGTGTGGACGGCCGCCCGGCGCCGTTCCTGTGGAGAACTCCCCTCCCGCGGCGCGGAATCGAACAGCCCCCGGCCGGAACTCCGGCCGGGGGCTGGGGGTGTGGGTGCGAGGAGGGGCGGCAAAGGCGCGCCGCAGGGAGGGCGTCAGCCGTTCTTGATGCGGTTGGTCAGCTCGGTGACCTGGTTGTAGATGGAGCGCCGCTCGGCCATCAGGGCCCGGATCTTGCGGTCCGCGTGCATCACCGTCGTGTGGTCGCGGCCTCCGAAGTGCTGGCCGATCTTGGGCAGCGAGAGGTCGGTCAGCTCCCGGCACAGGTACATCGCGATCTGCCGGGCCGTCACGAGGATGCGGCTGCGCGAGGAGCCCTGGAGGTCCTCGACGGTCAGCCCGAAGTAGTCCGCGACGGCCGAGGAGATGGCGTCCGAGGTGATCTCCGGGGTGGCGTCCTCGCCGCCGGGGATGAGGTCCTTCAGCACGATCTCGGTGAGGCCGAGGTCCACCGGCTGCCGGTTGAGGCTGGCGAAGGCGGTGACCCGGATCAGCGCGCCCTCCAGCTCGCGGATGTTGCGCGAGATCCGCGAGGCGATGAACTCCAGCACCTCGGGAGGGGCGTTGAGCTGCTCCTGCACCGCCTTCTTGCGCAGGATGGCGATACGCGTCTCCAGCTCGGGCGGCTGGACGTCGGTGATCAGGCCCCACTCGAAACGGTTCCGCAGCCGGTCCTCCAGGGTGATCAGCTGCTTCGGCGGCCGGTCGGAGGACAGGACGATCTGCTTATTGGCGTTGTGCAGGGTGTTGAAGGTGTGGAAGAACTCCTCCTGCGTGGACTCCTTGCTCGCCAGGAACTGCACGTCGTCCACCAGCAGGATGTCCATGTCCCGGTACCGCTTGCGGAACGCGTCCGCCTTGCCGTCCCGGATGGAGTTGATGAACTCGTTGGTGAACTCCTCGGAGCTGACGTACCGCACGCGCGTGCCCGGGTAGAGGCTGCGGGCGTAGTGCCCGATGGCGTGCAGGAGGTGCGTCTTGCCCAGGCCCGACTCCCCGTAGATGAACAGGGGGTTGTACGCCTTGGCTGGCGCCTCGGCCACGGCCACCGCCGCCGCGTGCGCGAAGCGGTTGGACGCGCCGATGACGAAGGTGTCGAAGAGGTACTTCGGGTTCAGGCGCGCCGTGGGCTCGCCCGGCCCGGGGGCCGGCTGCTGCCGGTCGGAGGCGGGCGGGCCCGGGGGGCGGCCGGTGCCGTGGCCGCCGTTGGGGCCGGGCGCGTACCGCTGCTCGTACGGCGCGTGCTGCTCGTAGGGGTCGGGGCGGCCGTACGCGGCGTAGTCGTCGCGCGGCGGCTGCCAGCCGCCCATGACCCGGGCGCCCGGCCGGGGCGCGTCCGGGTGGTCGGGGTACGCCGGGCGCGCGGCGGGCAGCTCGTGCCCGTGATAGGGGTCCCCGGCGTACGGCCCGTGCGGCTCCTCGCGCGGCGGCGGGACCTGGGGCTGGCGCTGCATCGGCGGCGGAGCCTGCCGGGCGGGCGGCGCGGGCTCGGGGGGCGGCGCGGTGACGGTGATCGCCAGCCGGATGGGCTGGCCGCACTCCTGGCTGAGGACGTCGCTGATCAGGGGCGCGAGGCGGCCCTCCAGCACACTCTTCGCGTATTCGTTCGATACGCCGAGCAGGGCCGTCCCGGAGACGAGGGCCAGTGGCTGGCAGTCCTCCAGCCAGCGGTGGTCCTTGGCCTCCAGGCGGCGGCCGTCGGCGAGCATGGAGGTCAGAGCCCGTGGCCAGACCGCGGCAAGGTCTGCGGGTAGGTCAGCCACGCGGCACGCTCTCTCACTCGCTGGGGGTACCTCCCTGCCCTGGCTCCGCCCGGGGTGCCCCGTGCGGGGGAAGGTGGTGCCGGCGTCGTAGGCCGCCCGGTGGTGTGACGGCGCAGGGGTCGGGAAATGATTCCGAGTTCAGCAACGGTAGTCAGCGCGCCTGCCCCGCATCAAGTCATTGTCCACAGGGTGTGTACGGGGGTGGGCCGTCCGGGTTTGACCCGTGGGACGCCTCGCGCGTACCGTTGCGAGGTCGAGTCGTCGACGGCTGCTGCCGCCTGCCTTTCGAAAGGCCCGCGGGCCCCGGCCCGGCCGGTGCCGCGAGTTCCTCGTGGGCGCACGGTGACAGCCGTCGGCACCTCCCACGCCCCCGTCCCGGCAGCCCAGCGGCCGGACCGAAGATCACTGGAGCCCCCGACGTGAGCAAGCGCACCTTCCAGCCGAACAACCGGCGCCGGGCCAAGACGCACGGCTTCCGGCTGCGGATGCGGACCCGGGCCGGCCGCGCCATCATCGCCAACCGCCGCAGCAAGGGCCGCGCCCGCCTGTCGGCCTAAGGCTCAGGTCCGCGCAGGTCAGAGCAGGTCATGCGGTGCTGCCCCCCGAGAACCGGCTGAGGCGGCGCGAGGACTTCGCGACCGCGATGCGCCGGGGGCGCAGGGCCGGGCGCCCGCACCTCGTCGTCCATCTGAGCGGCCGAACGGACCCGCACGAGGCGGGAGAGGATGTCTCTCCGCCGCGTGCGGGTTTCGTCGTCAGCAAGGCCGTGGGGAACGCGGTGGTGCGCAATCGCGTCCAGCGGCGCCTGCGGCACCTGGTGCGGGAACGCCTGTCCGAGCTGCCCGCCGGTAGCCTGGTCGTGGTGCGGGCCCTGCCCGGCGCGGGCGAGGCTCCTGCCGGCCGGCTGGCCAGGGACCTGGACGCCGCGCTGGAGCGCCTGCTGGGAGGGGTACGGTCGTGAAGTACCCGCTGCTGCTGCTGATCAAGCTGTATCAGTGGACCATCAGCCCGCTGCTCGGCCCGGTCTGCCGTTACTACCCGTCGTGCTCCCACTACGGGTATGGCGCCATTGACCGGCACGGTGCCGTCAAGGGCACCGCGCTGACCGCTTGGCGCATCCTGCGTTGCAACCCCTGGTCGCCCGGCGGGGTCGACCACGTCCCGCCGCGGAAACGCCCGGTGTGGCATCAGCGTCTTCCCGGCCGCCGGCGGGCCGCGAGCCACGCCTCGCCCGGGGGTGCCCCCAACAATGCCCAAGGAGCCTGACCCGTGGACACGATCAATTCGATCCTCAGTCCGCTGTACTGGGTAGTCACCCAGATCATCATCCTCTTCCACGAGCTGTACAGCTTCGTCTTCGACGAAGACAGCGGCTGGGCGTGGGGACTGTCGATCGTCTCGCTCGTGATCGTGATCCGCATCGCGCTGATCCCCCTCTTCGTGCGGCAGATCAAGGCCACGCGGAACCTCCAGGCGCTCCAGCCGCGGATGAAGAAGATCCAGGAGCGGTACAAGAACGACCGGCAGCGTCAGTCCGAAGAGATGATGAAGCTGTACCGGGAGACGGGCACCAACCCGTTGTCCAGCTGCCTGCCGATCCTCGCGCAGTCGCCGTTCTTCATCGCGCTTTTCCAGGTGCTGAACCACATCGCCAACAACGACGAGGTCGGCGCGCTGAGCGCCGAGCAGGTGGACAGCGCCCGCGAGGCCACCGTCTTCGGGGCGCCGATCGCCACCCGCTTCATGGACAGCGCGAGCGAGATCGCGGCCTTGGGGGCCTCGCTGACCCAGGTCCGGGTCGTCACCGTCATCATGATCGTGCTGATGTCGGCCTCGCAGTTCTTCACCCAGCGCCAGCTGATGACGAAGAACGTCGACCTCTCGGTGAAGACGCCGTTCATGAATCAGCAGAAGATGCTGATGTACGTCTTCCCCATCATGTTCGCCGTCTTCGGCATCAACTTCCCCGTCGGCGTCCTGATCTACTGGCTGACCACCAACATCTGGTCCATGGGCCAGCAGATGTTCGTGATCCAGCGCAACCCCACCCCGGGCAGCATCGCCTACCGCAACCGCCAGGAGCGCCTGCGGAAGAAGGGCAAGCTCACCGAGGAGCCGGCCAAGGCCGACCTGAAGAAGCAGGGCGACGCCGCGCGCCCCGTCCGCACGCAGCCGAAGCGGCAGACGAAGGCCCAGCGCCAGTCCGGCGGCGCCCAGGCGGGCGGGCAGGGGACGGCCGCGAGCCAGGCGGAGGAAGAGTCCGCGGAGGAGACCGGGGGCGGCGGGGCCGCGCCGGCGGCCAAGGAGTCCGCTCCCCGGCCGCAGCGCCAGCAGCCCCAGCGCCAGCAGGGCAAGAAGCAGCAGCAGAAGAAGGCGCAGCCGGGCAAGCCCAGGTCGTCCGCGAAGACCAAGAAGTAGCAACGCGTGAAGGGATCCCACCCGTGACGGACACCACCTCGACCGCCACCGAGGACACCGACGTCCTCTCCCGCCTGGAGCAGGAGGGCGAGATCGCGGCCGACTACCTTGAGGGGCTGCTGGACATCGCGGACCTCGACGGCGACATCGACATGGACGTCGAAACCGACCGGGCGGCGGTGTCCATCATCTCCGAGGGGCCGGCCCGTGACCTCCAGAAGCTGGTCGGCCGGGACGGCGAGGTGCTGGAGGCCCTCCAGGAGCTGACCCGGCTCGCGGTGCTGCGCGAGACCGGCGAGCGCAGCCGGCTGATGCTGGACATCGCCGGGCACCGCGCCCGGAAGCGGGAGAAGCTGACCGCCCTGGGCGAGCAGGCCGCGCAGCAGGCCAAGGAGACGGGCGAGCCGGTGAAGCTCAAGCCCATGACGCCCTTCGAGCGCAAGGTCGTCCACGACGCCGTGGCGGCGGCCGGCCTGCGCAGCGAGTCCGAGGGCGAGGAGCCGCAGCGCCGCGTGGTCGTCCTGCCGTGACACCCGCCGACGACCGGGACGGCCCTCCCGGGCCGCCGCCCGAGGCGGCGGATGTCTTCGGGGACCGGCTGCCGGAGGCCGTGCGGTACGCCGAGCTGCTGGCCGACGTCGCCGTCCGGCGCGGGCTCATCGGTCCGCGCGAGGTGCCGCGGCTGTGGGAGCGCCACCTGCTGAACTGCGCGGTGGTCGCCGAGGTCGTTCCCGAGCGGGTCACCGTCTGCGACGTGGGCTCCGGCGCCGGCCTGCCGGGCATCCCGCTGGCCCTGGTCCGCCCCGATTTGCGGATCACACTGCTGGAGCCGCTGCTGCGCCGCACCAACTTCCTCTCCGAGGTCGTGGAGCTGCTGGGCCTGGAGGAGCAGGTGACCGTCGTGCGCGGGCGGGCCGAAGAGGTGATGAACGGCTTCCCGCCGGTCCACGTGGTGACCGCGCGGGCCGTCGCGCCGCTGGACCGGCTGGCCGGCTGGGGCGTGCCGCTGCTGCGCCCCTACGGCGAGATGCTGGCCATCAAGGGGGACACCGCCGAGCAGGAGCTGCGCGGGGCGCGGGCCGCGCTGGGGAAGCTGGGCGTGGTCGGCAGCTCGGTGCTGCACGTGGGCGCCGGGGTGGTGGACCCGCCGTCCACGGTCGTGCGGGTCGAGGTCGGGGAGAGCCCGGGCGGCGTGCGCTTCGCCGCCAAGCGCGCCAAGGCCGCGCGGCGCGGGGGTCGCGCCGGACGCCGGGCACAGTGAGCGGCGGGAACGGCCCGGCCGTTCCCGCCGATTCGCCCGAAGCGACGGCAAAAGAGCCGAATATATCCCCGCTGCGGAGTGTCGGCGGTTGACCCGTGGCGGCCGTCGGCATCGTGTTTCACGTGAAACGCCGCTCGCTGCTTCAGGGAATCATCAGCCGGGGCCGCGCCGCCGCGGAGCCGCGCGACCGCCGTTCCTCACCCACACGTGTGGCGCCGTTGTCCACAGGCGGCCCCTCGTCCACAAGTACGTCGTCCTCGCTGGTTCGTGACCCCCGTGACATGGCAGGCTTGCACAGCACACAGCCTGCACGCGTCGAGGAGAGTGAACCATTGCGGTCCGACGCCAATCTCGCCGGCCGGACGGCCGATCCGGTGCCCGCCCCCCGGTCGGAGCCGGTGGACGCACCCGGCGGGGCGGTCGACATCGGCACCACCGCACCCCCGCCGGACGGCTCTCCGAGCCGGGCGGCGCAGCAGGCGGTGGAGGCGATGTACCGGGCCGGGGGAAGGCTTCCGCGTCCCTCCGAGACCCGGGTCATGATCGTCGCCAACCAGAAGGGCGGCGTCGGCAAGACCACCACCACGGTCAACCTCGCCGCCTCCCTCGCGCTGCACGGCGCCCGCGTCCTGGTGATCGACCTCGATCCCCAGGGCAACGCCTCCACGGCGCTGGGCATCGACCACCACGCCGAGGTCCCCTCCATCTACGACGTGCTGGTGGAGAGCAAGCCGCTCTCCGAAGTGGTCCAGCCCGTCCGTGACGTCGAGGGCCTCTTCTGCGCGCCGGCCACGATCGACCTGGCCGGCGCGGAGATCGAGCTGGTCTCCGTGGTCGCCCGGGAGAGCCGCCTCCAGCGGGCCATCGCCTCCTACGAGCAGCCGCTGGACTACGTCTTCATCGACTGCCCGCCCTCCCTGGGGCTGCTCACGGTGAACGCGATGGTGGCCGGCGCCGAGGTCGTCATCCCGATCCAGTGCGAGTACTACGCGCTGGAGGGCCTGGGCCAGCTGCTGCGGAACGTGGAGCTGGTCCGGGGCCACCTCAACTCCCGCCTTCACGTGTCCACGATCCTGCTCACCATGTACGACGGGCGGACCCGGCTCGCCTCGCAGGTCGCCGAGGAGGTCCGCAGCCACTTCGGGAACGAGGTGCTGCGGACCAACATCCCCCGCTCGGTGCGGATTTCGGAGGCGCCGAGCTACGGACAGACGGTGCTGACCTACGACCCGGGGTCGAGCGGCTCGCTCTCCTACCTGGAGGCGGCCCGGGAGATCGCGCTGCGCGGGGCCCCCGCCAGGCAGGAGGGTAACCAATGAGTGAACGACGCAGGGGTCTCGGGCGTGGGTTGGCCGCGCTGATCCCGCCGGCGCCGACGAGCGTCGACGAGCCGGAGGGGGCCGAACGCCCGGCGCCCGCGCCCGTCTCGCCCTCGGCGCTGCCGGTGCTCTCCCCCGACCGGGGCGTCCCGGTGCCCACGGGCCCGACGGTTCCCGTTCCCGCGGAGCCGGAGGCTGTTTCACGTGAAACGGCGGAGCCGGAGCTGCCGGCCGAGGTGGGCGGGGCGTATTTCGCCGAGCTTCCGCTGGACGCCATCACGCCCAACCCGGACCAGCCGCGCGAGTACTTCGACGAGGACGCGCTCGCGGAGCTGGTCGCCTCCGTCAAGGAGGTGGGCCTGCTCCAGCCGGTCGTGGTCCGGCAGCTCGGGCGGGAGCGGTACGAGCTCATCATGGGCGAGCGCCGCTGGAGGGCCTGCAAGGACGCGGGGCTGGAGGCCATCCCGGCCATCGTGCGGGCCACCGAGGATGACAGGATGCTCCTGGACGCCCTCCTGGAGAACCTGCACCGGGCCCAGCTCAACCCGCTGGAGGAGGCCAACGCCTACGACCAGCTGCTGCGGGACTTCAACTGCACCCACGACGAGCTGGCCGACCGGATCGGCCGCTCCCGGCCGCAGGTCACCAACACTCTCCGGCTGCTCCAGCTCTCCCCCGAGGTGCAGAAGCGGGTCGCGGCCGGGGTTCTGTCGGCCGGGCACGCGCGGGCGTTGCTCGGGGTGGAGGACGCGGCGGAGCAGGATCGGCTCGCGCACCGGATCGTGGCCGAGGGGCTGTCGGTGCGGTCGGTGGAGGAGATCGTCCGCCTCCTGGGCTCGGAGGGGAAGCGGACCCGCCGGGGTCGCGGACCCCGCGCCGGCCGGCTGATCTCGCCCGCCCTGGACGGCCTGGCCGGGCGCCTGTCCGACCGCTTCGAGACCCGGGTGAAGGTCGATCTGGGGCAGAAGAAGGGCAAGATCGTCGTCGAGTTCGCGTCGATAGAGGATCTGGAGCGGATCCTGGGCCAACTCGCCCCGGGCGAAGGGCCGGTGCTCGATCCGGCGCGCGGGGAGCGGCCCGCTCCGGAGGAGGACTGAGCCTCCGGGCGACGCGAGGGGCCCGTGGCGTTCTCCAAGGAACGCCCCGGGCCCCTCGCCCTGTCGTGATGCCTGCCCGGTGCGCAGCGCGCCGGGCGCCCCGGCGGGCGGTCAGGCGAGGAACTCGTTGAGGTCCCGCTCGATGGCCGCCTTGGGCTTGGCGCCGACGATGGTCTTCACGACGTCGCCGCCCTGGTAGACGTTCATCGTCGGGATGGAGAGGATCCCGTAGGTGGCGGCCGTCTTGGGGTTCTCGTCGATGTTGAGCTTGACGACCGTGATCTTGTCGGCGTGCTCGGCCGCGATGGCCTCCAGGGCGGGAGCGACCTGGCGGCACGGACCGCACCACTCGGCCCAGAAGTCGACCAGCACCGGCTTGTCGCTCCGGAGGACCTTCTCCTCGAAGTCGGCGTCAGTGGCGGTCACGGTGGCACCGGCCATGGTGCTTCTCCTTGTCTTTCGTGGGTTCGTGCGTGACTTGCGTGAGGTGGGAACGGATCAGACCTGGAGGTCCGAGGTGATGGACTCGGTGTCCGCCAGAGCGGCCAGGTAGCGCTCGGCGTCCAGGGCGGCGGCGCAGCCCGTGCCGGCCGCCGTGATGGCCTGGCGGTAGCTGTGGTCGACCACGTCGCCCGCGGCGAAGACGCCCGGGAGGCTGGTCCGGGTGGTGGGGGACTCGACACGGAGGTAGCCCTCGGCGTCCAGGTCGAGCTGACCCGCGAACAGCTCCACGCGCGGGTCGTGCCCGATGGCGACGAAGAGGCCGGCCACCTCCAGCGGGGAGGTCTCGCCCGTCAGCCGGTTCCGCAGCGTCAGGGAGGCGAGCTTGCCCTCCTTGCCGTGGATCTCCGCGACCTCGCTGTCCCAGACGAAGGTGATCTTCGGGTCGGCGAAGGCCCGCTCCTGCATCGCCTTGGAGGCCCGCAGGGTGTCCCGGCGGTGCACGATGGTCACCGAGCGCGCGAAGCGGGTGAGGAAGGTGGCCTCCTCCAGCGCGGTGTCGCCGCCGCCGATCACCGCGATGTCCTGCTCCCGGAAGAAGAAGCCGTCGCAGGTGGCGCAGTAGGAGACGCCGCGGCCGGAGAGCTCGTCCTCGTTCGGCAGGCCGAGCCTGCGGTGCTGGGAGCCGGTGGCCACGATGATGGCCTTGGCGGCGTGGACCGTGCCCGCGCTGTCGGTGACCTTCTTGATCTCGCCGCTCAGATCGACCGAGACGATGTCGTCCGGGACCAGCTCGGCGCCGAAGCGCTCCGCCTGGGCGCGCATGCCGTCCATCAGGTCGGGACCCATGATTCCGTCCTTGAAACCGGGGAAGTTCTCCACCTCGGTGGTGTTCATCAGCGCGCCGCCCGCGGTGACAGCGCCCTCGAAGACGAGTGGGTTGAGCGAGGCACGTGCCGTGTAGAGCGCGGCGGTGTAGCCCGCGGGTCCGGAGCCGATGATGATCACGTTGCGGACGTCGCTCACGGGATTCTTCCTTGTCTCGGGATCTGACACCCGGGGCCCCGGCGGGGACCCACAGTCCAGTAACGGATCCTAGGGTCCCAGACATTCCCGGGCCCGCGGCGCGGTCAGTCGCGCGGGTAGCTCTCCTGCACGAGAATCCGGCCGGGGGACGGAACGGGCGAGGAGCTGACGCAGGCGGCTGCCACGACGTAGGCATCCACCCGCTCGGGGTCGGCCGCGTGGGGCAGCACCACGAGGTACGCCTCCTCCCCCTCGAAGTCCTCGGGGCCCGCGGCGAGCGGCTCCTCGGGGCGGCCGATGGCCTGCTCCACGCAGGAGGGGACGACGACGGGGCCCGGCGGCATCTCCGCGGTGCTCTCCTGCTGTTCGGAGCTCGGCGGGGCTTCCCCCTCGCCGGGCTCGCCGGTGCCGCCGGGGCCCTCGGCGGCGAGCGTGCTCGCCTCGGTGCTCCCCGCGAGGAGCTGACGCACCTGGGCCTCCAGCGCCTCCTCCGCTGGGGCGCTGAGGTCCTGGGCAGCCGCCTCGCGTTCGGCCGGCGCCTCGTCGGTGGCCCCGGCGGAGAGCCCCGACGGCTGCGGTCCGCCATCCCCGTTCAGCGCGCCGAGCAGCGCCCCACCCACGCCCAGCACGGCCACGGCCGCCGCGGCGGCCAGCGCGAAGGTAGCCCGACGGTATCGACGCGGATGCCCGGCCGGAGCCGCCATGCCGCGCTGCCCCTTCTCGGGGGCGTCGGCCGTTTCACGTGAAACAGCGAGGATCGCGGCGTCGATGCGCGCGGCGACGTCCTCCGGCATGGGGCCGGGGCCGGGCAGCTCGCGGAGCTCGCGGCGCAGGGCGGCCAGCTCGGCCCGGACGGCAGCGCAGTCCGGGCAGGCGGCCAGGTGCTCGCGGAGGCGGGCCGCCCCGGCGGGGGGCATCATGTCCTCGTCCAGCTCGGCGATCTCGGCCGGGTCCGGGTGGGCCTCGTGCGCGAAGTTCATGGACGCGTTCCCCCTCCCCGCACGGCGCCGGCCTCTCCGGAATCCCTCGGTGGTGGGACGGATACGCCCGCCGCGCGGTTCCTCTGCTCAGGCGTCCGGGGGCCGAGGTGGCGCAGCAGCGGCAGGAGCCTGGCCCGCGCGCGGGCGCAGCGGCTCTTGATGGTGCCCACCGGCGTCTGCAGGATCTCGGCGGCCTCGGCGACGGGGTACCCCTGCATGTCGACCAGGACCAGGGCGGCGCGCTGCTCGGCGGGCAGCTGGTCGAGCGCGTCGCGCAGTTCGCGGCGCAGTTCCATGCGTTCGGCTGGGACCTCGGCGGACTCGTGCGGCTCCAGCAGCGTCTCCAGCCGCTCCTGCTCGGGCATCGGGTAGGTGCGCCGGGTCCTGGCCTTGCGGGCGCGGTCCAGGCAGGCGTTGACCGTGATGCGGTGCAGCCAGGTGGTGACGGCCGACTGGCCGCGGAAGGTGTGGGCGGCCCGGTAGGCGGAGACCAAGGCGTCCTGGAGGGCGTCCGCGGCCTCCTCGCGGTCGCCGAGGGTGCGCAGGGCCACGGCCCACAGCCGGTCGCGGTGCCGGCGGACCAGCTCCGAGAAGGCGTCGGGGTCGCCGGCGGCGTGGCGGGTGAGCAGCTCCTTGTCGGAGTCGGCGGCGGGGTCGCGTGGCGCGGATCTGCCCACGGCGGCTCTCCTCACGTTCTCCGGGCGAAGCGCCCTCCGCGCCCCTCGGGCCGGACGGCGGCCGGGCTACGGCCTGACGGTGATATCGGTAATGCGGCCACGGTAGTTGCCATCCGCGCCCTGGGGCAGCTCGGTGAGCCAGACGAGCACGAAGCGGGTCTCGAAGGGCTCCTCCGCGGTGAGGGTCACGGACTCGCCCGTGCCCTCGTCCAGCAGCGCGTAGTCGTCGGGGTCCCCGGGCGCGTCCCCGGCGTCGGCCGGGGCGGCGCGCAGCTCGACGCGGGTGTCCCCCACGGTGTCGACCGTCAGCGAGGAGAGGCGGCGGGGCTCGCCGAGGTCGAGGATCAGGCCGAGGCCCGGCTTCAGGTTGCCGAAGTCGGGGCCGAAGTAGTTGTCGGTGTACCAGGACGTCTCGGGGTCGCCGTCCACGGCCAGGCCGGTGTTCTCGGGATTCTCCTCGCCGTCGCGGCCGTGGGGGTCGAAGTCGGTGACCGACTCGACGGTGAGGGGGCCGTCCTCGGGCGGCGCCTCGGCCGCCGGGGGACCGCTGGGGGCCGCGGCCTCCGGCTGCGCGTCGCCCCGCAGGAGCGCGTCGGCGAGCTGCCAGCTGCCCAGGCCGAGCGCGGCGATCAGCAGCGCGGACACGCCCCACTTCAGGACGGTGCCCGTCCGGCCCGGCAGGGCGGGCGGCGACCCCGCCGCGGTGGGCGGGAGGGCCGGCGGCGGCCCGCCGGCGGCGAGCGTCCCGCGCTGGAAGGTGGTGCGCTGGTACGAGGGCAGAGCGGTGGGCGCGGGATCGGGCGGCGGGATCCGCGGCAGCTCCGCGAGGGCCTGGCCCAGCTCCTCGGGGGTGGTGCACGGCGGATCCTGGCTGGCGGCCGTGGCGCCGTTGTTCACCAGGGCGCGCATCGCCAGGTCGGACAGGCCGCGGTGGATGCCGGCCCGCACCTGCTCCGGGGCGGCCAGCGGCTCCCGGGACCCCTTGGTGAGCCCGCGCACGCCCCGCAGGCCGTAGGCCCCGTCCCCGTACGGCCAGAGCTGGGTGAGCGAGGCGTACAGCAGGGCGCCGATGGCCTCGGTGTCGGCGCGCCGCGGGTCCGGCGCGGTGATGCCTCGCAGGGCGGCGTCCACGGCCAGGCCGCGGATGCGGAATTGGCAGGGGCCGGTGCGCAGTACGGTCGCCGGGGTCAGCCGCAGGTGCGCGAGGTCCTTTCGGTGGGCCGCCGCCATCGCCGAGGAGACCTGGTTGACGAGGGCGTACGCCTCGTGCGCGTCGAGGGGGCCGGTGTGCAGGACGGTGCTCAGCGGGGCGGCGTCGGGCAGCCACTCCTGGATGACGTGCACCAGGTCGTTCTCCTCGACCGCGTCGAGGACCTGCACGAAGCGGAGGTCGCCCAGCAGGGCCGTGGAGCGGGCCGCGGCGAGCACCGCGGGGGCGCGCTCGTGGCCGGCCGGCAGGACGTGGATGCCGACGGCACGGCGCAGCTTCTCGTCCATCGCGCGCCAGCTGCTGAAGCCGTCCAGCCGGGTGATGCACTCCTCCAGCCGGTACCGCTTGCCCAGCCGGTGACCGCTGTGCAGCTCGGCGGCGGACGGGGCCTCGGGGGCCTCGTCGGTCCGCGGCTCGGCGCTCCCGTCCCCCGTGGCGTGCTGCGCGCTCGCCGGACGCTGCTCAGAGCTCGTCGCCGTGCTCCGTTCCGCCACCGTGGTTCCCGCCTCCCCGATCTTGGCTGCCGGATACTGACACTGCCAGACTCATTGTGCCGGTACTCCGTCACCCTGCACGACATGTGAGTACGGCCCGAGGTTGTACGGCGTATGGCGCCGGAGTGTCCCCGGTGCGCTTCTCCCGGGAGGATCGCCGGATCAGCGGCCCAGGCGGGAGCGGACCATGCCGACCAGGGTGGTGAGTTCCTCGATCCGCATCCGGCGGGCCGCGACGTAGAAGACCCCCAGGAGGAGCACGCCGCCCGCCGTGAGCGCGGCCAGGGAGCCCAGCAGGCCCTCGCCCAGCGCCCCCAGGAGGGCGAAGCCGACGGCGCCGCCGAGCAGCGCGGCGGGAACGCTCGCCCCGGCCAGCCGGATATAGGTGCGCACGACCCGGGGGCCGTCCAGGTCGGCCCGCATCCGGCGGCGCAGGCGGCGCCAGGCGAGCCCGACGCCCAGGGCGTAGGCCAGGCCGTAGCTGAAGCCGATGCCCGCGACGACCCACCGGTCGGGCAGGAACAGGAAGCCCGCGGCCGAGAGCACGATCCACGCGAGCGAGACGAAGACGGTGTTGTAGAACGGCGTCCGCGTGTCCTCGTAGGCGTGGAAGGCGCGCAGCACGACGTACTGGGCGGAGTAGGGGATCAGGCCCAGACCGAAGGCCATCAGGACATAGCCGAAGGAGCGTGCGCCCTCTTCGCCACCGGTGCCGAAGAGCAGGGTGCACATGGGCACGCCCAGGGCGACGAAGGCGAAGGCCAGCGGGACGATCGCCACGGCGGATGTGCGCAGGCCGTGGGAGAGGTCGTCGCGGACGGCGGCCGTGTCGCCGTCGGCGGCCGAGCGGGAGAGGCGGGGCAGCAGCGCCGCCATCACCGAGACGGTGATGATGGCCTGCGGCATCTGCCAGATCAGCAGGGCGCTGTTGTAGGCGATGAAGCCCGCGCCCGGATACCCCTGCTCCTCGGCGCTCTGGCCGGCCCCGGTGGCGAACTGGGTGATGACGATCAGGGAGACCTGATTGGCCAGGACGAAGAGCACCGCCCACTTGGCCAGCCGGGCGGCCTTGCCCATGCCGTGGCCGCGCCAGTCGAAGCGGAGGCGGATGCGGAAGCCGGTCGCCTTCAGGTAGGGCAGCATCGCCAGGCCCTGGACGACGATGCCCAGCAGCGTGCCGACGCCCAGCAGCCGCAGGCCCTCGGGCGTGATGGTCGAGACGCTGACGCCGGAGGTGCGCTGGGTCCCGTAGACCCACAGGAAGAGGCCGAAGGAGAAGATGACCACGACGTTGTTCAGCACCGGGGTCCACATCATCGGGCCGAACCGGTCGCGGGCGTTGAGGATCTGGCCGACCACCGTGTAGAAGCCGGTGAAGAAGATCGTCGGCAGGAAGTAGCGGGCGAAGGTCACCGCGACGGCGCTGCCGTCCGGGTCGTCGGCCAGGGTGGCGGACTGGACGCGGATCAGCAGGGGAGCCGCGACCATCCCCACGATCACCAGTGCGGCGAGGGCGACCATCACCAGGGTCAGCAGGCGGTTGGCGTAGGCGTCGCCACCGTCCGGCTCGTTCTTCATCGCGCGGACGAGCTGGGGGACGAAGACGGAGTTCAGGCCGCCGCCGATGATCAGGAAGTAGATCATCGAGGGCAGCGCCCAGGCGACCGTGTAGGTGTCGCCGAGCATGGTGGTGCCCAGGGCGGCGACCAGGACGAGCTGGCGGACGAAGCCGGTGATGCGGGAGACCAGGGTGCCGGCGGCCATGACGGCGCTGGAGCGCAGCAGGCTCGCGGCCCGGCCGCCGCGCGAGGGGGCGGCGGGCGCGGGCTCCTCGGGGGGCGGGACCTGCTGCTCCGCCGGGGGGCCGGGCGGGGGCGGCTGCCGGGGCGGCGGCGCCGGCGCTCCCTGCTGCTGCGGGCGCGGGTCCGCCTGCTGGTCCCGGAAGAGGTGGGCGAACGCGTCGTCCAGGCCCTCGCGGGGGTCGCGCCCGGGGGCGTGCCGGGGGTCCTGGGGGCCGGCACCCGCGCCGCCGTGCCCGGTCATCAGACCGTCGATGCCGGTGTACTCGGTGCGGCCCGGCTGGTCGCCGCGCGGCAGTCGACGGCTGAGGCCGTCCGGCTCGGGGGCCGGGGTGGGGGCCCTGCGCCGGGGGTCGGGGCCCTCGGGCGGGGGCGGCGGCTGCCCGTAGAGGGCGGTGGGGTCGGGAACGCTGCCCGGCGGGGGCGGCGGGTGGGCGGCGCGGTCGTAGAGCGCCTCGCCTACGGGGTCCTGGGCCAAGGGGTCGCGCCCGGCGTACGGGTCGTGGCCGTAGCTGTCCGCGAGGTTCGGGTCGTAGCCGGGGGCGTTGCCCGGGTCGCCGTAGGCGGGCGGCTGATAGGCCGGGGGCTGGTACGGGCCGGGCTCCCCGGCCGGGCCGCCGTGTCCCGGGGGAGGGTAGCCGCCCGCCGGGAGGCCGGGGGCACCGTAGCCGGACCCGGGGTAGTCGTGAGCCGGGTAATCGGGGCGGCCGTAGGCGCCGGCGTCGTACGCCGCCGGGTCCTGCGGGCCCGGGGCGTAGGGGTGGGGGGTCTGGCCCGCCGGGTCGTGGGGCGTGGGCCCGTCGGGGTCGTACGGGCGCCGGCGCGGGTCGCCGGGCTGGTCCCCGGTCCAGCCGGACGGGTCGCCGCCCACGTCGCCGCCTTCAGGGTCGAACGGCGCTTGCATCGCTACCCCACCTCGGATTCACGGGCCGGCGGTGACGGCCCTGGCCGGCGGCTCACTCTCGGGGACCCACCCTCTCACTCCCGGAGGGCCCGCCGGGCGTTCCTCCGCCGGTGTCGGCGCCGCTTCCACCCTCCCCCGCCGTGGCGGGGCCCCGCGCGTCCGCCGCTTCCGCCTCCGCGGTCCCGTCCGCGCCCGCCGCGCGGGCGGCGCGCTTGCGCTGGCTGTACATCCGGACGCCGGCCAGCACCACCAGCAGCAGGCCGCAGGCGATGACCACCAGCACCGTCGGCGTGATGGAGGTGACCTGCACGCTGAACTGCATCCGCTCGCCGTACGGCTCGGTGTTGCTGGCGGTGAAGAGCTGCGCCTCCAGCGTCACCTGGCCGTTGGCGCGGGCGTCGGCCTCGAAGCGCACGGACATGTTCTGCCCGCCGGGGATGGTGATCTCCTGGGCCTCGCTGACCCGGAGGCCCAACTGCCGGCTGGAGAGAAGCCGCAGCTCCAGGTTGCGAACGTCCTGGATCAGGTCGTTCTGCACGGTGACCGGGATGACCGCGCTGCGGCCGGAGAGGGTGATCGGGGTCTTCTGGATCAGGTAGACCCGCTCGGTGAGGCTGACCAGGCCGGACTGCACGGTGGAGCGGTAGTCCTCGGCCTCCTCCGGCCTTCCGCGCCAGGAGGCCGACATCTCGCGGCGGATGGCGTTGCCGAAGGGGGCCTCGACACGGTCGGGCTCGGTCAGGATGACGACGAAGTCCTCCAGCGTGCGCTGCGTCTCCCGCATAGCCTGGAAGGCGCTGGTGGGCAGCTCCTGCGCACGCAGCCCCTCGGGGTAGGCGTTCGCGGAGGGCACCTCGCGGTTCGCGGCCGGGTCGGGCTCCTCCGTCGCGGCGGTGCCCAGGTCGGTGAACGAAATCCAGTCGGCCTCGTCCCGCAGCGTGGTCAGGGCGCTCGCCATCGCCTCGGCCTGCGGCCCGGTCAGCACCCGCTGGGGGGCCAGGACGATGCTGCGGTCCTGCTCCGCGGACTCCCCGGCGATGGCCAGCGTCTGCCCGAGCAGCTCCTGCTGGGCGAGGGTGGCCGCGCCCGCGCCGGTCAGTTCCTCCTCGAAGAGGGTGGAGAGCCGGGCGTCGGCGACAACGGCCGTGGTGCCGCCGCCGAGGGGGCGGGCGGCGCCGGGCGTGTGGCCGAGGGAGTCGCCGGGCCGCAGGCTGTCGCTGCGGGTGATGACCCGGTCCGCCCCGGCCGAGGTGGCCGCCGAGACGATCTCGGGGTCGATGGCGCCCTCCACGGGCCAGGCGTAGGCGGTGGAGGCCCGCACGCCCGGCAGCACGGTCTCCACGGTGGTGGCCGCGACCTCGGTGGCGTCGGCGAAGTGGCCCAGCGCGCCGGGGACGTCCATGCCCTGGTGGGCGAGCGAGGCGACGTCGGGGTCCCCGAAGGGGAGGGCGACCACCTCGCGCTGCCCGATCGCCCGCTCCAGGTCCAGCAGCCAGGCTCGCGCCTCGTCCTGGCCGTCGCCCTCGGTCAGTCGGCCGTCCTCGTAGACCTGATAGGGATCGGTCATCGCGTCCACGGAGGCCAGCAGGTCGGGGTCGATCACCCAGGTCACGGGGAGCCCCGCGCCCAGGGAGACCAGCCGGTCCAGCCGGCCGCCGGGGGAGATCTCGGTGAGGAGCGTGTCGTCGAGGAAGGTCGGGGTCTGCTCCTCGTCGGCCCCGGTCTGGGCCGTCATGTGGGTGTCGGAGACCAGGGGCCACAGCACGCTCAGCCGGGTCCGCTCCGCGTCGGGCGAGGCCGGCTCGGGCTGCCAGGGCACCACGGTGCGGCCCGTGCCCAGGATCTGCGTCCAGCGGGCGTCCTCGCGTTGCCCGGTCAGCCCCACCGCCACCTGGTAGGCCCCGGCCTCGCCCAGGCGCAGGTCCTCGATCGGCACCTGGAGGGCGAACGTCGCGGACATGCCCGGCGCGAGGGTGCCGATCGGCTGCTCCGAGGCGCGGATGATCCCGCCGTCCAGGGCGTTGTCGAAGTCGGTGCGGTCCATGGCGCGGTCGATGGCCGAGCGGGTGGTCAGCGGCACGCCTGTCCTGGCGGCCACGGAGCTGTCGATGATCGGGGATGTGCCCTCGTTGGTGACCGTGCCGCGCACGGTGAGGGTCTCGTCGTCGGCGTCGGGGACGGCCGGGCTCAGCTCGGTGAGGGAGATGGTGGCGCTGCGGCGGCCCGTGCCGACGTCGTCGGCGGGGGCCGCGGCGGGCGCGGCGGAGGCGGGCAGCGTGCCCGGGAGGAGGGGGACCGCCACGAGGGCGGCCAGCAGGGCCCCGAGCCGCCGTGCACGGCGGCGGAGCCTCACGCGTTCCCGTGTCCCCGACCCTGCCACGCGCGTCAGCCCCGTTCCCTCGGTGTCTCGCTTCCGGGATCGCTCAACCCGCCCTCATGGTAACGATGATCGGCCTCCGGCCGCTCCGCGGAACGGCCCCGCCCCGGCGGGACGCGGGGCGCGGCGCGGGGCACGTACGCTGTGCTGCTGTGCCGAACGACAGGAATGACACACAGTCCCGCCCGCCCCGGGCCGCCGCCGGGGTCGGCCTGGTGCAGCGCCGCGCGGTCGAGGAGCTGCTGCGGGTCTCCCCCGTGGCGGACGACCTGGCCGCCCGCTTCGAGCGGGCCGGGTTCCAGCTCGCGCTGGTCGGCGGCTCGGTGCGGGACGCCCTGCTGGGACGGCTCGGCAACGACCTGGACTTCACCACGGACGCCCGCCCCGAGGACGTGCTGCGGATCGTCCGGCCCTGGGCGGACGCGGTCTGGGAGGTCGGCATCGCCTTCGGCACGGTCGGCTGCCGCAAGGCGGCCCCCGGGGACGCCGGGGAGGGCGGCCCCAAGGACTTCCAGCTGGAGATCACCACCTATCGGTCCGAGGCCTACGACCGCACCTCGCGCAAGCCGGAGGTCTCCTACGGGGATTCGCTGGAGGAGGACCTGCTGCGGCGCGACTTCACGGTGAACGCGATGGCCGTCGGGCTGCCGCGCAAGGAGTTCGTCGATCCGCACAACGGTCTCTCCGACCTGGCGCAGCGGGTGCTGCGCACCCCGGGGACGCCGGAGTCCTCGTTCTCGGACGACCCGCTGCGGATGATGCGGGCCGCGCGGTTCGCCGCGCAGCTCGACTTCACGGTGGCCGAGCCGGTGCGCGCGGCCATGTCCGGCATGGCGGAGCGGATCGACATCGTCTCGGCCGAGCGGGTGCGGGACGAGCTGAACAAGCTGCTGCTGAGCGACCATCCGCGCAAGGGCCTCACCCTGCTCGTGGAGACCGGCCTCGCGGCGCGGGCGCTGCCCGAGCTTCCGGCGCTGCGGCTGGAGCGGGACGAGCACCACCGGCACAAGGACGTGTACGAGCACAGCCTGACCGTGCTGGAGCAGGCGATCGACCTGGAGGGCGGCGAGCGTGACCTCGTGCTGCGGCTGGCGGCGCTGCTCCACGACATCGGCAAGCCCCGCACCCGCCGCTTCGAGGAGGACGGCCGGGTCTCCTTCCACCACCACGAGGTGGTCGGCGCGAAGATGGTCAAGCAGCGCCTGGGCAAGCTGAAGTACCCCAACGAGATGATCAAGGACGTGGCGCGGCTGGTCGAGCTGCACCTGCGCTTCCACGGCTACGGGACCGGGGAGTGGACCGACTCGGCCGTGCGGCGCTACGTGCGGGACGCCGGGCCGCTGCTGGACCGGCTCCACAAGCTGACCCGCTCGGACTGCACGACCCGGAACAAGCGCAAGGCGCAGGCCCTCTCCCGCGCCTACGACGGCCTGGAGGAGCGGATCGAGCGCCTGCGGGAGCAGGAGGAGCTGGACGCGATCCGGCCGGACCTCAACGGCAACGACATCATGCGCCTGCTGGGCATCGGCCCCGGACCGGAGGTCGGCGCCGCCTACCGGCACCTGCTCGACCTGCGGATGGAGCACGGCCCGATGGGGCCCGAGGAGGCCGAGGCCCGGCTCAGGGAGTGGTGGGCCGGGCAGCAGTGAGCATCTCGTCGGGGGTTTCACGTGAAACCTCCGAGCGCCGCAGCCGGTCCACGGCCGTGGCCGTGGCCGCGTAGAGCGCGGAGACGGTGAGTACGAGCGCGGCGGAGCGGCCGTCCGGCGGGACCATGAGGGCCGCGAGGCCGGCCGCCGCGACGAAGGCGATGTTGAACAGCATGTCGTAGAGGGAGAAGACCCGGCCGCGGAAGGCGTCGGCCACCGCCGACTGCACCACGGTGTCGGTCACGATCTTGGTGCTCTGCGAGACCAGGCCCAGCACGAAGGCCGCCCCCACCACCGGCACGGGCCGGAAGGGAAGCCCCAGGGCCGGCGTCAGCACCGCCGCCGCCGCCGCGCACAGCGCGAACCAGCCCAGCCCGCCCAGCCGGGCCACCGCCCACGGGGTGACCACGGCGGCCAGGAAGAAGCCCACGCCGGAGGCGGCCAGCGCCAGGCCGAGCCACGCCATGCCGTTCCCGCCGCCCGGCCCGCCGCCCCAGGCGTGCCGGCACAGCATCAGCACGGCGACCAGCAGCGCGCCGTAGGAGAAGCGGATCAGGCCCAGGGCGCCCAGCGTCCAGCCGGCGAGCGGGCGCTCCCTGAGGTGCCCCAGGCCGGCGGCGAGCCCCCGCGCGGTCGAGGCCAGGGCCGGGCCCAGGGGCAGCATCGCCTCCCGGCCGGGGCCGAGCAGCTCCCGGCCCATCCGCAGCGCCGCCAGGCCCGCGCCCAGGTAGACCAGCCCGGCGAGGCCGAGGGCCAGCGCGTCCTCCGCGCCCTGGCCGCGGGCGAGGAGCTGCACGCCGAAGGCAGCCGCGCCCCCGACCGTCGCGGCCAGCGTTCCGGCCGTGGGCGACAGGGCGTTGGCCGTCACGAGGCGGTCGGCGTCCACGACCCGGGGCAGCGCGGCCGAAAGGCCCGCCAGGATCAGCCGGTTGACGCCGGTGACGGTGAGGGCGGAGAGGTAGAACGCCCAGTCCGGCACGTCGGCGGCCACGAGCACGCAGGTGCCGGCGGCCAGCCCGCTGCGCAGGAGGTTCCCGTACAGCAGCACCTGGCGGCGGCGCCACCGGTCCAGCAGGACCCCGGCGAACGGCCCGAGCAGCGAATAGGGCAGCAGCAGCACCGCCATGGCGGCGGCGATATCCCCGGGCGAGGTCTCCTGCTCCGGGGAGAACACCACCCAGGTGGCCAGGCCGACCTGGAAGACGCCGTCCGCGAACTGGGAGAGCAGCCGCACCGTCAGCAGCCGCCGGAAGTCCGGCAGGTGCAGCAGCCCGCGCAGGCCGGCCCGGGCCGCCGGGCCCGGTCTGTCAGGTTTCACGTGAAACGCCGGGGGCGGGCGGCAGCGCGCCGGGGCTGGTGCCCCAGTCGACGAACGCCGTGGGCGGGGGCGGTGGGGGACGGCGCCGGGCCGCGCCGGGGGCGAAGACGTCCGCCGCTCCGTCGAGCACGCCGCCGCCCGGGTCGTCCGAGCCGTCCCGGCGGACCACGTCGTGCTCGGGCCGCAGGACGTCCCGTACCACGAGCGCGCAGAGGTAGAGCGTTCCCAGCAAATGGACCAGGATGGCGAGTTGATAGCCGCCGGTGGACAGGCCGTCCTTGCCCTCGCCGTTGATGGCGGCCAGGTAGTACCAGATCCCCAGGTAGTAGAGGACCTCGCAGGTCTGCCAGACCAGGAAGTCCCGCCAGCGCGGCCGGGCCAGGACGGCCAGCGGGATCAGCCACAGCACGTACTGCGGCGAGTAGACCTTGTTGGTGAGGACGAAGAGGGCCACGGCCAGGAAGGCGAGCTGGGCCAGGCGGGGGCG
Organism: Streptomyces boetiae; assembly: GCF_031845405.1. Lineage (NCBI taxonomy): Bacteria > Bacillati > Actinomycetota > Actinomycetes > Kitasatosporales > Streptomycetaceae > Streptomyces > Streptomyces boetiae. The sequence continues at coordinate 67,303 of NZ_JAVREN010000009.1, forward strand.
GCGCGGCGCGCTGAGGGCCAGCCAGGCCAGCGCCAGGCCGCCGAGGACCACGAGCGCGGCGGCGTAGGTGTTGACCGAGTCCAGCCGGGTGTCGGCGCGCTGGGAGATGATCAGCCACACCGAGCCGAAGTCCACGGGCCGCTCCTGGCTGAAGGAGTAGAACTTCCCCCAGCCCTCCGGCGCCACCAGCATCACCGGCAGGTTGACGGCCAGCCAGGAGACGGCCGCCCCGGCCGCCGCCGCCCAGAAGGCCCGCAGGCGGCCCGCCCGCCAGCACAGCAGCAGCAGCGGCCCCAGCAGCAGCGCGGGATAGAGCTTCGCCGCGGCGGCCAGGCCGATCAGCACCCCGGCCGCGGCCGGGCGGGAGCGGGACCACAGCAGCAGGGCGGCGCAGGTCAGCGCCCCGGCCAGCAGGTCCCAGTTGATGGTCGCGGTCAGCGCCAGCGCCGGGGAGAGCGCCACCAGCAGGCCGTCCCACGGGCGGTGGCGCTGCATGCGGGTGACGCAGACCGCGATGACCACGGCGCAGATCATCAGCATCCCGGCGTTGACCATCCAGTAGGTCTGCGCGGGCTGCGGGCCGTCCGTGCCGCCCGGCGTCAGCCAGGCGGCGATCTGCATGAACAGGCCCGTCAGGACCGGGTATTCGAGGTACTCCATCCCGCCGGAGGTCTCCTCCGGGATGCGATCGGCGTAGGGCACCAGGCCGTCCGCGAAGCCGCGCCCGGCGTACAGGTGCGGGATGTCGGAGTAGCAGGCCCGGGTGTACTGCTCGGTGGGGCCGCTGAACCAGCCGCTCTCGTAGCAGGGGGCCTTCTGCGCCATGCCGAGCGCGAACATCCCGATCGCCACCAGCGCGATGACCCGTACCGGGGTCCACCAGCCGCCCGCCGGGACCGCGCGACGCCCGGCCGGGCCGCCGATCAGCTCGCTGCCCGCCGCTGCGACCTCGTCCTGGACGGTGGGCCGTACGGCCGGCCGGGGAGTGGGATGCACCATGGCCCCCTATCCTGCCCCACGGCCCCGCGGGCGGGGGGTCAGGGCGCGTCCGGAAACGGCCGCGGCCCCCCGGGCGGGAGCCAGGGGGGCCGCGGCGGAGCGGGGGGAGTCCCCGGGGCGTGCTACGGCTCGGCGCCGCCGAACCAGCCGGTACCGCCCTGGTTCCCGTTCGGGCCGCCGCCCTCGACGGTGCCCTCGGTATCGCCCTCGACGCTGCCCTCGTTCGTGCCCCCGACGCTGCCCTCGTTGGTGCCGCCCTGGTCCGTGCCCTGGTCGGTCCCGGAAGTGGAGCACGACGGGTCGAAGATGTCGCAGGGGTCGGTCGGCTCTGGAGTCGTCGGCTCGGGGAGCGTGGGCTCCTGCGTGGTCGGCTCCGGGTCCGGGCTCTCCTCCGGCTCCTCGGGCTCCTGCGTCTGGGCCGGGGGCGTGGGGTCGACCGGGGTGACGGGCGGCGCCTCGGAGCCGCCGCCGTAGACGGTCTCGCCGACGGACCGCGGCTCGGGGAACTCCTCCACCGGGTCGTCCGCAGTGGCCTCCTCCATGAACGCCATCCACACCGAGAGCGGGAGCGAGCTGCCGTTGATGCGCTCCTGGCCGGCGGTGCCGTACATGGACATCTGGCCCATCTCCTCGCCGTCGGCCAGGCTCTCCTCGGAGTCCGGCATCCGCCACATGCCGATGGCGGTGGACAGGCGGGTGGTGTAGCCGACGAACCAGGCCGAGCGGTTGTCGTCCGTGGTGCCGGTCTTGCCGGCCACCGGGCGGCCCAGCTCCTGGGCCCGCCTGCCGCTGCCGTCCTCGCTCTCCACGACTCCGGCCAGCACGTCCGTGACGTTGTCGGCCACGTCGGCGCTGAAGCTCTGGCGGGTGCTGTTCGTGTGCTCCCAGCTGCTGCCGTCCCGCCGCTCCACGCGGGTCACCGAGTACGGGTCGGCCTGCTCGCCGCTGGCGGCGAAGGTGGCGTAGGCCGAGGCCATCCGGATCGGGCCCGGGGTGGAGACGCCGAGCGCGAAGGTCGGAACGTCCTCGCCGACCGCGCCGAGGCTGTCCTCCAGCAGGCCCGCGTCCTCGGCCGCCTCCGCGACCGTCAGCGGGCCGATGTCCATGCCGAGCTGCACGAAGGGCGCGTTGGCCGAGACGGCCATGGCCTGCCGCAGGGTGATGTCACCCTGCGAATTGCCCTCGAAGTTGTTCTGGCGCCACTGACTCTCCTCGCCGTCCTCGTCCTCCACGATGACGGGTTCGCCGTTGTAGCGCCGGATCAGCATCTCGTCCTCGCTGTGGTAGACGCTGTCCGGGGAGACCAGGGTCCGCTGGTCGGCCTCCTGCTCCTGGCCGCCCTCGGGGTCCCGGATGCCGTCGCGCATGGCCGCGGCCAGCACGAAGGGCTTGAACGTCGAACCCACCTGCACGCCGGGGTTGTTGGCGTTGTTCACGAAGTGCTCGGTGTAGTCCGAGCCGCCGTAGATCGCCCGGATCGCCCCGTCGCCCGGGACGACCGCCGCGCCGCCGAACTGCACGTGCCGGTCCTCGTCCCGCTCCTCGGGGTCGAGGTTCTCCTCGCGCACCTGCTCCACGGCCTCGACCATGGAGTTGACCATGCCCTCGTCGAAGGTGGTGTAGATGCGGTTGCCGCCGGCGGCAAGCTGGTCCTCGGTGATGTGGCCGTTCGCGAGCAGGTACTGGTCGGCCAGGTCGGTCAGGTACCCGATCTGCCCGGCCCGCTCCATCGCCCGGGTCGGGGGCTGCGGCAGCGGGAACTCCTCGGCGATGATCTCCTGGTACTCGGCCTGGCTCAGCCCCTCGCCGACCTCGACCCGGCGCTCCAGCACCCAGGCCCAGCGTTCCGTGGCCCGCTCCAGGTTGGCCTCGTTGACGTCGCTCAGCTCCTCGCCGTCGCCGCCACTGTAGGGGTCGAAGAGGCTGGGGCCGTTCAGCAGGGAGGTGAGGAACGCGCACTGGCTGTCCGTCAGCTCCACCGCGTCCACGCCGTAGTAGGCCTGCGCGGCGGCCTGGATGCCGTAGGCGCCGCGGCCGAAGTACGAGGTGTTGAGATACCCCTGGAGGATCTCCTCCTTCTCGACCTCGGCGCCGACCTTCACGGACAGCAGCAGCTCGCGGACCTTTCTCTCTATCGTCTGGTCCTGCGTGAGGTACATGTTCTTCACGTACTGCTGCGTGATGGTCGAGCCGGACTGAACGTCCCCGCCGCGCGCCATGTTCAGCACGGCGCGGCCGATGCCCATCACGTCGATGCCGGGGTCCTCCCAGAAGGTGGCGTTCTCGGCGGAGATCACCGAGTCCTGCATCGCCTGCGGGATGTCCTCCAGCTCCAGGTTCTGCCGGTTGACGTTCCCCTCGCCGGCGACGACCATCCGGGAGCCGTCCGCCCAGTAGTAGACGTTCGTCTCGCGGACGGCGATGTCGTTGGCGCTGGGGATCTCGGTCATCGCGTACGCGATGCCGACCAGGCCGATCATCATCGTCATGAACGCCAGGCAGGAGCCGAGCACCTGCTTCCAGGAGGGCACCCAGCGGCGGAGGCCGGTGTACCCCGAGCGCGGGTAGTCGATCAGCCTTCGCTTCGAGGCCGCCCCCGCGCGCCGCCGGCGGGCGGCCCGCCCGCCGATGCCCTCCGAGGCGCTGGCGGTGGAGGCCCCGGCCGCGCGGCGGCGCCCCCCGCCTCCGGCTCCGCGCCGCGCGGCGGCCCGGCGGGCCTCGGCGCGGCTGCCGTAGGGCCGCTCCCGCTCCCCCGGCGAGGAGTCTTCCGCCCGTGCGGAGGGCACGGGCGGGGGAGCCGCGCGGCGACCGGAGGGCCCTGCGGCCCGGCGACCGCGGGACTGCGGCGGCTTGCGACGGTGCTCGCTCATGGGACAGCTACTCCTCGGACAGACACAATCGCCTGGTGTCGGCAGGTACGTGACGGCATCCCGTCCCCCTCTGTGCGGCCGTCCACGCGTCCGGGCGCACTGCACCTAGAACGATGACGCTCACTCGCGCCACTTGGTTCCCGGCCGCCGTCGTCTGCACGGGCCAAGACTACGCAGCGGCAAAACGCCATCTTTCTTCCAGTAACGGTCCATTGGGACATCTCGCACCCCCCTACGTCACAATGTGACCCCGTTCACCTACGCCCGGCTTGCCCGTCCCGCCGGCCCGCTCTATCGTGACGATGTATCGAGCTGATACATCGCTTCGGAAGGCACGGCAGGATCGGATGAGGACGGAGGTGGCCTCCCGCATGAGCAGGCGCTCGGGCATTCTGGAGTTCGCCGTCCTCGGCCTGCTGCGCGAGTCCCCGATGCACGGGTACGAGCTGCGCAAGCGGCTCAACACCTCGCTCGGCGTCTTCCGGGCGTTCAGCTACGGCTCCCTCTACCCCTGCCTGAAGACCCTCGTCCAGCAGGGATGGCTGGCCGAGGAGCAGGGCACCGGCCGGGAGGACCCCCGCGCCGCCCCCCTCACCAACCGCAGGGCCCGCATCGTCTACCGGCTCACCGCCGAGGGCAAGGAGCGCTTCGAGGAGCTCCTGGGCCAGACCGGGCCCGACGCCTGGGAGGACGAGCACTTCGGCGTCCGCTTCGCCTTCTTCGGCCAGACCTCCCGCGACGTGCGGATGCGCGTCCTGGAGGGCCGCCGCAGCCGCCTGGAGGAGCGCCTGGCCAAGATGCGCGCCTCGATGGCGCGCACCCGCGAGAAGCTGGACGCCTACACCCTTGAGCTTCAGCGCCACGGCATGGAGTCCGTCGAGCGCGAAGTCCGCTGGCTCAACGAGCTGATCGAGAGCGAGCGGGAAGGGCGGGATCAACGCGATCAACGCGGCGCAGGCGGCGGGGGCGACCCCCGCGGGCCGGATCCGTCCGACGACTTCACCCCGTGATCACCACCGCTTGATCACCCCACCCACCACCCCGCGACGGCGCGGGGATCATGTCGAACACACACAGGGAGCAGCCGGAATGGGTTCGGTTCGCGTAGCCATCGCCGGCGTGGGCAACTGCGCCGCATCGCTGGTACAGGGCGTCGAGTACTACAAGGACGCAGCCCCGGACGCCAAGGTCCCGGGTCTGATGCACGTCCGGTTCGGCGAATACCACGTCTCGGACATCGAGTTCGTCGCCGCCTTCGACGTCGACGCCAAGAAGGTGGGCGCCGACCTGGCGGACGCCATCGGCGCCAGCGAGAACAACACCATCAAGATCTGCGACGTGCCCCCCACCGGCGTGACCGTCCTGCGCGGCGAGACCCACGACGGCCTCGGCAAGTACTACCGGGAGACCATCGTCGAGTCCGAGCAGGACCCGGCCGACGTGGTCCAGGTCCTCAAGGACACCCGCGCCGACGTCCTCGTCTGCTACATGCCCGTCGGCTCCGAGGAGGCGGCGAAGTTCTACGCGCAGTGCGCCATCGACGCCAAGGTCGGCTTCGTCAACGCCCTGCCCGTGTTCATCGCCGGCACCAAGGAGTGGGCCGACAAGTTCACCGAGGCCGGCGTCCCGATCGTGGGCGACGACATCAAGTCCCAGGTGGGCGCGACGATCACGCACCGCGTGATGGCCAAGCTCTTCGAGGACCGCGGCGTCATCCTGGACCGCACGATGCAGTTGAACGTCGGCGGCAACATGGACTTCAAGAACATGCTGGAGCGCGAGCGGCTGGAGTCCAAGAAGATCTCCAAGACCCAGGCCGTCACCTCCCAGATCCCCGACCGCGACCTGGGCGAGAAGAACGTTCACATCGGCCCGTCGGACTACGTGGCCTGGCTGGACGACCGCAAGTGGGCCTACGTCCGCCTGGAGGGCCGCGCGTTCGGCGACGTCCCGCTGAACCTGGAGTACAAACTGGAGGTCTGGGACTCCCCCAACTCCGCGGGCGTCATCATCGACGCGCTCCGGGCCGCGAAGATCGCCAAGGACCGCGGCATCGGCGGCCCGATCCTCTCCGCGTCCTCGTACTTCATGAAGTCCCCGCCCGTGCAGTACTTCGACGACGAGGCCCGCGAGAGCGTCGAGAAGTTCATCCGAGGCGAAGTCGAGCGCTGACGCGCGACCCGCGCGCCGGCTCCCGCGCCGGCGCCCGGCGACGACCAGGCGGCAGCCCCGTGTCCCTTGAGGACCGGGGCTGCCGCCTTGCGGTGTGTGGGGCCCCGGCGAAGCCCCACGCTTGCCGGGGAACGCGCCGGGCGTGCGCCCCGGGCGCACGGACCGCGCTGCCGCGCGGGGCCGCCGCCACCCGGCGCGGCGCACCGCCGCCGTTCACGGAAACGCCCGCCACGGGCGTTCAGGGCAACGCCCGCCGCCGGCGTTCGCGGAAACATCAGCCGCTCGCGTTGGTCGAAACGTCCGTGGCGGGCGTTCGCGCGAAACGTCCGCGGCGGGCGTTGACGGCAACGTCCGCCGCCGGCGTTCGGCGCGGCTTCGGGCAGGCGGGTGGCTCCCGCGGGCGCGGGGTGCGCTCAGCCGCGGTGGTCGACCACGCGGTCGACCATCGTCGTCGTGTGGCGGAGGATGGCGCGGAACTCGTCGCCGACCTTCGGGCCCTTGGACTCCGCCGGGACGAAGAGGATCGACACCTGCATGTGCGGCGGCTCCGCGAACCACCGCTGCTTGCCGTCCCACACGAACGGCGAGAGATTGCGGTTGACCGAGGCCAGGCTCGCCCGCGCCATCCCCTTGGCCCGCGAGGTCATCCCGTGCAGCGCCTTGGGCGCCTCCAGGCCCACGCCGTGCGAGGTGCCACCCGCCACCACCGCCAGCCACCCCGTGGCCTGCGCCTTCTGCTGGCGGTACCCGAAGCGTTCCCCCTTGGCGATCGGCGTCACGTCCAGGACCGTCCCCCGGTACTCCGTGGCGCCGTGGTCCCCCAGCCACAGCCGCGTCCCGATCCGCGCCCGGAACCGCGTCTGCGGGAACTGCTGCCGCAGCCGCAGCAGCTGCTCCGACGTCAGGTGGCTGACGAACATCGTGTCCAGCGGCAGGCGGGCGGCGCGCAGCCGGTCCATCCAGCCGATGACCTCCTCCACCGCGTCCGAGCCGTCCGTCCGGTCCAGCGGCAGGTGGATCGCGAAGCCCTCGAGGCGCACGTCGTCCAGCGCCGCGTGCAGCTTTCCCAGGTCCGAGGGCTGCACCCCGTGCCGCCGCATGGTGCTCATCACCTCGACGACCACCCGGGAGCCCACCAGCCCGTACACCCCGTCCACCGAGGAGGCCGTCCGGATCACCCGGTCGGGCAGCGGCACCGGCTCCTCGGAGCGGCGGTAGGGCGTGAGCACCAGCAGGTCGCCGCTGAAGCGGTCCTTCATGGCCTCCGCCTCGTAGGTCGTGCCCACCGCCAGGGTGTCCAGCTCCAGCAGCGACACCTCCTCGGACAGCCGGTCGTGGCCGAAGCCGTAGCCGTTGCCCTTGCAGACGGGCACCAGGCCGGGGAAGTCCGCCACCACCGACCGCTGATGCGCACGCCAGCGGTCGGTGTCGACGTAGAGGGTGAGCGCCATGGCCGGAGACCCTTTCTCGTTCTTGGGGTGCTCTTCAGGGGGGCTTCGGGGGCCCGGGGTCAGCGCCGCGACATGTAGATGTCGAGGGCCCTGTGGAGAAGCTTATTGAGCGGGAAATCCCACTCGCCCAGATACTCGGCCGCCTCACCGCCCGTCCCCACCTTGAACTGGATGAGGCCGAAGAGATGGTCGGTGTCCTCCAGCGCGTCACCGATACCCCGCAGGTCGTACACGTCGGCCCCCAGCGCGTGCGCGTCCTGGAGCATCCGCCACTGCATCGCGTTGGAGGGCCGCACCTCGCGCTTGTGGTTGGCGGATGCTCCGTACGAATACCACACGTGGCGGCCCACGATCAGCATGGTCGCCGCCGCCACGGGCTCGCCCTCGTGCAGCGCGAGGTAGAGGCGCATGCGGTCGGGGTCCTCCGCGTTGAGGACCCGCCACATGCGTTCGAAGTACATCTGCGGACGGGGGCGGAAGCGGTCGCGCTCGGCCGTCACCTCGTACAGGCGCTGCCAGGTGCCCAGGTCCTCGTAGCCGCCCCGGACCACCTCGACGCCGGCCTTCTCGGCCTTCTTGATGTTCCGCCGCCACAGCTGGTTGAAGCCCTTGTGCACGTCCTCCAGCGCGCGGCCGGCCAGCGGGATCTGGAAGACGTAGCGCGGCTGGACGTCGCCGAAGCCCGCGCCGCCGTCCTCGCCCTGCTGCCAGCCCATCCGCCGCAGCCGGTCCGCCACCTCGAACGCCCGGGGCTCGATGAAGGTCGCCTCGGTGTCCCGCAGCCGCTTGACCTCGGGGTTCTGAATGCCGGCCTTGACCGCCGCCGCGTCCCATCGCCGGATCACCACGGGCGGGCCCATCTTGACGGAGAACGCCCCCTGCTGCTTGAGGTGGGCCAGCATCGGCTTCAGCCAGTCCTCCAGGTTGGGCGCGTACCAGTTGATCACCGGGCCCTCGGGGAGATACGCCAGATAGCGCTTCAGCCGGGGAATCTGCCGGTAGAGCACCAGACCCGCGCCCACCAGCTCGCCGGCCCGGTCGAACCAGCCCAGCGACTCCGAGCGCCATTCGGCCTTCACGTCGCCCCAGGCCGGAACCTGCATGTGGCTGGCCGAGGGCAGCGAGCGGATGTACGCCAGGTGCTGCTCGCGGCTGATGGTCCTCAGGGTCAGGCTCATTCGGGGGGCTCCTCCGGCGTCAATCGCAGGGTCTGGCCGGAAGCCTAGCCCCGCGCGGGGCGCCGGGAGGCCGGGGCACCGGGAGCCGCCCCGGCCGTTGTCCCCCTGTCCTCATCCCACCCAGCCGCCGAAGGGGCCGCCGTGCGCCACGCCCATGTAGAAGCCGACGGCCGCGGCCCCCAGGCCGAGCACCGTCACGAAGCGCTGGCCGGTCGTCACCGAGATCAGCTGGGCCCGGGCACCGATCGCGATCCCGGCCAGCCCGGCCCAGGAGCTGAGCAGGTGCAGGCCGGGGAAGACGGCGGCGATCGCCGCCACCGCGCCCAGCACGAGCGTGACCGTGGCCAGGGAGTTCTCCCTCGGGTGGGGCCGGCCGTCGGTGTTCAGCAGGCTTGTCACGTGGGTCGCCTGCGCCATGAGCGTCGCCTCCCATGCGTGCTTTTGTGGCTTATGTGTGGATCTGTTCTAAAAGTCCAGGATGCTCGCCCCTCCGGGTGAATTTCAACCGGAGGGGCCGGGACGGGTACGGTGTACTGTCCGACCCGGGTCCGCCCGGAGCGGATCGCATCACGACCCTCCTGCCACGGAACGCCCGTGGCCGCCCGAGTCCAGAGGAGGTGGGTTTTCGCATGCGTCACTACGAGGTGATGGTGATCCTCGACCCCGATCTTGAGGAGCGCGCTGTCGCCCCCCTGATCGAGAACTTCATGTCCGTCGTCCGCGAGGGCAACGGCAAGGTCGAGAAGATCGACACCTGGGGCCGTCGGCGTCTCTCCTACGAGATCAACAAGAAGCCCGAGGGCATCTACTCCGTCATCGACCTGACGGCCGAGCCGGCCGTGGTCAAGGAGCTCGACCGGCAGATGAACCTGAACGAGTCGGTCATGCGGACGAAGGTCCTCCGTCCCGAGACCCACTGAGCCGGGTCTCACCCGGCCGGGACGAACGGGACGACGAGTAGCACTGTCAGTGCCATAGGTAATCATCGCACCAACAGCAATAACCCGCGCCGAGAGGTACCCCCATGGCAGGCGAGACCGTCATCACGGTGGTCGGCAATCTGGTCGACGACCCCGAGCTGCGCTTCACCCCATCCGGTGCGGCGGTCGCGAAGTTCCGCGTCGCGTCCACGCCGCGGATCTTCGACCGGCAGACCAGCGAGTGGCGGGACGGCGAGAGTCTCTTCCTCACCTGCTCGGTCTGGCGGCAGGCGGCGGAGAACGTCGCCGAGTCCCTGACCAAGGGCACCCGCGTCATCGTGCAGGGCCGCCTCAAGCAGCGGTCGTACGAGGACCGGGACGGCGTCAAGCGCACGGTCTTCGAGCTGGAGGTCGACGAGGTCGGCGCCAGCCTGCGCAGCGCCACCGCGAAGGTCACCCGCGCCGCCGGCGGAGGCGGTCGCGGCGGCCAGGGCGGCGGCGGGGGCGGCTGGGGCGGCGGCCCCGGTGGCCCCAGCGGCGGTCAGGGCGGTGGCGGCGGAGCGCCCGCGGGCGACCCGTGGGCGACCGGCGCGCCGGCCGGCGGCGGCCAGCAGGGCGGCGGCGGGGGCGGCTGGGGCGGCGGTGGTTCCGGCGGCGGCTACTCGGACGAGCCGCCCTTCTGACGGGCGCGCTCGGCACACACACTTCTTTGATTCACGGAAAGACGAGACACCATGGCGAAGCCGCCCGCGCGCAAGCCCAAGAAGAAGGTCTGCGTGTTCTGCAAGGAGAAGATCACCTACGTCGACTACAAGGACACGAACCTGCTGCGGAAGTTCATCTCCGACCGCGGCAAGATCCGTGCCCGCCGGGTCACCGGAAACTGCACCCAGCACCAGCGTGACGTCGCCACGGCCGTGAAGAACAGCCGCGAGATGGCGCTGCTGCCCTACACCTCGACGGCCCGCTGAGGCCGCGTTCACCGAGAAGGGAGCGAGCGTCATGAAGATCATCCTGACCCACGAGGTCTCCGGCCTCGGCACGGCAGGCGACGTGGTCGAGGTCAAGGACGGGTACGCCCGGAACTACCTCCTGCCCCGCGGCGTCGCGATCCGCTGGACCAAGGGCGGCCAGAAGGACGTCGAGCAGATCCGCCGCGGCCGCAAGATCCGCGAGATCGCCTCGATCGAGCAGGCCAACGACGTCAAGTCGCAGCTGGAGGGCCTGACCGTCCGGCTGAAGGTCCGCGCCGGCACCGGCGGGCGCCTCTTCGGCTCGGTCACCCCGGCCGACATCGCCACGGCGGTGAAGACCGCGGGCGGCCCCGATGTCGACAAGCGCCGCATCGAGCTGACCACGCCGATCAAGAGCCTCGGCACGCACCGGATCTCCGTCCGGCTGCACCCCGAGGTGGCCGCCAACGTCGGCGTCCAGGTCGACGCGGCGAAGTAACGCCCGGCCCGGGCCGTGCGCACGCTTCCTCAGCCGCGCACGGCCCCGGTCACCAGCCAGCGCCCGGTCCTGGCGCGCAGCGCCAGCGTGGCCAGCCGGGTCGCCATCATCAGCCCGGCCACGGCCCACCACAGGGCCGTCACCCCGCCCCCGGCCACCGGTATCAGCCAGGCCACGGGCGCGAACACCGCGACGGTCAGCAGCATCGCGCCCGCGAGGTAGGGCCCGTCGCCCGCACCCATCAGCACCCCGTCCAGGACGAAGACCACCCCCGCGATCGGCTGGGTCACCGCCACCACCAGCAGCACCGGCAACAGCGCCTCGCGCACCGCCGGATCCTCGCTGAACAGGCCCCCCAGCAGCGGCGCCGCCGGCCCGAGCAGCAGCCCGAGCCCCGCCCCGCCGACCGCGCCCCACCACACCATCCGCGCGCACGCGGCCCGCGCCCCGGCCGCGTCCCCGGCACCGAGATAGCGGCCGATGATGGCCTGCCCGGCGATGGCTATCGCGTCCAGCGCGAAGGCCATCAGCGTCCAGACCGTCAGGGCCACTTGGTGCGCGGCGGCCTCGGTGTCACCGAGCCCCGCGGCCACGGCCGTGGCGATCAGCAGCACCCCGCGCAGCGACAGCGTCCGCACCAGCAGGGGAACGCCCGCCCTGGCGCCGGCCAGCACCCCGGCCGGGTCGGGGCGCAGCGAGGCCCCGTGGCGCCGGGCCCCGCGCACCACCACGACCAGGTACACGGCGGCCATGCCGAACTGCGCCAGCACCGTGCCCCAGGCGGAGCCGGCGATGCCGGTGCCCAGGCCGTAGAGGAAGAGGGCGTTGAGCGCGATGTTGGCCGCGAACCCGGCGACCGCGACGAGCAGCGGAGTGCGGGTGTCCTGGAGGCCGCGCAGCACGCCGGTGGCGGCGAGCACGACCAGCATCGGCGGGATGCCCAGCGCGCTGATCCGCAGGTAGGTCACCGCGTGCGGGGCCGCGGTGGCCGAGGTGCCGAAGGCGTCCACCAGGGCCGGCGCCGCGGGCAGTACGACGGCGAGGAGGACCAGGCCCAGAAGCAGGGCCAGCCAGATCCCGTCCAGGCCCCGCCGGATGGCGGCCGGCAGGTCGCGGGCGCCGACGCTGCGGGCCACGGCCGCGGTGGTGGCGTAGGCGAGGAAGACGAAGACGTTGACGGCCGTGGTCAGCAGCGCGGCGGCCACGCCGAGCCCGGCCAGCTCGGGCGTGCCGAGGTGGCCGACCATGGCGCTGTCGGCGAGCAGGAAGAGGGGCTCGGCGACGAGGGAGCCGAAGGCGGGCAGCGCGAGGACGAGGATCTCGCGGTCGTGGCGGCGCACGGCCCGCCTGCGGACGGCGCGCCCGGCCGCCTCCGGTGAGCCTGGGGACATGGTCTGATCCAAACATCCACAGGTAAGGGATGCAAGGGGCTTCTGATCATTACCTGGCGAGGGGCGGGCCGGGTCGCCGCGGCACGGCCGCCCGGCGGATGGCGGGATTCCGCCGACGCGCCGCGACTTTTTTCCGCGCACAGCAGGTGGACGGCGAAATCGCAGGTCAACGCCCTGGTCGGCGCGGACGGCCGAAGTTCTCCACAGCCCCGTCCCCTGTCGCCCCCCGGTTCGTCCACAGGAATCCGGCGGTCATCCACAGGGCGCGATCTGAAATCCACACCGGCCTGTGGATAACGTGGTTGGTCCTCCCCGGCCCCGGCCTTACCGTGGTCCCTGCTCCGGCGCCCGACTGTCAGAGCTGTGCCGTAAGAAAGACATGTAGCGCCGGGGAGGAGGCGAGGCCGATGACCGACCTTGAGCACGCGGGGCCTGCGTGGGACGAGGCCGAGCCGCAGGGCCCGCCCGTCGCGCGCCCCCGCCGCGAGCCCGGCGCCGAGCCGGACGGCGACCCCGAGCGCGCCGCCTTCGAGCGGGTCCCCCCGCAGGACCTGGCGGCCGAGCAGTCCGTCCTCGGCGGCATGCTCATGTCCAAGGACGCCATCGCCGACGTGGTCGAGGTCCTCCAGGGCCACGACTTCTACAAGCCCGCCCACGAGACGATCTACAGCGCGATCCTCGACCTGTACGCCAAGGGCGAGCCCGCCGACCCCATCACCATCTCCGCCGAGCTGACCAAGCGCGGCGAGCTGGCCCGCGTCGGCGGCGCCGGCTACGTCCACTCCCTCGTCCACCGTGTCCCCACCGCCGCCAACGCCGAGTACTACGCCGAGATCGTCCACGACCGCGCCGTCCTGCGGCGCCTCGTCCAGGCCGGTACCCGAATCACCCAGATGGGATACGCCGCCGACGGCGACGTCGACGACATCGTCAACGCCGCCCAGTCCGAGATCTACGCCGTCACCGAGCAGCGCACCGCCGAGGACTACCTGCCCCTCGGCGACATCATGGAGGGCACCCTCGACGAGATCGAGGCCATCAGCAACCGCAGCGGCGAGATGACCGGCGTCCCCACCGGCTTCACCGACCTCGACTCCCTCACCAACGGCCTCCACCCCGGCCAAATGATCGTCATCGCGGCCCGCCCGGCCATGGGCAAGGCCCTGGCCCTGGACACCCCCCTGCCCACCCCCACCGGCTGGACGACCATGGGCGAGGTCAGGCCCGGAGACCTCCTCCTCGACGCCTCCGGAAGACCGACCCGCGTCGTGGCCGCCACGGAGGTGCTGACGGGACGGCCGTGTTACGAGTTGGTCTTCGACGACGGCACCGCCGTGATCGCCGACGCCGATCACGAGTGGCTCACCGACACCCGGGCCTCGCGCAGATCCCCCGGGACCGTCCCCGCAGCGGTCAGGACCACCAAGGAGATCGCCGAGACGCTGCACTGCCCCACGGCCGACCGTCGTAGGAACCACACGGTGAAGACCGCCGCCCCTCTCGACCTTCCCCCTCAGGACCTGCCCGTCCCGCCTTACGTGCTGGGTGTCTGGCTCGGCGACGGGCACAGCGACGCCGCCCGGATCACCTCCGCCGACCCCGGCATCCTCCGCCGCGTCCAGGAGGAGGGCTTCACCGTCCGCAGGGTCGGCGGGACGTCGCTCACCTACGCCCTGCGCTTCCACACCGGCGACGCCCGGCCCATCGAGCGCGGCTGCGCCGTCTGCGGGAAGCCCTTCGTCCCCAAGCTCGCCCACGTGCGGACCTGCGGCCGGTCCTGCGGGGGGAGGGCCCGCCTCTTCTCGCCCCCCGTCCCTCACACCGCGTGTGTGGACTGCGGCAAGGACTGCTTCTCGGCCTCCGCCGAGCCCCGCTGCGCCGCCTGTCACCGGAGCCACGGCAGTCTCCTCGTGCGGCTGCGGCAGATGGGTCTCCTGGGGAATAAGCACATTCCACCGGCGTACCTGCGCGGCTCGGTGGCCCAGCGCAGGGAGTTGCTCGCCGGGCTCCTCGACACCGACGGGACGGTGACGAACACCGGCTCGGTGCAGTTCGCCGTGACCAGCAAGGCCCTTGCCGAAGGTTTCCGCGAGCTGGTCGTCAGCCTCGGCTATCGCTGCGGCATGACGAGGCGCCCGGTCAAGGGCCGCTACCCGCACACCTCCATCGCCTACCTCATCACCTTCACGCCGGGCGACGAGGTGTTCGGGCTGGAGCGGAAGCGGCGCGCGCACGCGGACCGGCGGCGCCCCGGGACGCCGCGGCTGCGGCAGCGGTTCATCACCGAGGTCCGCGAGATCGAAAGCGTCCCCGTCCGGTGCGTCCAGGTGGACAACGCCGACCGTCTTTATCTGGCCACGCGGTCGATGATTCCGACGCACAACTCCACGCTCGCGCTGGATTTCGCGCGGACCTGTTCGATCAAGCACAAGCTGCCGAGTGTCATCTTCTCGCTGGAGATGGGGCGGAACGAGATCGCCATGCGGCTGCTGTCGGCCGAGGCGCGGGTGGCGCTGCATCACATGCGGTCCGGGAGCATGACCGACGAGGACTGGAATCGTCTGGCCCGCCAGATGGCCGAGGTCAACGAGGCGCCGCTCTACATCGACGACTCCCCGAACCTGTCGATGATGGAGATCCGCGCCAAGTGCCGCCGCCTCAAGCAGCGCAACAACCTCCAGCTCGTCGTCATCGACTACCTCCAGCTGATGCAGACGGGCGCCAGCCGCCGCCCCGAGAGCCGCCAGCAGGAGGTCTCGGAAATGTCCCGGAACCTCAAGCTCCTCGCCAAGGAGCTGGAGGTCCCCGTGGTCGCCCTCTCCCAGCTCAACCGAGGCCCCGAACAGCGCACCGACAAAAAGCCGATGATCTCCGACCTCCGCGAATCGGGCTGCGTCACCGCGGGGACTCGCGTGCTGCGGGCCGACACGGGCGCCGAGGTCACCATGGGAGAGCTGCTGACGAGCGGCGAGCGCGACATCCCCGTCTGGTCCGTGGACGAGCACCTGCGCCTCGTCCCGCGCACGATGACCCACGTCTTCCCCAGCGGCACGAAAGAGGTCTTCAGGCTGCGCCTGGCCTCCGGCCGGGAGATCGAGGCCACGGCCAATCACCCGTTCCTCACCTACGACGGGTGGACGCCGCTCGGCGAACTCGGCGTCGGCTCGCGGGTGGCCGTTCCCCGGCGGATCGGGGCGCCGGAGCGGACGGCCGCCTGGCCCGAGCCGGAGCTGGTCATGCTGGCGCACCTCCTCGGAGACGGCTGCGTCGCCCCGCGCCAGCCGGTCCACTACACGAGCAACGACGAGGCGAACCTCGCCGCGGTCGAGGCAGCGGCGGCGCACTTCGGCATCACGCCGAGGCGCGTGCCCCAGGGAGCGTGGCAGCACGTGTACCTGCCCGCCCCGTTCCGCCTGGCGCGCGGCCGGCGCAACCCGATCGCCGCGTGGCTCGACCGGTTCGGCCTGTACGGCAAGCGCGCCCACGAGAAGTTCCTCCCACCGGATCTGTTCGCCCTGCCGGACGAGCAGATCCGGCTCTTCCTGCGCCACCTGTGGGCGACCGACGGTTCCGTGACGGTCGCCAAGTCCGGCGCGGTGCGCGTGTACTACGCGACGACGAGCGAACGCCTCGCGCGTGACCTTCAGCAGCTCCTGCTGCGACTGGACATCAGATCACGCGTATACGCCGTCAGGAACGCGCGAGGGCGCTCGGGCTGGTCGTTGGAAGTGGCAGGTGCAGACGAAGAGCGTGCCTTTGTGGAGCGTGTGGGAGTTTTCGGCGCGCGGTCAGCTCGAGCCACCGAAGCAGCGGAGCGGCTGGCGTCTGTGAAAGCGCGCACTAGCCTGGACACGGTCCCTCAGCAGGTATGGGCCGACGTGCGTGAGGTGATGAGAGAGCGACGCCTCTCTATGGGCGGCCTGTGTCATGGGATTGGTTCCGTCCGTAAGGACATCGCGAGCAGGGCCCCAGCCCGCTCCCGATTGGCCGCAATTGCTGCAGTACTTGAAAATGCCCGGCTGGAACTGCTAGCGACCAGCGATGTGTTCTGGGATCGAGTCGTCTCAGTCGAGAGTCTCGGCGAGCAGGACGTCTACGACGCCACGGTGCTCGGCACGCACAATTTCGTCGCGAACGGCATCTCCGTCCACAACTCGATCGAACAGGATGCCGACATGGTGATCCTGCTGCATCGGGAGGACGCGTACGAGAAGGAGTCGCCGCGGGCCGGGGAGGCGGATTTGATTGTGGCGAAGCATCGGAATGGGCCGACGGCCACGATCACCGTGGCTTTCCAGGGGCACTACTCGCGGTTCGTCAACATGGAGGGGGGCTTCTGAGGTGTACCGGGAGCGGCCGTCCCGGTTGGGGGGCGGGGTGGTGGTGTGGGGGAATGCGCCTCCGGTGGGTGGGGTGGCCCGGGTCGTGCCGGATGGGTGCATGGATGTGATGTGGCACGGCGGGGAGTTGCTGGTGGCGGGGCCGGACACCCGGGCGCAGGTGGTGGAGGGGGCGGACGGGGGGCCGTGGACGGGGGTGCGGTTTCCGCCGGGGGTGGGGCCGGCGGTGCTGGGGGTGCCGGCGGATGAGTTGACGGATCGGCGGGTGGCGCTGGAGGCGCTGTGGCCGGGGGCGGAGGTGCGTCGGCTGGCCGAGCGGGTGGCGGGGGCGGCGGAGCCGGGGGCCGTGCTGGAGGCGGTGGCGGCCGGGCGGCTGCGGCGGGGTGGGCCGCCGGAGCCGTGGCGGGCCGTCGCGGCCGAGTTGCTGGGGGCGGGGCTCGGGGTGGCGGCGACGGCCCGTCGGCTGGGGCTGAGCGAGCGGCAGTTGCGGCGACGCAGCCTGGCCGCGTTCGGGTACGGGCCCAAGACGCTGGCCCGGGTGCTGCGCCTTCAGCGGGCGCTGCGCCTGATACGCCGGGGCCGGCCGCCGGCGGAGGTGGCGGTGCTGGCGGGCTTTGCCGATCAGGCGCACCTGAGCCGGGAGGTGAGGGAGCTGGCGGGGGAGCCGGTCAGCCGGTTGCGGTGAGCGGGGCGAAGAGGTCGACGCTGTTGCCGTCGGGGTCGAGGACGACGGCGTAGCGCTGTCCCCAGAAGGCGTCCCAGGGTTCGCGCTCGCCGTGGTAGCCGGCCTGCACCAGCTCCTGGTACTGCCGGTCCACGCCCTCGGGGCCGTCGCAGAGGAAGGCGAGGCTCATGCGGTGGCCGCCGGTGGGCGGGGTCCAGTCGGGGAACATGGCCCGGACGGTTTCGGCGGTGTCCCAGGCGATGCGCAGCCCGCCGGGCAGGGTGGCCTCGACGTGGGGCTCGGCCTCGCTCCCGGCGGGGATGTCGAGGCCGAGGCGCCGGTAGAACGCGAGGGCGGCGGCCATGTCGTCGGTGACGAGTCCGATGAGGTCCAGTCGTGCTGTCATGCTCCGCAGCCTAGGGAGGGGCCCGCCCGCCCGGCTTGAAGGAATCGGACGCGTCGGCCGCGGGGGCGGGGCGGCGCGCGGGGCGGGCGTTCGGCCGCGGGCGTTCACAGGGCGCGGACGGCGGCGACGAGGGGGGCGAGGGCGGGGCGGCGTTCGGCCTCGTCGAGGGCTTCGCGCAGGGCGGCGTCGTTGACGGGGCGGGCAGCGGTCAGGAGCTGGTGGCCGGCGTCGGTGACGTCGGTGTAGATGCCGCGGCGGTCGGTGGGGCAGAGGTAGCGGGTGAGCAGGCCGCGTTCTTCCAGGCGGTTGACCAGGCGGGTGGTGGCGCTCTGGCTGAGGACGACGGCGTCGGCGAGTTCGTTCATCCGCAGGTGGCCGCCGTCGCCGCCGTGCTGGCCGCTGAGGACGTCGAGGACGGAGTACTCCCGGACGCTGAGGCCGTGGGCGGCCTGGAGGGCGCGTTCGATGTGCGCCTCGATGCGGTCGTGCAGCGCGGAGAGGGCGCACCAGCCCTGGGCGAGGTCGGGTTGGGGACGCGTCATGGCGGCTCCTCGGGGTCCTGTCACCTCAGGGTAACGCAACGGCAAAATAGTCGGCGCTTGCGTATATCAAGCGTCTGCAACTATTGTCAGTGCGGGTAAAGCCTGCCCGCATGAAGTTCGCCGGAAGTCTGCTGAAGTCTGCTGAAAGGAGGCGTGCCATGCCTCTCGCGCTGCTCGCGCTGGCCGTCGGGGCGTTCGGGATCGGGACCACCGAGTTCGTGGTCACCGGCCTGCTGCCGGAGATCTCGGACGAGTACGGCGTCTCGGTTCCCACCGCCGGGTTCACCGCCTCCGGCTACGCGCTCGGCGTGGTGGCCGGGGCGCCGCTGCTGGCCATCGCCGGGGCCCGGGTGCCGCGCAAGCGGATGCTGCTGTTCACGATGGTGCTCTTCGTGGCGGGGAACGCCCTGTCCGCCGCGGCCCCCGCCTTCGGCGCGCTGCTCGCGGGCCGGGTCGTCGCCTCGCTCGCGCACGGGGCGTTCTTCGGCATCGGCGCGGTGGTCGCGGCCGGGCTGGTCGCCCCGCAGCGGCGGGCGGGCGCCATCGCGCTGATGTTCACCGGCCTGACCGTGGCCAACGTCGTCGGCGTGCCCGCCGGGACGCTGCTGGGCCAGCAGGTGCACTGGCGGCTGACGTTCGTGGCCATCGCCCTGGTCGGGGTGGCCGCGTTCGCGGGCGTGGCCGCGCTGGTGCCGGGGGAGGGGCGGGCCGGGGGCGGCGGGCGTTCCCCGGAGGCGGGGGGCGTGCGGCGGGAGCTGGCGGCGTTCCGCAACGCCCAGGTGCTGCTGGCCATGGCCATCACGGTGCTCGGCTTCGGCGGCGTGTTCGCGGCGATCACCTACATCGCGCCGATGATGACGGAGGCGGCCGGCTACGCGGAGTCCTCCGTGACCTGGCTGCTCGTGCTCTTCGGCGTCGGCCTGGTGGCGGGGAACCTGGTCGGCGGCCGGTACGCGGACCGCGCCCTGATGCCGATGCTCTACCTGTCGCTGGCCGCCCTGGCCGTGGCGCTGGCGGCGTTCACCGTGACCGCGAACGACCGGGTGGGCGCGGCCGTGACGCTGGCGCTGATCGGGGCATTCGGCTTCGCGACCGTTCCGCCGCTGCAA
The DNA here is from genome assembly GCF_031845405.1 of Streptomyces boetiae. Classification (NCBI taxonomy): domain Bacteria; kingdom Bacillati; phylum Actinomycetota; class Actinomycetes; order Kitasatosporales; family Streptomycetaceae; genus Streptomyces; species Streptomyces boetiae. Next base: position 86,797 of record NZ_JAVREN010000009.1, read on the forward strand.
AAGCGCATCCTCGATCACGCGGCCGAGGCCCCCACGCTGGCCTCGGCGATGAACATCGGGGCGTTCAACCTGGGCAACGCCCTCGCCGCCTGGCTCGGCGGCCTGGTCCTGTCCGCGGGCGGCGGCCCCACCCTGCCGAACCTCGTCGGCGCGGGCATGGCCGCCAGCGCCCTGCTGCTCGCCGTGCTGGCGGCGGCCCTGGAGCGGCGCGGGCCGCGCGGTGGGGGCGCGCCGGTGGCGGCCGGGCGCCCCGCGGAGGCGCCCGCGGCCGTGGGCGCGGCGGAGGCGGCCCGCGGCTGAGGCGGCGGGGGACCGGGTCACTCGGCCCAGGGGACGGCGCGCACCTCGCCGGTCCCGGGGAGGGTGGCCCGGCCGCCGTTCGCCGTGCAGACCAGGGCCTCGGCCGGGGCCTCCCCGTCGACGGCGATCCGCCGGACCTCGCCGGCCGCCAGGATCGCGGCCTGGCCGGGCGCCACCCGGCGCGGCTCCGCGTCCCCGGCGGCGATCAGCAGGGCGCCGGTCAGCGGCACCCAGATCTGCTCGCGGTCCATCGCGTGCGGGGGCCCGGCCGCGCCGGGTTCCATCCGCACCCGCCAGGCGCTGACCTCGGCGGTGCCGCGGCTGGGGGTGGCCAGGCTGGTCATCTCGGCGTTGGGGGTGACGGTGACGTCGGCGGCGGTGGGGACGGTGACGCGCATGGCGGGCTCCGGGGGTTCTCGTCGTCAGTCGTAAGTAAAGATGCTTTACTCGCTGCTCGCTGGAGTAAAGCATCTTTACTCGTCTGTGTCACCATGGCCGGGTGACCGACCACGCCACCGCCCGCCCCGAGCACGGCCCCGATCCGCTCGCGGGGGCGGAGCTGACGTTCCTGCTGGGGTGGGCCTTTCAGCTGCTCATCGGGGAGTTCACCGCTCGCCTGGAGCGGGCCGGGCACGGCGGGCTGCGGCCCGCGCACGGCCTGGCGTTCCAGGCGCTGCGCGCCGGCGGGGCCACGAGCAGCGAGCTGGCGCAGCGGCTGGGGGTCACCAAGCAGGCGGCCGGGCAGCTGGTCGACGAGCTGGAGCGGCGCGGCTACGTGCGCCGCGAGCCGCACCCGGCGGGCGGGCGGCGGCGCCTGGTAGTGCTCACCGAGGCCGCGCACCGGCACCTGGAGGCGGCCGGGCACGTGCTGCGCACGCTGGAGGCCGAGGTCGCGGGCCGGCTCGGCGCGGGGAAGGAGCCGGGCGCCGCGCTGGCGGGTCTGCGGGATGAACTGGCACGCCTGGTAAGGGAATTGGGCGGCGACCCGCCGCCCCCGCTGCGGCCGGTCTGGTAGGGGCGGCGGGAGTGCCTCGCTAGCCCAGGGCGAGGGAGTAGGGGGCGAAGCGGCGGGCGGGGTCGCCGGGGAGGCCGGGGGCGCCCAGGACCATCAGGGTGCAGCGGGCCGTCTCGGCCAGGCCGGACGCGCGCAGCCAGGCCGCCAGCCGGGGGTGGCGGTCGTCCGCGTCGAAGCGCAGCGGCGCGTCCGAGCCCGCCGCCAGCGCGGTGATCAACGCCCGCGCCACCGCCTCGTCGTCGGCCAGGACCGGCCCGGCGACGGCCGTTTCGGCGTTGGGCCAGCGCGCCGCGTACCCGGCGAGGCCGCCGCCGGGCCGCTCCGCGACCAGGAAGCGATCGGAGAACGCCGGGAGCCGGGTCAGCAGCGGCGTCCGGTCGGCGCCGAAGGCCGGCAGGTCGTAGGCCAGCACGCCGGGGAGGTCGGCGGCCGTCGCCGCCCGCACCGCCACGCCCCCCGCGGCCTGCCCGCCCGCCGGGGCGAAGGCCCCGCGCAGCGTCGTGACCGCGCCCACCGGCTTGAAGCCCAGCCGCTCGTACAGCGGCCGTCCCCGGTCGGTCGCGGTGAGGAAGACCGCCTCCGTCGCGCACCGCTCCAGCGCCGTCCGCAGCAGCCGCTCCCCCAGTCCGCGCCGCTGGTGCCGGGAGGCGACGAGCATCATCCCCACCGAGGCGGCCTCCCGTCCGTACGGCGTCACCACCACCGCCGCGATCAGCCCGCCCGCGGGCCCGTCCCCGGCCGCCGCGTCGATGCCGTAGCCGCGGCCGGCGGCCAGCAGCAGCCGCCACTTGTGGTGCTCGGGCGGCCAGCCGCAGTCGGCGGCGAGTGCGACGCAGGCGTCCAGGTCGGCGAGGGTCAGGCGGCGGACGGCGGGCGGCGGCGAGGTCGGCGGGGAGGGCGTCACGGGCCTCAGAGTGGCGGACGCGGCGCGGAGACGGCGAGCGGTTTTCCGGTCCGCGCCCCCGCCGCGCCGGGGCGCGCGGCGGCGCGACGGGCCGCGCGCCCCCAGCGCGTCAGGCCCCACGGCTTGAGCACCGAGATCGCCGTCATGAACAGGTAGGTGGCCAGCGCCACACTCGGCGGCACCACGAGCCCCGCCGGGTCGGGAACGGGCTCCCCCGCCGCCACCTGCCCGGCCGCCTCGTCGATCCCGGCCCGCAGCGCGAACACCGAGGCCGCCGCGGTGATCAGCGTCAGCACGAACTTGGTCAGCACCCACCGGTAGCGCACCAGCCCCCAGGGCGTGCCCAGTGAGAGGACCAGGCCGCTGATGAGCGTCAGCAGCGCGAGCGGCGTCACCAGCCAGTCGCCGAAGACCCGCATCGAGAGGTAGGCGGCCTCGGCGGTGGCCGCCGACCCGGTGGTGGCGCCGGCCACGGCCAGCACCAGCAGGCACAGGGTCAGCCCGAGCCAGCCGACGGACACGACGACGTGGAGGACCAGGAGGCCCCGGCGGGCGGGGCGCGCGAGCTGTCTCATGCCACCCACGGTGGCCCCGGGAGCCGCCCCCGGTCGTCTGACGGCGGGAGTATCCCCCGCTACTCGCGACCGAGTACGCCCCGCCGCGGCGGAACCGAGTGGCCCCGGCCGGGGCGGTGGGATAGGGGTGGCGCTATGACCCAGACCGACGAGACCCCGACGAGCCCCGAGACGCCCGGCGACCTGCTGCCGGAGACCCGGCGTGCCCTCGACCACCGCCTCGCCACCGCGCAGGCCACCGGGCGCGCGCCCTCTGTCCTCGCCGCTGTGGTGCGCGGGGGGCGCACGGTGTGGAGCGCCGCGCGCGGGGAGCTGCCCGAGGGCGCGCGGCCCGAGGACGTTCAGTACCGCATCGGCTCGCTCACCAAGACCTTCACCGCCCTGCTCGTGCTGCGCCTGCGGGAGCAGGGCCTGCTCGCGCTCGACGACCGGCTGGGCGACCACCTCCCCGCCCCGCACGGCGCGCGCGCCACCGTCGCGCAACTGCTCACGCACACCGCCGGGCTCGCCGCCGAGGCCCGCGGCCCCTGGTGGGAACGCACGCCCGGCGCGCTGCGCCCCGAGCTGACCGACGTCTTCGGCGAGGCCCCCCAACTCCACCCGCACGGGCTGCGGTTCCACTACTCCAACCCCGGCTACGCCCTGCTGGGCGCCCTGGTCGAGCGGCTGCGCGGCGAGCCGTGGTCCACCGTGCTGCGCCGCGAGGTGCTGGAGCCGCTGGGCCTCGAGCGCACCACCGCGCTGCCCGCGCCGCCGCACGCCGCCGGGTGGGCCGTTCACCCGCACGCCGACGCCCGGCAGCCCGAACCGGCCGTGGACACCGGGCGGATGGCCCCGGCCGGGCAACTGTGGTCCACCCTCGGCGACCTGGCCGCGTTCGCCGGCTTCCTGCTGCGCGGCGACGACCGGGTGCTCGGGGCGAAGTCCCTGGCCGCGATGCGCGAGCCGGCCGCGCCGCCCGAGGGGCCCGGCTGGGAGTCCTGCTACGGCCTGGGCCTTCAGCTCCTGCGCCGCGAGGGCCGGGTGCTGGCCGGGCACAGCGGGTCGATGCCCGGGTTCGTGGCCTGCCTGTGGACCAGCCCGGAGGAGGACCTGGCCGCGGTGGCGCTGGCCAACGCCACCTCCGGGCCGCCCGTCGCCTCGCTGGCGGCCGGGCTGCTGGAGCTGGTGGCCCGCCGGGAGCCCCCGCTGCCCCCGGTCTGGCGGCCCGGCCCCGGGGCCGACCCGGAGCTGACCGCGCTGACCGGCACCTGGTACTGGGGGACGGTCCCGGCGGGGCTGCGGCTGCTGCCCGGCCGGGCGTTGCTGCTGGAGCCGGCCGGCGGCGGGGTGCGCGGCAGCCGCTTCCTGCCCGCCGCGGACGGCACGTGGACGGGGATCGAGGGGTACTACGCGGGCGAGACGCTGCGCGTGGTGCGGGGCGCGTCCGGCGCGGCGGAGGCGCTGGACGTGGGCACGTTCGTCTTCACGCGCCGTCCGTACGACCCCGGGGCGCCCCTTCCGGGGGGCGCGGACCCGGAGGGGTGGCGGTGAGCTTCCTCACGCCGGGGGCGGCGGGCCGGACAGGCTCCGGCCCGCGCCAGGGGCGTTCAACGGCCGCTCCCGGCCGCCCGGTTCAGGCCAGCGGCAGCTCGAAGCCCACGTGTGTGGCCCGGAAGCCCAGCCGCTGATAGAAGCGGTGCGCGTCCGCGCGGGCGTTGTCCGAGGTCAGCCGGACCAGCGCGCAGTCCTGCCGGGACAGCCCGTGCGGGATGCTGAGCTGGAGCGATCCCACGACCCGGCCCGCGCACTCGCCCACCAGCAGGTGCTGCCGGGGGTCGGCGTCGATCCGCTGGAAAGCCGCCGGACAAGGCCCGAGTTCGGCCGGATTCTCGCGCGTCGCGCCCAGCGCGTCGTCCGCCGGCATCGCGACGATCCCGGGCACTTCTTCCCGCCGCGCGGGGCGCAAGGTCATTTGCTCAAGGGGCACGTCACACAGCCTAGGAAACTTCGATAAACCGCAGGAAACGTGCGAACCTCGCGTTCCAGGAAGGGGCTTGTGTCTCAGCCGCATAACGGTAGGGTCGGCTAGGCGTCCGGGGCGGCCGAGAGCCGTTCAGTTTATGGGATGCCAGGGGTTCGAGGGCCGGGTTTCCGGTTAACCCCGCGCTCCCGGTGAGGGTGCTGACACGCTGTGCGACCGGGAGTTGATCGAGGCGAGGCAGGGTCATGACCGCGATATCGGCCGACGACGGCGCCACCACCACCGGCAGCGGGACACCCGGCGAATACGAGGGCATTCCGGGCGTCCGCGGGCAGGCGACCCCCGGCGGACGGCCCCGCGGACGGGCGGCAGGGCCGGCGGGCGGAGCGGCGGACCGGGGCGCGGAGACCCCCGCGGAACACCCGCCCCACGCCCCCGCCGGGCGTTCCGGAAATGGCGTGCCTTCCCGCGACGCCGTTGTGATCCGGGGCACCCTCGCGGAGATCGAGCCGATCGCGGACGAGGTGACCTCGTACTTCTACGCGCTGCTGTTCGTGCACAATCCGGGGCTTCGCGAGATGTTCCCAGCTGCGATGGACACCCAGCGCGACCGCCTCTTCGGCGCCCTGCTCACGGCCGCCGAACATATCGACGACACCGTGACCCTGACGGAATATCTGTCCCATCTCGGCCGGGGTCACCGGAAATACGGCACCCGCCCCGAGCACTATCCGGCAGTCGGGGAGTGCCTGATGGCCGCGCTGGAACGCCACGCACCCGCGACGTGGGGCCCGGAGGCGGAAGCGGCCTGGGTGCGGGCGTACACCGCGATCTCCCAGACGATGATCGACGCCGCCGCCGAGGCCGAACTCACCGCCCCCGCATGGTGGCAGGCCGAGATCGTCGCCCACGAGCGCCGCACCAGCCACGTCGCGGTGGTCACCGTCCGGCCCGACCAGCCCTACCCCTACCGGGCCGGCCAGTACTGCACGCTGGAGACCCCCTGGTGGCCGCGCGTGTGGCGGCACTACTCCTTCGCCTCCCGGCCGCGCCCCGACGGCCTGCTCACCTTTCACGTCAAGTCCGTCCCGGCGGGCTGGGTCTCGCGTTCCCTGGTGCACCGGGCCCGGCGCGGCGACGTGCTCAGACTCGGGCCGTCCGGCGGCTCGATGACGCTGGACGCCGCCTCCGGGCGCGGCCTGGTGTGCGTGGGCGGCAGTACCGGCATCGCCCCGATCAAGGCGCTGGTGGAGGAGGTCGCGGAGCACGGCGTGCGGCGGCCCGTCGAGGTCTTCTTCGGCGCCAACCGCGACTCCGAGCTGTACGACCTGGACGCCCTGCTCGCGCTGGAGCGGCTCCACCCGTGGCTGTCGGTGCGGCCGGTGGTCGCGGAGTACGCCCGGCGCGGGATCGAGGGGCGACTGCCGGACGCGCTGCGGCAGTTCGGGCCCTGGCGCGAGCGCGACGGGTACCTGGCCGGGCCGCCGCAGATGATCCGCAAGGGCGTCGAGGCGCTGGTGACCGCGGGCGTTCCCGCGGAGCGGATACGGCACGACTTCCCCGGCCGCCTGGTGTCCGCCGGGGGGTGAGCCGCGCCGCGATGCCGCGATGTCCCGCCCGCCGCCCCATGCGCCGCCGGCGCACGCCCCTCTCGTGCGCCCCCCGTCCGCCCCCTCCGCCCCTTCCCGACCCGCCCCCACCACCCCCACGAGGCCGGAAGCGACCCACGGCATGACACAGACCCCACCCCCAGGCACCCCCGCCGCCGGCCGCCGCCCGGGCAGCGACGGCGAGCACGCCCTCCAGCGCCGGCTCGGCTCCGAGGAGCGGGCCGGCCGCTTCTACGACGAGCAGGTGCTCGACCATCTCAACGAGCGGATGCGGGAGTTCGTCGCCCGGCAGGAGATGTTCTTCCTTGCCACGGCCGACCGGCACGGCGAGTGCGACAACAGCTTCCGGGCCGGGCCGCCCGGCTTCCTGCACGTGCTCGACGCGCGCACGCTGGCGTTCCCCGAGTACCGGGGCAACGGCGTGCACGCCTCGCTGGGCAACATCTCCGAGAATCCGCACGCCGGCCTGCTGCTGATGGACTTCACGCGCGCCCGCATCGGGCTGCACGTCAACGGCCGGGCGCGGATGGTCCCCGACGCGGAGCTGCGCGCGGCCCACCCCGGCCTGCCGGTGGACTCGGTGCCGGGCCGCCGGCCCGAGGCCTGGGTCGTGGTGGAGGTGGAGGAGGCCTACATCCACTGCGCGAAGCACATCCCGCACCTGGTGAAGGCGCCCCGCGGCACGCCCCGCGACTGGGGCACGGACGACCAGCGGCGCAAGGGCGGGGACTTCTTCGGCGCGGCGCGCGACGCGCAACTGCGGCGCACGCGGGAGCGCGACGGGCTCGCCGCGCCGGAGCCCGTCGTCCCGGCTGCCGCCGCGGCGCCCGCGCCCCCGGACGCGGAAGCCTGGCGCGAGGAGGCGCGCAGGGCCCTGGAACGTGCCGAGCGCCTGGGCTCCGGCGCGGAGGACCGGGCGGGCGCGGGGGCGCACGGCAGCGGCTGGTTCGGCTGACCGCGCGCCGGGCGTTGCCCCGGGCGTTGCCGTGAACGCCGGCGGCGGGCGTTGCGGCGAACGTCCGCGGCGGGCGTGGCCGGGCGTGGCCGCGGCGGGCCTCGCGCCGGGCGTTCAGGCGAAGTCGGGGGCGAAGAGGGCGCGGATGCCGACGATGTTGCGGGAGAGGTAGGTGCGCAGCGAGGAGGGCACCACGTCCACCGAGGCCAGGGCCTGCGGGGTGAAGGGCAGCCGCACGATCTCGTAGGTGCCGCAGGGGTGTTCCACCTCGGGGCCGTGCCGCAGGGCGGGGTCCATCGAGGCGAGCCGGCAGGCGAAGAAGTGCTGCACCTTCAGACCCGGCCTGGCCTCCTCGCCGTCCCCGGGGGTGTAGGGGACGGTGTCCACGAAGGCGGGCACGACGTCCGTGATCTCCGCGCCCAGCTCCTCGAACACCTCGCGGTGCAGGGCGTCCAGCACGGTCGCGTCCTCCGGCTCGACCCCGCCCCCCGGGGTGATCCAGTAGGGGGCGCGGCCGGGCTTGGTGCGCTTGATGACGATCAGGTGGTCGGGGCTCTCGCGGGTGTCGAGGAGGATGGCGCGTGCGGTGCGCTTGACCACCCGGCCTCCCTGGGGGTGCGCTTGGAACATGTGAGTCATGTGGCCCGGGGGCTCGCGGGCGAAACCTGCGCGCCCTACGGTGCCGTCCGGCCCGTCCCGAGCGCGCCGTCGAGGGCCCGGCGCACGTCAGCGATCAGGTCCTCGGGGTCCTCCACGCCCACCGAGAAGCGGACGAAGCCCTCGGGCACGGCGTCCCCTCCCCACCTGCGGCGGCGCTCGGCGCTGGAGCGCACGCCCCCGAAGGAGGTGGCGTCGTCCACCAGCCGCAGCGCGGCGAGGAAGCGCTCGGCCTCCTCGCGGCCGGGCAGGACGAAGGAGACCACGCAGCCGAACCGCCGCATCTGGGCGGCGGCCACGGGGTGCGCGGGGTCGTCCGGCAGGCCGGGGTAGCGCACGCCGCTCACGCCGGGGCGCTCGCGCAGCGCGGCGGCCAGCGCAAGGGCGTTCTCCTGCTGGCGGTCCACACGCAGGTGGAGCGTGGCCAGGCCGCGGTGGGCCAGCCATGCCTCCATCGGGCCGAGGATCGCGCCCGCGGCGGTGCGCCAGTCGGCGATCCGGTCGGCGAGCGCCGGGTCGCGGGCCACGGCGTAGCCGAGGAGGACGTCGCCGTGGCCGTTGAGGGCCTTGGTGCCGCTGGCCACGGCGAGGTCGGCGCCCAGCTCCAGGGGGCGCTGGCCGAGGGGGGTGGCCAGGGTGTTGTCCACGGCGACCAGGGCGCCGCGGGCGTGCGCCGCCGCGGACAGGCGGCGGACGTCGCAGACGTCGAGGCCGGGGTTGGACGGAGTCTCCAGCCACAGCAGCCGCGGCCGTCCGGCCTCCTCCAGGGCCGCGAGCTGGGCGTCGCGGGCGGTGGGCGCGGCGCGGACCAGGACGCCGAACGCCTCCAGGCGCTCGCGCAGCCGGGACAGCGACTGGTACCCGTCCGAGGGGAGGACGGCGGTCTCGCCGGGGCGCAGCAGGCCCAGGAGGACGGCGCTGATGGCGGCCATCCCGGAGGGGAAGACGACGGCGCGCGCGGCGGCGTCGCCGGGGGCCTCCAGCTCGGCGACGGCCCGCTCCAGCAGCGTCCAGGTGGGGTTCGTGTCGCGGCCGTAGGTGTAGGGGGCGGTGGCGGGGTCGCCGGGCAGGTGGAAGTGGGAGGTGAGGGCGGGGCCGGGGAGCGGAGGCGCGTACGCCTGCGCCTCGGGCAGGCCCGCGCGGACGGCCCGGGTGCCTTCGCCCAGCCGGGCGGCGGGCCTGGCCTCTGCCTGGCCCCGGCCCCGGTCCGCGCCCTGTTCCTCGGCCGGGTCCCGGCCGTCCTTCCCGTCGCCCGGTGCCGCGCTGGTGCTCATGCCGGCAGCCTACGGCCGGCCCGGCGCGGGCGGGTCACGCGGCGGAGCGCAGGGCTCCGACCAGCCGGGGCACGGCCTCCTCGATGATCTCCAGGCAGGCGGCGAAGCCGGCGTCTTCCCCGTAGTACGGATCGGGGACGTCGGAGCCGTCGGGGCGCAGCAGCAGCACCTTGTCGGCCGCCTCGCGGGTGGGCGCGAGGCGGCGCAGGGCGCGCAGGTGCGAGCGGTCCAGCGCGACGACCAGGTCGTACCGTGCGAACCAGGAGGCGCCGAAGCAGCGCGCGGCGTGCCCCTCCGCGCCGGGGGCGTACCCGGCCTCGCGCAGGGCGGCGACGGCGCGCGGGTCGGCGGGCTGGCCGACGTGCCAGTCGTCGGTCCCGGCGCTGTCCACCAGGACGCGGCCGGCCAGGCCCTCGGCGGCGAGCCGCTCGCGCAGCACGGCCTCGGCCATGGGGGAACGGCAGATGTTCCCCGTGCAGACGAAGCAGACGCGCAGGGGCCGGGGGCGGCCGGGCCGCGGCGGGGCGGGGTCCGCGTCGGCCGTCTCAGTCACGGTCGAGCACCAGGTTGACCGCCCAGGAGACGATCGAGATGATCAGGCCGCCCCAGAAGGCCGCGCCGAATCCGTCGACATTGAAGGCGTCGCCCGACAGGGCGGCGGTCAGCCCGAGCATCGCGGCGTTGATCACCAGCGTGAACAGGCCGAGCGTCAGGATCAGCAGGGGCAGGGAGAAGAACGAGACGATGGGCTTGACCACGACGTTGACCGCGCCGAAGATCAGCGCGACGACGCAGAGCGTGGCGGCGCGGGCCCCGGTGTCCGCGTCCCCGTCGCCGAGGGTGATGCCGTCCACCACCCACACGGCGACCGCGAGGGCCACCGCGTTGGCGACGAACCGGAAGAAGAGACTAGACATACAGGTGATCGTTGCAGACGAGCCGATCCGCGCAAGGGGATCGCGACGGGAATCAGGGGAAAGCGGGGGACGGACCCGGTGAAGGCATTCCGGCTGGACGAGCTGGAGGCGGAGCGCCTGGCGCACGACGGCGCCTACCTCCGCTTCCTTCGCGAACGCAATCTCTCGGCCGGTCTCTACGCGCTGGCCGCCGGGGAGCAGGACACCCAGCGCCCGCACCGCCAGGACGTCCTCAACTTCGTCGTCAGCGGCCGGGCCTCGATCACGGTCGGGGAAGAGACGACGACCGTGGCCCGCGGCAGCGTCGTTTTCGTCCCGGGCGGGGTCCCGGCCCGCTTCCACCACATCACCGAGGACCTGCGGGTCCTGGTCGTCTTCTCTCCCCCCGAGGGCTGAGCCCTCCCCCGAGGGCCGGGCGGCCCGCCGCTCAGGGTCGGGATCAGGGAACGGTCAGGGGGAGACCGGGGGCGGCGGCCCTCCCGGGGCGGGCCCTGCGCGCTTAGCATCGAGTACGTGGCGGCGCGTCGAGGACGCGCGGTCCTTCGTGCGGAGCTAGGAGCCGGTGGCGATGAAGCGAGCCTTTATGACCCTGCCGTGGTGGGTGCGGTGGATCGCGCTGCCCGCCATAGCCGTGGTCGTCCTGGGCACCCTGCTGGGGGGCCTGGTGGTGTGGCTGCTGCACCTGCTGTTCCGGCTGCTGCTGATAGCCGCCCTGGTGGCCGTGCTGATCTTCGTGGTCCGGAAGGTCACCTCCTCCTCGTCCTCCGGTGGCGGCGGCTGGTAGGCGCCGCCGTCCCGCCGGGCGCGCCGGGAGCCGCGAGGGAGTGGGGGTCCCGGTCCGCGCTGACCACCAGCGCCGCCAGCAGGGTGGTCACCGGCACCGAGGCCACCAGCCCGATCGAGCCCACCAGGGTGCGGACGATCTCCTCGGCCACCAGCTCGCTGTAGGCCACCGTCCCCACGCTGCTCTGTGCGATCGTGAAGAGCAGCAGCAGCGGCAGGGCGGCGCCCGCGTAGGCCAGCACCAGGGTGTTCACCACCGAGGCGATGTGGTCCCGGCCGATCCGCATCCCCGACTGGTACAGCCGGCGCCAGCCCGCCCCCGGCTCGGCGAGCTTCAGTTCCCACACCGCCGAGGTCTGGGTGACCGTCACGTCGTCCAGCACGCCCAGCGAGCCGATGAGAATGCCCGCCAGCAGCAGCCCGCGGATCTCGATGTCCGGGTAGAGCGTGTGCACCAGCCCGGTCTGGTCGTCCGTGTTCCCCGTCAGCCTGGCCCAGGAGGTGAACGCCGAGCCCAGCAGCCCGATCAGCAGCAGCGAGACCAGCGTGCCCAGGACGGCCACGGAGGTGCGGCCGTTGACCCCGTGGCAGAGGTACATCGTCACCAGCATGATGACGCTGCCCCCGATCACGGCGACGAGCAGCGGATTCGAGCCGTGCAGGATCGCCGGGAGGATGAAGAGTGTCAGCACCGCGAAGCTCACCACGAGGCCGGCCAGCGCGAGCAGCCCGCGCAGCCGCCCGACCGCGACCACCGCCAGCGCGAAGACGCCGGCCAGCAGCAGCATCGGCGCCTTCCGGTCCACGTCCGCGATGCTGTACTGCAACTCCTCGGGAGCGTCCGGCGCGTAGGCCACGATGACGCCCTGTCCCTCGTCGTAGCGCTGGGTGGAGTCCGGCGGGACGATCTCGGTGAAGGTGCGCCCGGCGTGCGGCCCGGAGGTCACCTCGACCGTCGCCTGCTCGCACGCGCCCGTCACGCCCTGCTGGACCATCACCCCCACGTCCTCGCAGGCGACCTCGCGCACCTCGGTCACCTCGGCCCGCTCGCGCTGCTGGTCGAAGCCGACGCCGGTGTGCCCCTCCTGCTCCGGCGCCCCGCCCGGCCACAGCACGATCAGGCCGATGCCCACGACCGCGGCGAAGGGAATCAGCACCGCCGCTATCACCCGCCGCAGGTGCGCCGAGACCGGCGTGGCCGGCCCGTGGGCGTGCGCGTGGGGCGTGGGGTGCGGCGTGGCCTCGTGGCGTTCTCCGTGTGCGGTCACCGTCCGATCATCGCGTAAGCGGCCTGGCCCTCTGTTCAGGGCGCCCGGTGTGCCGTTAGCGTGGAGCCGCGAATCGTTTCGCACCTCGCATATCGCACACCGCGGGAGCTCCGGGCACGGGGCTGAGAGGGCGCTGGGGCCGCGCCGACCGCCGAACCTGTTACCGGGTAATGCCGGCGTAGGGAGTCAGGTCTGATGACCATTCAGGATGCCGACGCACGCACGCCTGCCGACGGGGCCGCCGGGCCCGTCATCGGCTCGCACAAGGCGTACCTCACCGGATCCCGGCCGGACCTTCGGGTCCCGGTCCGGCGGGTCCACCTCACGGACGGAAACTCCGTCACCCTCTACGACACCTCGGGCCCGTACACCGACCCCGGGGTCGTCACCGACGTCCGCCGCGGCCTGCCCCCGCTGCGCCGCCCGTGGATCGAGGAGCGGCGCGCCGACGGGCAAGCGGGCCTGGTCACGCAGCTCGCGTACGCGCGCCGGGGCGAGATCACGCCGGAGATGGAGTTCGTCGCCCTCCGGGAGAACGTCGCCCCGGCCTTCGTCCGCGACGAGATCGCCGCGGGCCGCGCGGTTCTGCCGCTGAACGTCAACCACCCCGAGGCCGAGCCCATGATCATCGGGAAGAACTTCCTGGTGAAGGTCAACGCCAACATCGGCAATTCGGCCGTCACCTCCTCCGTCGAGGAGGAGGTCGAGAAGATGACCTGGGCCACCCGCTGGGGCGCCGACACGGTGATGGACCTCTCCACCGGCCGCGACATCCACACCACCCGCGAGTGGGTGCTGCGCAACTCCCCCGTCCCCGTGGGCACCGTCCCCATCTACCAGGCCCTGGAGCGGGTGGGCGGCCGGGCCGAGGAGCTGAGCTGGGAGGTCTACCGCGACACGGTGATCGAGCAGGCCGAGCAGGGCGTGGACTACATGACGGTGCACGCCGGCGTGCTGCTGCGGTACGTCCCGCTCACCGCGCGCCGCAAGACCGGCATCGTCTCGCGCGGCGGCTCGATCCTGGCCGCCTGGTGCCTGGCGCACCACCAGGAGAACTTCCTGTACACGCACTTCGCGGAGCTGTGCGAGATCCTGCGGGCCTACGACGTGACGTTCTCGCTGGGCGACGGGCTGCGGCCCGGCTCGATCGCGGACGCCAACGACGAGGCGCAGTTCGCCGAGCTGCGCACGCTGGCCGAGCTGACCCGGACCGCCCGGGAGCACGACGTGCAGACCATGATCGAGGGCCCCGGGCACGTGCCCATGCACAAGATCAAGGAGAACATCGACCTCCAGCAGGAGCTGTGCCAGGAGGCGCCGTTCTACACGCTCGGCCCGCTGACCACGGACGTCGCCCCGGGGTACGACCACATCACCTCCGGCATCGGCGCGGCGATGATCGCCTGGTGGGGCACCGCCATGCTCTGCTACGTCACGCCGAAGGAGCACCTGGGACTGCCCGACCGCGACGACGTGAAGACCGGCGTCATCACCTACAAGATCGCCGCGCACGCGGCCGACCTGGCCAAGGGGCACCCGGGGGCGCAGGTGTGGGACGACGCGCTCTCGGACGCGCGTTTCGAGTTCCGCTGGGAGGACCAGTTCAACCTCTCCCTCGACCCCGACACCGCGCGCGCCTTCCACGACGAGACCCTGCCGGCGCCGCCCGCCAAGACGGCGCACTTCTGCTCGATGTGCGGGCCGAAGTTCTGCTCGATGAAGATCAGCCGGGCGATCAACGAGCAGTTCGGCGGCGAGGCCGAGGCCACCCCGGAGGAGGTCGAGGCCGGGATGCTGGCCAAGTCCCGCGAGTTCGCCGAGTCCGGCGGCCGGCTCTACCTCCCCCTGGCCGACTGACCGGGACGGGCTGAGCGGGCCGGGACCGGCCGAGGCCGGTCCCGGCCGCTTCCCGCGGGCGGCGGGGCGCGCCGTCCGCGGGGGTCCGGCTCGCGCGTGACCGGGGCGCGGGGTCAGGGGGTCCAGTCGGGTCGGCGGCCGGAGAGGGCTATGGCCCGGTCGAGCAGGGGCGCGTCCGGGGGCACGGGGACGACGTGGCCGAAGATGCCGCTCGTGTCGCGGTCGGCGTCGTCCGTCTCGTGGGACAGCAGGGCGATCGACACCCGCGCGCTCGCCTCGTCGCAGGCGTAGGGCTGCCCCGTGGCGACGGCCAGGTCCCAGCCGTGCACCAGCAGCTCGTTCAGCCCCACCTGCCCGGCCACCGCGCCCGGGAGCGTGACCCCGCCCGCCTCGGTCGTGCCCTCCCAGGCCGCCGGGTCGCGCCACGCCTCCGCCATCCCCTCCAGCTGCTCCCTCAGCCGCCCGCGCCAGTCCCCGCCCAGGGAGGGCGGGCGCGATTCCGGGTCGGCCGGGTTGGTCCGGGTGTACTCGCCCAGCTCCTTGCGCCCCGCGGCACGGAAGGCCAGCGTCAGCCCCAGCAGGTGCCGCAGCAGGTCCCGCACCCGGTACTCCTCGCAGGGCGTCGGGTCGTCGAGGCGATCCTCGCCGACCCCGTCGAGCAGCCCCGCCACGCCGCGCGCCACCGGGCCCAGGTCGGCCATCGCGTTCGTCTCTTCGCTCATGACGGTGCAGACCCGGCCGGGGCCGCGGACTCATCGCTCCCGGGAGCGCGCGTTTCGCCGTCCGCCGTTTCCCCGTCCGTACCGCCGTCCTCCGCCAGCGCCTCGCGGAACGCCTCCGCCGAGGCCGGGTTCGCCGCACAGCGCCACACGCCGTGCGGGCAGTAGTCGCTGATGGTGTGGTACAGCGGCCGGTGCTCCGCGATCCAGGCCAGCATCCGCCGCACGTAATCGGGGTTGTCCCCCCGCCGGTACAGCCCCCACTCGGGGAAGGAGATCGGCTTCCCGTGCCCTGCGGCGAAGGAGGCGTGGAAGGCCAGCCCGTACGGCTGCTCGACCTGGTCCTCGAACGACGCCCCCGGCGGCTGGTCGTAGGAGTCCATCCCGACGATGTCCACCACGTCGTCGCCCGGGTAGCACCGGTCCCAGGCGATGGCGTCGAGCCCCCGGCTCGGAGCGAAGTCGAAGCGCAGCCGCTGCCCCGGCACCTCCCGCATCGCCCCCACGATCCGCCGCCAGTACGCCCGCCACGCCTCGGGGTCGGGGGCGCAGCGGTGGGTGTAGGTGGTGCCGTTCATCTCCCAGCCCAGGACCAGCACGGCGTCCCCCAGGCCCAGCCGGACCAGGCGCTCGGCCAGCGCGCGGAAGTGGTGGTCGAACGCCCCTCCCGCGCCCCGGTCCAGCAGCTCGGCCACCTCGGCGTCCGGCAGGCCGGCCTCGTTGCGCTCCAGCATCGGGACGTTCAGCACGAAGATCCGGTCCTCGTCCGCCCGCCGCCACTCCGCCCAGGGGCGCAGGAAGTCGTCCCGGCCGCGGATGTTGGACCACAGGTCGCCCGGGAGGTAGGTGTGGCCGACGAGCATCTCGGCGCCGCCCAGCCAGTCCTGGAGGCCGCCCGAGCGCGCGATGCCTTCGGGGCCGGAGCCGAGGAACGCCCCGAAGGCCGAGCCCCCGGGACCCGGCACCGGCCCCGGCCCCGGCACGGCCGCGGACCCGGCGGCCCCTGCCCCGGACGTTGCCCCCGCCCCGGACGTCTCCCCGACGCCCGCCCCCGCCGCCCCCGGGGCGTACCCGGCCGCCGTCAGCAGGAGCGCGGCGCCCAAGGCGGCACATACGTGAGATACCGGCATGCTCCGACACTAAGCAGACGATCCTCCGAATGCGCCGGGCGAACGCTTTCCGTTCGCCCGATCGAGGAAGCCGCCCCTCTCCTGAGGAAACGCCCCCGCGCGGCCGTTGAAGATCGTTCCATGCTTCAGCTCGACACCCGGGTGCCCGCGCTGCTGCTGCGGCTGGACCGCAATCCCTTCCACCACGGCTCCCTGGGGGCCATCCGCTCCCTCGGCCGGGCCGGCGTCGAGGTGCACGCCTTCGTCGAGGCCGCGGGCGTGCCCCTGGCGCGCTCGCGCTACCTGCGCCACGGCCACCGCTTCCCCGGCGACGCCGGCTCGGCGGCGGACGTGGAACGCGCGCTGCTGGCCGCCGCGGCCCGCATCGGCCGCCCGGCCGTGCTGATCCCGATGGACGACGCCGGGGCCATCACCGCCGCCCGCCTGGCCGCCCGGCTGCGCGGGCCGTTCCTGCTCCCCGACCAGCCCGACGGCCTGGTCGAACGCGCCGCCGACAAGGCCGCGCTGGCCGCCCTGTGCGCCGAGCTGAGCCTCCCCCACCCGCCCACCGTGGTCCCCGAGGGGCCCGCGCAGGCCGCCGCCGCGGCCCGCGCCCTGGGCCTGCCGGTCATCGCCAAGTGGAGCCGCCCCTGGCTCCTGCCGCCCGGCG
Source organism: Streptomyces boetiae (assembly GCF_031845405.1). Classification (NCBI taxonomy): domain Bacteria; kingdom Bacillati; phylum Actinomycetota; class Actinomycetes; order Kitasatosporales; family Streptomycetaceae; genus Streptomyces; species Streptomyces boetiae. Next base: position 103,373 of record NZ_JAVREN010000009.1, read on the forward strand.
GCCCGCTGCGCAGCACCACGCTGGTGACCACCGCCGACCAGGCCGGGCGGCTGTACGAGCAGACGCCGCGCGCCGGCAGCCGCCTGCTGCTCCAGCGGCTGGTGCCCGGGGGGCCGGGCGCCGACTGGTTCTTCCACGGGTGCTTCGGCGCGGGCGGCACCTGCCTGCTGGGCGGCACCGGGCGCAAGGACGTGTCCTGGCCTGCCGGTTCGGGCCTGACGGCGGTGGGCCGCCGCCTGCCGAACCCCGAGGTCACCCGGTCCGCGCTGCTGCTGGCCGAGCGCCTCGCCTACCGGGGCGTGCTCGACCTGGACTTCCGCCGGGACGCGGCGACCGGCGCCTACCACCTTCTCGACTTCAACCCGCGCCCGGGCGCGCAGTTCCGGCTGCTCACCGACGCCGAGGGCCTGGACGTGGTCCGCGCGCTCCACCTGGACCTGACCGGGCGGGCGGTGGCGGCCAGCCCGCCGAGCGCCCCGCGGGTCTTCGTCGCCGAGAACTACCGGCTGCTGGCCGCGCTGACCCGGGCGCGGGGCGGGCCGCCGCGCCCGCGCTTCCCCGCGGACCCGCCCCTGGACGGGGACGGCGGCGGGACGGGCGGCGCCAACGACAGCGGCGGCGGCCGTTCGCGGGGGCCGGGCCGGGAGGTGGAGTGGGCCTGGTTCGCGGCGGACGACCCGCGGCCGTTCCTCGCCATGGCGCGCGGCTGCCTCCGGCGGGCGCGGGAGCTGCGGGGCGGCGGCGGGGCCGGGGGAGCGGGCGGGACGGAGCACGCGAGGACCGACAGACCCCCAGAGGGAAGACCCGAGAGAAGAAGAAGGATGACGCGTGATGCATGACCTGGTCGTGGTGGGAGCCGGCCCCTACGGGCTGTCGATCGCGGCGCACGCCGTCGCGGCGGGGCTGGACGTGCGGGTGTTCGGCCGCCCGATGGCCTCCTGGCGGGACCACATGCCTTCGGGGATGTTCCTGAAGTCCGAGCCGTGGGCCTCCGACCTCTCGGACCCGGAGGGCGCCGGCACGCTGGCCGCCTACTGCGCCGCGCGGGGCCTGAGCGCCGCCCACGGCAGACCCCTGCCCATCGAGACCTTCACCGCCTACGGCCTGTGGTTCGCCGGGCAACTGCCGGTGCCGGTGGAGGAGCGCGAGGTCACCACGGTGGTGCGCCAGCCGGACGGCTTCCTGGTGCGCGCCGGGGCGGGCGACCCCGTGCGGGCGCGGAACGTCGCGCTGGCGGTCGGCGTGCTGCCGTTCGTCCACGTGCCCCGGCAGCTCGCGGAGCTGTGCGAGGCCGGGCTCGCGGGGCACAGCAGCGCCCACGGCGACCTGGCGCCGTTCGAGGACCGCGACGTGGCCGTGCTCGGCGCGGGGCAGGCCGCGCTGGAAACGGCCGCTCTGCTGGCCGAGGGCGGGGCGCGGCCCGTCCTCCTGGCCCGTGCCGGGTCCCTGCGGTGGAACACCCCGCCGCGCCCTCTGCCCCGCAACGCCTGGACGCGCGCCGCCACGCTGCACGCGCCCGTCAGCGCGCTGGGCCGGGGCTGGCCGAGCTGGGTGTGGTCGGAGCTGCCGGCGGCGGTGCGGCGGCTGCCGCCCGGGGCGCGGGCGCACATCGCCTCGAACGCCCTCGGCCCGGCCGGCGCGTGGTGGCTGCGGGAGCGGGTGGAGGGCGTCGTGCCGGTGCGGCTGGGGCACCGGCTGCTCTCGGCCGGGCCGACCCGGGACGGGCGGGCGCGGCTGCAGTTCGAGACGGCCGGGGGCGGGCGCGGCGCGGTGATCGAGGCGGACCACGTGATCGCGGCCACCGGGTTCGTTCCGGACCTGGAGCGGCTGGCCGGGCTGCTGGGCCCGGCGCTGACGGCGGGGCTGCGCACGGTGCCGGGGACCGGGGCGCCGCTGCTCTCCGCGAGCTTCGAGTCCTCTTGGCCGGGGCTCTACCTGGCCGGGCTGCCCTCCGCGCCCTGCTTCGGGCCGGCGATGCGGTTCGTGCACGGGGCCGGGTTCACGGCCGAACGCCTGGTGCGCGGGCTGCGCCGACGCCTGCGGATGCCCCCCGGCGCCCGCCCCGCGCCAGTGCAGCGCGCCCCGCTGCCGTCCCCGGCCCCGCGTCCGGCGGGGGCGGCCCGCCCGGCCCGCCCGGCGCGTCCGGCCGGCTCCGCGCCCCGGGCGCACGCGGTGGACTCGTAACGGCCGCCACGGCGTGGCCCCGCCCGCGCCGCGCCGTGGCGGGACCGGGGACGGAGACGGGCTCGGCCTCAGGCCGCGCCCAGCTCCGCGAGCAGCGCCTTCGCGCGGGACCTGGCGTCCTCGTGCGCCTGGGCGCGGGAGGCGTCCGCCTGCTCGATGAGCCCCGACATGGCCGGGACGATCCGGGCCAGGGTCAGCTCGGGGACGATGAACTCCACCGACATGCCCAGCGCCCCGCCCAGCAGGTACTCCAGGTACGGGTGGAGGTAGTCGTTGCCCTCCTGCGGGGTGCCCTTGGCGTACGAGCCGCCGCGGCTGGTGACCACGGTGACCCGCTTGCCGGCCAGCGGGGAGTTCTCCACGTAGGCGTTGCGGCCGACCATGATCAGGTAGTCCAGCCAGGTCTTCAGCGTGGAGGGCAGCGAGAAGTTGTACAGCGGGGCGCCGATCAGCACCGCGTCGGCGCGCTCCACCTCGGCGGCCACCTCAAGGCGCGGGGCGAAGGCCGCCCGCTGCTCCGGGGTCTGCTCCGCGTCCGGCACGGACTGCGCGTGGTAGGCCAGGCCGGAGAGGTGCGGCAGCGGGTCCGCGGCGAGATCCCGGTAGATCACCGTGCCGCCCGGGTGCAGTTCCTCCCAGGCCTCGCGGAAGGTGCGGGTGACCTCGCGCGAGACCGAGGCGTCGCCGTTCAGCGAGGAGTCGATGTGCAGCAGCGTGGCCATGGTGGTCCTCCTGTGTGCGGATAATCGGCTGCAAGGACGTTCGTAGATAGTGATACCACACTGACTTACTTTTCTGCACCAGCTACCTTTCGATAAGGATCGGATAAGGTGGACACATGAGCGGAGCGCGGCAGAACCAGGACACAACCGTTCCGTCCGCCGACTGCCAGGAAGCCGGGCGGCTGTGCAGCGAGCCCGCTTCCGCCGTCCAGAGAGTCTTCGGGCTGCTGGGCAAGCGCTGGACCGGCCTGGTCATCGCCGCGCTGATGGGCGGTCCGGGGCACTTCACCGAGCTGAAGCGGGCCGTTCCCGGCATCAGCGAGCGCATGCTCTCCGACCGCCTGAGCGAGCTGGCCGCCGAGGGCCTGGTCAGCCGCGAGGTCCACGGCGGCCCGCCGCTGCGCGTCAGCTACCGGCTGACCACCGCCGGCGAGGAGCTGCGCACCGCCCTCATCGAGCTGACGCGCTGGGCCGAGGCCCACCTGGAGGGCGCCAAGGGTTCCTGCCCCCAGGTTCCGCCGACGGCCGCGGACGGGAGCGCCCCGGCCGAGGGCGTTGCCCCCGCCGAGCCCCCCGGCACGGCCCCCGCCGGGCCCGCCTCCGCCGGGAACGCCCCGGACGCAGCCCGCGCGGGCCCTACGCTGTCCCGGTGACCGAGACGACGGACGACGACCGGGCGCGGGACGCGACGCGGCGGCTTGAGCAGGCGGTGCGGGCCGCCGAGACGGCGCTGATCGAGTTCGAGATCGCCGTGGAGACCTTCCGGATCGAGGTGGAGAACTTCTCCCGGCTGCACGAGCAGCGCCTCGGCCCCCTCTACGCCCGCCTGGAGGAGCTGGACGCCCGCGTCGCCGAGGCGGTGGCCGCCCGCACCGGCGACCCCGCCGACGTGGCCCGCGCGGCCGAGGCCCGGGCCGCGATCGCCCCCATGCCGCGCGTGTCCGAGCTGTTCCACGGCTGGCTCGACTCCGAGGGCCACTCGCCCGAGGGCTACGCCATGCTCACCGGGCAGGCCGTGCAGCCCCCGCCCCGCGTGCGGCCCGGCGAGGAGGCCCGAGCGGTCTACCGCGAGCTGGTCCGCACCTGCCACCCCGACCTGGCCGCCGACCCGGCCGAGCGCGATCGCCGCGACGCCTTCCTCGTCCGCGTGAACCAGGCGTACGCCCACGGCGATGCCGAGGCGCTGCGCGCCCTGGCCGAGGAGTGGGAGCGCACCGGCGGCCACCCGCCCGAGCCGCCGGACGAGCTGACCCGCGGGGAGGAGCTGGCCGCCCGCCTGGAGTGGCTGGCCCGGCGCAAGGAACTGCTGGCGGACGCCGCCGCCGCGCTTGAGGGCAGCGCGATCGGCTCGATGCTGCGGATGGCGGGGGAGGACCCGGACGCCATGCTCACCGAGATCGCCCTCGGCCTGCGTGAGCGGATCGCCGCCCGGGAGGCCGAGCTGGCCGCCCTGCTGGGCGGCGGAGGCGCGGCTCCGGGCCCGCGGTGACGCGGGAGTAGGGTCGGGGTCATGAGCTTCGCACTGCCGACCGTCACGGCCGACACCGTGCCCGCGGGCGCGCCGCTGCTCGACGTCCGCGAGCCCGCCGAATGGGCTGCCGGGCACGCCGAGGGCGCGCTGCACATCCCGATCGGGGAGGTGGTCGAGCGGCTTCCCGAGATCACCGAGCACGCCGGTGAGGGGCGGCTGTACGTCCTGTGCAAGGTGGGCGGCCGGTCCGCACAGGTCACCGCGTATCTGGTGCAGCAGGGCCTGGACGCGGCCAACGTCGACGGTGGCCTGCACGCCTGGGAGGCTGCCGGCCGCCCCCTGGTCAGCGACGCCGGGCAGCAGCCGTTCGTCCTCTGACGGCTCCCCGCGAACGGCCGCCCGCTCCGAGGGGCAACGTCCGGGGCGGGCGCCCGTCCGGGCGTTCACGGCGCGCCGCGGCCGACGGCACGCGCGTTCACGGCGCTCTACCTTTCTGTCCGGGCTGAGCGGGCCATTCGTAGGGTTGGCTCACCCTGGGGAGTCGGGTGTGGCTTTCACGGCGCTGCCGTTCGTGGCTCAGGTGGCTTGGCCGCCCGGCTCCCCCCGACGACTCGGCCGCCGATTGGGAAGTGCGAGAAGGTCGCTGCGTAGAGCAATGCCGGCGAGGTCGTCCGTGGTACGCACTGCACGAGCGGGCGACGGGAGCACGATGAGCCGGATATGGGCCGGGGTCGACAGCGGCAAGACCCACCACCACTGCCTGGTCGTCGACGCCGAGGGCGACATGCTGTTGTCCCGCCGCGTGGCCAACGACGAGCCCGAGCTGCTCCAGCTCCTGGGCGATGTGCTCGCCCTGGCCGCTGATGACAAAGCCACCTGGGCCATCGACATGACCGGCGGTGAGCCGGGTCTGCTGATCGCTCTGCTGGTCAACCATGGCCAGGAACTCCTCTACGTCCCCGGACGAGTGGTCAACCGAGCGAGTGACGCCTGCCGGGGCGAGGGCAAGACCGACGCCCGCGACGCCCGTGTGGTCGCCGACCAGGCCCGCGTGCGCAAGGACCTGCAACCCATCCGCCCCGGCGACGAGACGACCATCGAGCTGAGGCTGCTGACCGGCCACCGCATCGACCTGGTCGCCAACCGCACCCGGACGGTCAACCGACTCCGCTCGACGCCGACCAGCATGTTCCCCGCCCTCGAACGCGCTCTGGACGTCACCAAAGCCGGCCCGCTGGTCCTGCTGACGGGCTACCAGGCCCCGGCAGCGATCCGCCGCACCGGGACCAACCGCCTGGCCGACTGGCTGCGCAACCGCAAGGTCCGCGGCGCCGACACCCTGGCCGAGGCCGCGGTGGAAGCGGCCGGGCGGCAGCACACCGCCGTCGTCGGCGACGTCATTGGGAAGCCGCCTTGGCCAGGCGTTCCACCGCCTCGCGCAGGGGCTCGGCCCGGCGGCAGAAGGAGAAGCGCACCAGCCACGGCGCCGGGTCCTCGCCCTGCCGGAAGGCCGAGGTCGGGATCGCGACCACCCCGGCCCGCTCCGGCAGCTCGCGGCAGAAGCGCAGCCCGTCCGCCGCGCCCCAGCCCCGGATGTCCGCCTGCACGAAGTACCCGGCCTCCGCGCGCAGCGGGCGCAGGCCGGCCTCCGCCAGCCCGGCCGTCAGCAGGTCCCGGTGCGCCCGCAGCGTCGCGCGCAGCCCCGCCGCCCACGGGCCGACCTCGCCCAGCATCAGCGCGATGGCCTCCTGGTACGGCGTGCCCGAGGCGTACGTCAGCCACTGCTTGACCGAGGCCACGGCCGCCACCAGCCGCGCCGGGCCGGTGATCCAGCCCACCTTCCAGCCGGTGACGTTGAATGTCTTCCCGGCCGAGGAGATCGTCAGCGTCCGCTCCCGCATGCCGGGCAGCGTGGCGATCGGCCGGTGCCGGCCGTCGTAGACCAGGTGCTCGTAGACCTCGTCGGTGACCACCGTCAGGTCGCGCTCGCGGCACAGCTCCGCGACGGCGGCCAGCTCGGCGTCGTCGAGGACTTTTCCGGCCGGGTTGTGCGGGGAGTTCAGCAGGAGCAGGCGGGTGCGGGGGGTGACCGCCGCCGCCAGGGCGTCCGCGTCCAGCGCGAAGCCGTCGCCGTCCAGGGTCAGGGGGACGGAGACGAGGCGGGCGCCGCTGAGCCGGGCGTCGGCGGGGTAGGCGTCGTAGGCCGGGTCGAGGGTGAGGATCTCGTCGCCGGGGCCGGTCAGCGCCAGGCAGGCCGCGGCCAGCGCCTCCGTCGCGCCCGTGGTCACCAGCACCTCGGCCTCAGGCGCGAAGTCCAGGCCGTAGTGCGCCCGCTGGTGCGCGGCCACGGCGGCGCGCAGCGCGGGGTGGCCGGCCGCGGGCGGGTACTGGTTGCGGCCCGCCAGCACCGCCGCCGAGACGCCGGCCAGCAGGGCCGGGGGCGAGTCCAGGTCGGGAACGCCCTGGCCGAGGTTGACGGCGCCGGTGCGCCGGGCCAGCTCGGTCATCTCCGTGAAGATCGAGGTCTCGCTGCTCGCGCGGCTCATGCGGCAACATTCCCACGGCCCGCGCGGCGGGGGTAGGCGGGGCGGCGCGCGGGCGGTTCCCGCGGGAGGCGGCGAAACGTCCCGCCGCGCACCGGCGTGTCACCGCGGGCGCCGGGCAGGTACGGTGCTCGGGTCAAGCGTCGGTCGCGCGGAGCCGCGCGACGAACCCTGGGGGAGCGGACCGAGCATGCTGCCATCCGATCCGGGCCCGTCCGAGGCGGACGGGCCGGAGAAGGCCGGACCCGAGCACGCCCACGCCTCACCCCCGGACCCCGCGGGCGAGGCCCCGGGCCCCCCGGGCGCTCCCGAGGAGGCCGCCGCGCCCGCCGCGGACCCGGCCCCGGCCGCGCCGACCACGCCCGCCGCGGCCGTTGCACCCGCTGTCGGTGAGGGCGCGGAGGACCTGGCCCACGCCGACACCGAGACCGTGCGCCTGACCGCGCTCTCCGTCCCCGCCCGCCTGATCGTCGGCACCGCGCTGACCGCCCTGGGCGGCTTCACCCTCTGGCACCTGGCGATGGTCTTCCTCTTCGTCGCGCCCTCCAACGACATCAGCGAGGAGTACGAGGAGACGGTCCGCGGCTACGTCTACCCGGAGTTCGAGCAGAACTGGAGGCTGTTCGCCCCGAACCCCGTGCAGCGCAACGAGGCCGTCCACGTCCGCGCGGAGATACGCGGCGGCGACGGCGTCCGCCGGGTCACCGACTGGATCGACCTGACCGCGATGGACGTCGAGGAGATCCAGCACACCCCGCTCCCCAGCCACAGCGCGCAGAACACCCTGCGCCGCGCCTGGGACTTCTACAGCGGCTCGCACGACGAGGACGGCGACCCCATCGGCCTGCGCGGCGAGGTCTCGGCCGCCTACGTGCACCGGATCGCGCTGCTGCGCCTCGGCGAGCGCGGCTACGACCTGGACGCGGTGGAACGCGTGCAGCTGAGGTCGGTGATCACGCGGGTGCCCGCCCCGTCCTGGCGGCCCGAGGACTTCGACACCTCGCCGCAGTACGACGAGCTGAACTGGTGGGTCGTGACCACCGAGGACCTGCCGCGCGGGACGCTCGCGCAGGACGGGACCGACCGCGGCGAGGACGGCGAGGCCGCCGACGGGAGCGCCGCCGAGGACGCCGCCGAGGAGGGGGAGAAGTGACCCGGATCCCGGCCCCGCGCCCCTCGGGGCAGCAGGCCCCGCAGGCCGGCGCCCCGCAGCGCACCGCCCCGCGCCCGGGCGACGCGCCCCCGCCCTCGCCGTTCCGCAACCTCGGCGAGCGCTTCGACGCCGCCCTGCTGCGCGGCATCGGCCACATCACCCGCCGCGCTCTGGGCGCCCACCAGACCGCCGTGGTCCGCATCGGCTTCGCCGTCACCGTGCTGGTCTTCCTGGTCCGCGAGTGGCCGCACCGGCACGAGCTCTACGGCCCCGACAGCCCCTGGGGCTACGACCTCGCCACCCGCTTCGTGGACAGCAACGGCGCCTTCACGATCCTGCTGTGGTCCGACGCGCTGCCGTGGTTCGAGCTGATCTACCACCTCACGATGGCCGCCTGCGTCGCGCTGCTGCTGGGCTGGCGCACCCGCGCCTCCTCGATGCTGTTCATGATCGGCGTGCTGTCCCTCCAGAACCGCAGCGTCTTCATGGGCGACGGCGGGGACAACGTCATCAAGCTGATGGCGCTCTACCTGGTCCTCACCCGCTGCGGCCAGGTCTGGTCCCTGGACGCCCGCCGCCGGGCCCGCCGCGCCCAGGCCGGGCGGCACCCCACCGACGACCCCGTCGGCATCGCGCTGTGGGCCGTGCTCGGCGCGCTGCTCCTCGCCGCCCTGCTGACGGGGAAGCTGGACAGCCCGGTGTGGGCGGCCTTCTTCGCCGGGATGTGGCTGGTGCACGGCTTCTGGTGGCTGGTGCGGCGGCACGCGCCCGGCGAGCCGCGGATCGTCGCCGACATCCTCGGCAACCTGACGCACAACGCCGCCCTGCTGGTGATCATGGCCGAGGTCTGCATCATCTACTCGACGGCCGGCTGGTACAAGATCCAGGGCTCCCGCTGGCAGGACGGCACCGCCTCCTACTACCCGATGGAGCTGGACTACTTCAACGCCTGGCCCGAGCTGAGCGGCATCCTCACCGGCAGCGGGCTGATCGTCACCGCCCTCACCTACGGCACCGTCTTCATGCAGGTCGCCTTCCCCTTCACGCTGCTCAACCGCCGCGCCAAGAACGTCCTGATCGTCCTGCTGATGGGCGAGCACATCGGCATCGCCGTGCTGCTCGGCCTGCCGTTCTTCTCCATGGCCATGATCGCCATGGACAGCGTCTTCCTGCCCACCGCCTTCCTGCTCTGGCTCGGCTCGCGCTCCCAGCGCGCCACCGAGCCCGTCCGCCGGAGGCTGCGCCGGAACGCCCCCGGTGCGGCGGCCGTGCCCGCGCAGGCGGGCCCGGCCCCCGCGGCGGCGTCCACCGGCGGACGGCCGCCGGCCTGGGCCGAGAAGTGACCCGAGAAGTGACCTGCCCGGAGGCCGGGAGCCCCCCGGGGGACGGGGACGAGGCGCGCCTCCGGGAGACCTGGCGCGCGCTGGCGGGGGAGGGCGGCGCGGTGCTGCTCGACGGCTTCCACGCGCTGAAGCACGCCCTGCGCTTCGGCGCCGCGGTGCACCTGGCCGTCGCCGCTCCCCCGGCCTCCCGCGGGCCCGCGGACGGCCCCGGGGCCGCGCTGGCGCTCGCGCGGGACCTGGCCCCCGACCTGCTCGGGCCGCTGGCCCGCCTGCTCACCCCGGTCTCCGCCGCGACGCTGCGCGAGCTGGTGCCCCGCCCGCACCCCACGGGCGTCGCCGCCCTGGCCGCGCCCGCGCCGCGCGCCCCGGAGCCGGACTCCCCCGCGCCCGTCGTGCTGCTGGAGGATCCGCGCCACCTGGGCAACCTCGGCGCCGTCGTCCGGGTCGCCGCCGGGGCCGGGGCCGCCGGGATCCTCACCACCGGCACCACCGACCCCTGGCACCCCGCCGTCCTGCGCGCCGCCGCCGGACTGCACTGGGCCACGCCCGTCAGCCGCCTCCCCGGCCTCGACGCGCTGCCGCCCGGCCGCCCGCTGTACGCGCTCGACCCGGAGGGCACCGACCTGCGGGCCGCTTCGCTCGCGCCCGGCGCGCTGCTGGCGTTCGGCTCGGAACGCTCGGGGCTGTCCGCCGCGCTGCGGGCGCGCGCCGACGTCCTGCTCGCGCTCCCGATGCGCCCCGGCGTCTCCAGCTACAACCTCGCCACCAGCGTGGCCATGGCCCTCTACCACTGGCTCGCCACGCCTCAGGACGCCCGCCGCTGACGCCTCTCCGCCGCCGGGCCCGGCCCGCGCGGGAGCGCACGGCCACCCCTCGAACGACTGCGCAGGTCTCACCCGGCGGGCGTCCCCCGAAGGAGTTTTCTGTTGCGCAAAGCGGCGGAAACTCGTAACTCGCCGATACGGAACGCGCGCACAGTGGACCCGCACGAGGATGACGTACGGACACAAGGGAGCCGCGATGTCCTGGGCAGACGGGGCGTGCGTGGTGGACCTGCGGAGCGGCCGGGTGGGCCGCGTCGTCGGGCGGGCGGGACCCCGCCTGCGGCTGCGCCCGCTGAGCGCGGGCCGCCCGTGGGACTGCCCCCGCGAGCTGGTGCGCGCCGCCACGGAGTTCGAGCAGCGCAACGCCGACGTGCTGGACGCCACGTGGCGCTTCTGGCGCCCGGCCTGAGGCGGTCGGCCCGGAGCGGACCGGCCGGGACGGCGGCCCCGCGGCCCGGGACGTTTCACGTGGAACGTCCGCCCCGCCCGCCGCGGTGTCCGGCCCCCGCCGCCGCAAGGCGTCGCGCCCGGGGGAAAGTTGCCCCGGCCCGGCGCCCGCACGCCCTGCCGCCCGCGTGAAGATACGCCGACCGGAGCGGGGGGCGGTGTGGGGCGTGTGCCGCCTGTGCGCGCCGCGACCGCACGCCACACCGCGCGCCTCCCGTTCCCCCTCCACCCGCCCCCCGTTGGTCACCTGTGGGCCTCACTCGTCCGGAGACCGCCTGCCGTCCGGGCACCGGGCGCGGTAGCGTGCCGCACATGCCCCTGGCACCGGCACCGCTCGAACGCCCGACACCTCCCGGCGTGCCCCTGGACGCCGTCGTGCTGGCCGGCGGCGCCGCCCGCCGGCTCGGCGGCGCGGACAAGCCCGCCGTCCGCGTCGGCGGCCGGACCCTGCTCGACCGGGTCCTCGCCGCCTGCGCCGGCGCGGGCGCCGTCGCGCCCGTCGTGGTCGGCCCGCGCCGCCCCACCGTTCACCCGGTCCGCTGGGCGCGCGAGGACCCGCCGGGCGGTGGCCCGCTGGCCGCTCTGGACGCCGGGCTGCGCCAGGTGGTCCGGCCCGTGGTCGCGGTGCTCGCCGCCGACCAGCCGTTCCTGGCCGCCGGGACGCTGCGCGAGCTGCTCGCCGCGCTGCCCCCGGACGCGGACGCGGCCGTCCCGCACGACGCCGAGGGCCGCGACCAGCCCCTGACCGCCGTCTACCGCACCGAGCCGCTGCGCCGCGAACTCGCCCTGCTCACCGCCGAGTACGGCACCCTGGCCGGGCTGCCGCTGCGGCTGGTCCTGGGCGGCCTCGCGCTGCGCCGCGTCGAGGTGGCCGCCGGGCCCGACTGCGACACCTGGGGGGACATCGCCACGGCCCGCGCCCGCATCAGGGACGATGGGACCGTGCTGGACGAATGGCTGGCCGCCGTCAAGGCCGAACTGGGCATCGATCCCGACGTGGACACCGCCGCGCTGCTCGACGCCGCCCGCGACGCCGCGCACGGCGTGGCCCGCCCGGCCGCGCCGCTGACCACCTTCCTCATCGGCTACGCCGCGGCCCTGCACGGCATCGTCCCGGCCGACGCCGCCCGCAAGGTCTCGGCCCTGGCCGAGAGCTGGCGCGAGGAGGCCGCCGAGGGCGCGCCTCCCGCCGGGCGGCCCGGGGGCCTGCCGCGCGGCGGCGCGCCCGAGCCCGGCGGCGCGGGGCCCGGGGAGCCGCGCCCGTGAGCGGCGACGCGTTCGAGGACGCCCTCGCGCTGGCCAACGGCCCGCACCCGCCCGGCCCGGCCGCCCCCGGGCGTTCGGCCCCGGGACGGCCCGCCCCCGGGCGTTCACCCGCGCACGCCCCCGCGGCACCGCCCGCGCCCGGCGCCGCGCCCGGTCAGGACCCCGAGGCGCCCGCCCAGGCCCCCGGCGAGCCCGGCCTCGCCCGCCCGCGCCGCACCCCGCCTCCCGAGGACCACGGCGGCCTGGTCACCCCCGGCTGGGACACCGCCCGGGCCACCGCCCACCGCGCCGTCCGCCCGCTGCCGCCCCGCCGCCTCCCGCTCGACCTGGCCCTCGGCCACACCCTGGCCGCGCCGCTGACCGCGCTCACCGACCTGCCGGCGTTCGACACCTCGGCCATGGACGGCTGGGCCGTGGCGGGCCCCGGCCCCTGGCGCCTGGCCCCCGGGCCCGGCCTGCTGGCCGGGAGCGCCCCGCCCTCCGCCCCGCTCACGGACGGGGAGGCCGTTCCCATCGCCACCGGCGCCCGGCTCCCCCACGGCGCCACCGCCGTCCTGCGCAGCGAACACGGCACGGCCGCGGACGGCGAGCTGCGCGGCCCCACCCCGCAGCCCGGGGCCGACATCCGCCCGCGCGGCCAGGAGTGCCGCACCGGCGCCGAACTGCTGCCCGCCCGCTCGGCCCTCACCCCCGCCGCCCTCGGCCTGGCCGCCGCGGCCGGGTACGACCAGCTAGCCGTCCGCCCCCGGCCCCGCGCCGAGGTGCTGATCCTCGGCGACGAGCTGCTCTTCCGCGGCCTGCCGCACGACGGCCGCGTCCGCGACGCCCTCGGCCCCATGACCGGCCCCTGGCTGACCGCCCTCGGAGCGCAGGTCCTCGTCACCCGCCGGATCGGCGACGACGCCGACGCGCTGCACGAGGCCGTCGCCGGCAGCCGCGCCGACCTCGTCGTCACCACCGGCTCCACCGCCGCCGGGCCCGTGGACCACCTGCGCGGCGTCCTGGAGCGCCTGGGCGCCCAGCTCCTGGTCAGCGGCGTCGCCGTCCGCCCCGGGCACCCCATGCTGCTGGCCGAACTCCCCGGCGGAACGCCCCTGGTGGGCCTCCCCGGCAACCCCCTGGCCGCCGTCTCCGGCCTGCTCACGCTGGCCGCGCCGCTGCTGAACGCCCTGGCGGACCGGCCGCTGCCCGAGCCCCGTCCGGCCCGGCTGACCGAGGAGGTCCGCGGCCACCCCCGCGACACCCGGCTGGTCCCGGTCGCCTGCCCCGAGCCGGGCCGCGCCCGCCCGCTGAGCTACGCCGGGCCCGCCATGCTGCGCGGCATCGCCGCCGCCTCGGCCCTGGCCGTCATCCCGCCCGGGGGCGCCGCCTCCGGCGACCGCGTCCGCCTCCTCGACCTCCCGCTCGCCTGAGCGGGCCTTCCCCGCCGCACCGCCCCGATGAGACTCCCCGCGCCCCGCCCCCGCCCCGGCCGCTCCCGCCCCGACGAGCAGTCGCACGGCATCCAGCTCCCCCGCCGCACGGCCGGCCCGCTCGCCCAGGTGATCCAGCGCATCGCCCTGGCCACGGGCGTTCTCGGCCTGGCCGTCCTGCTGGTGTGGGCGGACCGCGGCGGGTACACCGACAACCACGACGGCCACGTGGACTTCGGGGACGTCCTCTACTACGTCACCGTCTCGCTCTCCACCACCGGCTACGGCGACGTGGTGCCCGCCTCGGACGGCGCGCGGATGATCACCACCTTCCTGATCACGCCGCTACGGGTCCTGTTCCTGATCATCCTGGTCGGCACCACGCTGGAGGTGCTGACCGAACGCACCCGGATCGAGTGGCGCCTGGCCCGCTGGAGGAAGAACGTGCGCGACCACACCGTCATCGTCGGCTTCGGCACCAAGGGCAGATCGGCGGCCGAGACGCTGATCAGCGCCGGCCTGGACCGGGACCGCATCGTCATCGTCGACCCCAGCGCCGCCGTCGTCGAGCAGGCGGGCGCCGAGGGCTACGCCGGGGTCATCGGCGACGCCACCCGCAGCGGCGTCCTGGTCCGCGCCCGCGCGGACCGCGCCCGGCAGGTGGTCATCTCCACCCAGCGGGACGACACGGCCGTGCTGGTGGCGTTGACCGTCCGGCAGTTGAGCAAGAAGGTCAGGATCGTGGCCTCGGTCCGGGAGGAGGAGAACGTCCCGCTGCTGCGGCAGTCCGGCGCCGACTCGGTGATCACCAGCGCGAGCGCGGTGGGGCGGCTGCTCGGGCTCTCGATGATCAGCCCGAGCAGCGGCGCGGTGATGGAGGACCTGATCCAGCACGGCCAGGGGCTGTCGCTGCGGGAGCGGCCCGTGACCCGGGCCGAGGCCGGGCGTTCGCCGCGGGAGTGCGAGGACCTGGTCGTCTCGGTGATACGCGGCCACCGCCTGATCCCCTTCGACGACCCGGCCGCGGCCCGCCTCGAACTCACCGACCGCCTCGTCGTCATCCAGCGCGTCGCCGAGGAAACGGCCGCCACTCCCGCCCCCAAGCCCCCCGACCGGGGTCCGGGCACCTGGCGCATTCCCCGCCGTTGACCTTCCCCGGGGGGCCTCGGCCGCCCGCGGGGGCTAGCGGAAGTCCTCCGCGTGGTCGTGGGCCCACTGGGCGAACGTCCGGGCGGGGCGGTGCAGGACGTCGGCCGCCGTGGGGAGGGGGCCGCCGAAGGGCTGGTCGTCCTGGGCGGAGGGGTCGGAGGAGTCCGAGGACTCGGAGGGGTCGGCGGGGGAGCCGTCGTAGTCGCGGAAGCCGAGCAGGAGGTCGGCGTGCTCCGCGGCGAAGCCGCCCAGCGCCCGGTACTCCTCGCGGGCCTGCTCGGGCGTGACCCGCTCGAAGCGGACCTCCTCGCCCAGCGCCGCGCCGATGGCCTCCGCCTGGGCCCTGCGGCTGAGGGTCCCGGGGCCGTTGAGCGTGTACGCGGCGCCCTCGTGCCCTTCCTCCAGCAGCGCGGCCAGCGCGACCTCCGCGATGTCCCGCTCGTGCACCGGGGCCCAGGCCGCGTCGGGCGTGGGGTCCCGCACCGTCCGCTCCGCGCGGATCGACGGGCCCCAGGTCCAGAGCCGGTTCAGCATGAACTCCCCGGGACGCACGTGCGTCCACGCCAGCCCCGAGGCCTCCACGGCCCGCTCCACCGGCAGGTGGTAGGTCGTGTCGATCCCGAAGGTGACCGCCCCCGAGGAGAGGGTGACGACCCGGCGCACGCCCGCGCGTTTCGCCGCGTCCACCACCTCGGCCGCCGTCTCGGGGACCGCGAAGAGGTACAGCGCCTCCACCCCGCGCAGCGCCGCCGCCAGTCCCTCGGGCCGGCGCAGGTCGCCCGCCACCCGCTCGGCCTCCGGCGGCAGCAGCGCCGCAGCGGCTCCGGGGTCGCGGGTCAGCGCCCGCACCTGTGCCCCGGCGGCCACGGCTCCCGCGGCCACCAGGCGTCCCACGTGTCCTGTCGCTCCTGTGATGAGTACGCGCATGCTTATTACCGTATGCCATACGGGAAAATAGAATCAAGCCATGGAACGCAGCGGCGCCGGCGACCCGGCCCGGACCCTCGACCTGCTCTGGCGCCACCGCGCCGCCGCCCCCGCCCGCCCGGCGCGGGGGCGCAGGCCCCGGTTCGCGGTGGACCAGATCGTGGCCGCGGCCGTCGCGGTCGCCGACCGGGACGGCCTGGCCGCCATGTCGATGGAGCGGGTCGCCGAGGAGCTGGGCGCCGGGACCATGTCCCTCTACACGCACATCCCCGGCAAGGCCGAGCTGCTGGATCTGATGGTCGACGCGGTGCTCGCCGAACGCGCCCTCCCCGGGCCGGGCGACCCGGCCCCCGAGGGCTGGCGCGCGCGGGTCGAGCTGTACGCCGAGCGCACGCGCGCGGTGCACCGCCGCCACCCCTGGCTCGGCCAGGTCTCCACGGTGCGGCCACCGCTGGGGCCGGGCACGTTCGCGGAGGAGGAGTTCCTGATCGCCGCCTTCGCCGGGATCGGCCTGCCGCCGGACCGGGTCTCGCCGACGGCCGGGGCGGTCGCCGCGTTCGTCGGCGCGACGGCGGCGGCCGAGGCCGCGGCCGGGCAGGCCGAGCGGGAGAGCGGCCAGACCGAGGACGCGTGGTGGGCCGCGCGACAGGCGTTCTGGCGCGACCACTTCGACGAGGCCCGGTACCCGGCCGTGGCCGCGCTGTGGCGCGCGGGCGGCCTCGACCGGGAGGCCCCCGAGGCCCGCGCGGCCGTGCTGTGCCACGGCCTCGGCCTGCTCCTCGACGGCATCGAGGCGTGCGTGCGCCGCTCCGCGGCCGGACCCGCCGGACCCGCCGGACCCGCCGGGCCCGGCGGAAGCCGGTGAACGCCCCGGACGCGGGCAGCGCCCCCGGTTCCGGCAACGCCCCCTCCGCCCCCGTCGCGCTGGCGCGGTCGCTGCCGCCGGGGCAGCCGGAAGTGCTGGCGGACCGGGGAGAGGTGACCGTGGTGCGGGTCGGGGAGGCCGTGGCCAAGGCGCACCCGGCCGGGACGGACCTTGGGACGCTGGCCGCCCGGCTGCGGGCCGCCGCCTCGCCCGCGCTCGCGGACGTGCTGCTGCCCCCGCTGCGCCCCGCCCGCCCCGACCGGCTCCCGGACGGGCGCCCGGTCACCCGCTGGCCCTACGGCGCGCCCGTCGACCCGGCCGCCGTCCCGTGGGAGGCGGCCGGAACGCTGCTGGCCCGCCTCCACGCCACGGACCTCGCCGCCCTCGGCCCCCGCCCCCCCGCCGGTGCCCCCGCCCGCGCCGCGCGCGCCCTCGCCCGCCTCCGCCGCGCCCCCACCGACCCCGCCCACGCGAAGGCCCGCGAGGCCGCGGAACAGATCCTGGCCACCACCGTCGCCGCCTCCGCGACCGGGCAGGCACGCGCTGCCGCGGCGTCCGGCGCCCCGGCCGCCGAGCCGGGGTCCGGGGAACGGCCGGACGTTCTGCCGGAGGCCGCCGCCGACGCCGGGTCCGGGGACCGGGCCGGGGACAGCGCCGGCCCCAGCCCGGACGTTCTGCCGGAGGCACCCGGCGGCGCCCTCTGCCACGGGGACTTCCACCTCGGGCAGCTCGTGCGGCACCCCGCGCCCGAGGGGGACTGGCGGCTGATCGACGTGGACGACCTGGGCGTGGGCGACCCCGCCTGGGACCTGGCCCGGCCCGCCGCCTGGTACGCCGCCGGGCTGCTGCCCGGCGCCGACTGGGAGCGGCTGCTGGGCGCCTACCGGGCCGCGGGCGGCGGCCCCGCCGGGGACCCGTGGGCCTGGCTCGACGGCCCGGCCCGCGCGCTCACCGCGCAGTACGCGGCCCTCGCGCTCGTCCGCTCCGCCCGCGACGGCCGCCCGCCCGGGGAGCAGGATCTGGCTCTGCTGGAGTCCTGCCTGCGGATCGCCGCCCTGTCGTAGGGTGAGAACGCCACCACATCAACGATGGAGCCGAGCATGCAATGTCCGAAGTGCCGCGCCCCGATGCACACGTACACCCGGAGCGGGGTCCAGATCGAGCAGTGCAGCGGCTGCCGGGGGATCTTCCTCGACTACGGCGAGCTGGAGCACATCACGCAGCTTGAGGCGCAGTGGTCGCCCCAGGCCGCCGCCCCCCAGGCCCCGCCGCCGCCTCCGCCGCCCGCGCAGCCCTACCAGCAGGGACCCGCCTGGGGCGCCCCCCAGCACGGACACGGCGGCCACTACCACCACCGCCGCAAGGGCGGCCTCTCCGGCCTGTTCTTCTCCTCCTGATCCCCCTGAGACTCCCGACGACGTGACGGTGCCCCGCCGCCCGGTCGGGCGGCGGGGCACCGTTGTCCTCCGAGGGTCCGCGGCGCGGACGGCCGCGGACCTAGCGGGCGGCCAGCTCCCCCGCCGCGAGGGCGGAGACGAAGCCGGCCCAGCCGCCGGCGGCGAAGGCGAGCACCGGGCCGCGCAGGTCCTTCGAGTCGCGGACGGGGACGACCCCGGACGCCGCGGCGACGCCCGGCGCGAATTCCACGCACTCGCCGCCGTTTCCGCTGCAGTAGCTGGACTTGACCCACGCTGCCGCGGAGAGGTCGATCGTGCTCTTCATCAGGAGTACTCCTCCAACATCACCTTTTTGATGAGGGCCAGCGAATCGCCGGGTGACATGGCGTCAGCCCGCAGTCGATCGTAGGCCGCTGACGCCTCCGCCACTTGCGCGGCAGAGTCAATCACACGGCCGCCGGTCCAGGACTCCTCGTAGAGCACTCCCGCCTCCTCCGCGAAGGTCAGGAGAATGAAGCTCTCGGTGGCCGGCGGGGCTCCCGCGGAAAACGGCAGCACCTGAACGGTGACCTGCGGGGACTCCGCCTCGGAGAGCAGGCGCCCCAGTTGCTCGCGCATGACCTCCCGGCCGCCGATGACGCGGCGCAGGCAGCACTCGTCCAGAATCACCCAGAGGAGTGGCGGGTTGGGGCGCTCCAGGATCTCGTGGCGCCGCAGCCGGGCCTCCACCTTGCGTTTCACCCACTGCTCGGAGGCGGTGGGGTGCGCGTGGCGGTAGATCGCGTAGGCGTAGCGCTCGGTCTGGAGAACGCCCGCGACCAGGTTTGCGCTGTAGTTGAGGATCGTCTCGGCCTGCACTTCCCACTTCACGTAGGGCTCGAACCAGGACGGGTGTTCGTGGCGGGAGATCCGCTCGCGCATGCGCGCGAAGAAACCCGAGGTGTTGAACACGCGGTCGCAGGCGACGGCGAATTGCTCGCTCGCCAGCAGCAGGCCGTTCTCCACCTTGCTGATGTAGGGGGGCTGATAGTGCGTCTCGTCGGCGAGTTCCTTCTGGGTGAGCTTGGCGTGCAGCCGCGCCTCTTTGACCTCCAGGCCGAAATAGGCGTAGCCGTCGGTGGATTCACTGCCGGGACACACGTTCACCTGTCTGTCTTCTTTCTGACTTTCTGAAGTTCTGACTTTCCGGACCGGCTGGAAACCCCGAAAGCCTGTCATTCGGGTTCCCGGAGGGTGATGGTGGGAGTACGCAAGGTAAGTACCCATGTCGGACGGAGTGGTCACATGGCTGGCAGCGGGCAGCGCGGCGGAGGGCGTGCGGTTCTCAGTACGAGCCGTCACACACAGGAGGGGGCTGCGGCATGAGCGGGGTCGCGGTGCAGATCGGTCTGCGCGCCCCCAGCGCGAGCGACTGGGTCACCGGGCGCTGCTGGCTCTACTGCCGCCGGGAGAACGTCAGGGTGCTGTGGATCGGCCCGCTGCGCACGCCGGTCGCGGAGGGCGACCTGTACGCCTGCGGCCGGTGCATCGCCGAACTGATGCTGCTGGCGCGGGAGGAGGAGCGCCGCCGGGACCTGGAGGAGCTGGCCGCGCCGTACCGGTGCGACCACCGGGAGCTGGAGACGCGGGACAGAGAAACGTTCTGCCGGGGCTGCGGGCGCCAGATCTACCTCTGACGGGTAGCGTCCGGTGCATGCATGCGATCACGATTCCTGAACCGGGCGGCCCCGAGGCGCTGGTGTGGGCGGAGGTGCCCGACGCGGTGGCGGGGCCGGGCGAGGTGCTGATCGAGGTGGCCGCGAGCGGGGTCAACCGCGCGGACGTGCTCCAGCGGCAGGGCTTCTACGACCCGCCGCCGGGCGCCTCGCCCTACCCCGGCCTGGAGTGCGCGGGCCGGGTGGCGGCGGTCGGCGAGGGCGTGACGGACTGGCGGCCGGGCGACGAGGTCTGCGCGCTGCTCTCGGGCGGCGGGTACGCCGAGCTGGTCGCCGTGCCCGCCGGGCAGGTGCTGCCGCCGCCGGCGGGGGTGGACCTGACGACGGCCGGGGCCCTGCCCGAGGTGGCCGCCACCGTCTGGTCCACGGTCTTCATGATGGCCGGGCTGAAGGCGGGGGAGACGCTGCTGGTGCACGGCGGCGGCAGCGGCATCGGGACGCTGGCCATCCAGCTCGCGAAGGCGGCCGGGGCGCGGGTGGCGGTGACGGCGGGCAGCGCCGCGAAGCTGGAGCGCTGCCGCGAGCTGGGCGCGGACGTCCTGATCAACTACCGCGAGCGGGACTTCGCCGAGGAGCTGGCGGGGCGGGCCGACGTGATCCTGGACATCATCGGCGCGAAGTACCTGGCGGGCAACGTCAGGGCGCTGGCCACGGGCGGGCGGCTGGTGATCATCGGCTTCCAGGGCGGGGTGCGGGCGGAGCTGGACCTGCGGGCGCTGCTGGCCAAGCGGGCCTCGGTCACGGCGGCCTCGCTGCGGGCCCGCCCCGCGGAGCAGAAGGCCGAGATCGTCGGGGAGGTCGGCAAGCACGTCTGGCCGCTGCTGGCCGGGGGGTCGGTGCGGGCCGTGGTGGACCGCCGGGTCCCGATGGCCGAGGCGGCCGAGGCGCACCGCGTGATGGAGGCGAGCGACCACGTGGGAAAGATCGTCCTCACTCGCTGACGTCCCCCTGTCCCGAGATGCCCGATTCCTCCGCTCATGTGATGCTGATAACAGTCATCGGAACGTGCGAAGGGGCGGACCAGTGCGGGTGTGGGTGGGAGTGGTGCTCGCCGCGGCGGCCCTGATGGCCGTGCTCGTGCCCTCCGTGGCCGCCGCCGTCGCGAACGACGAGCCGCGCCCGGCGGAGCGCTCGGAGCCCGCCCCCCGCAGGCCGGCGCACGCCGCCCAGCCGACCGGCCAGATCCTCCCGGTCCTCCCCCTCGGCGCCGGCCTCACCTGCCTCGGCCTCGGCCTCGGCACCCTCGGCTACCGCCTCCGCCGCGCATAGCGCTTCCCGCGCTGCCCCTGCCCCCGCCGCGCGCGGATGACGCCCTCCCCGCCGGTCCGTCGTCGCCCCGCCGAGCGCGCACGCCCGGCGCCGCCCGCAGGGCCTTCCGGCCTCCGGCCGGTCGGGAATCGCTCCGCGGTGCGTACGGCCGGCCGGTGCTCGGCGCGCGGGCGCTGGAGCGCGGGATCCCGCGGCCCGCCGCGTCGCGGTACGTCGCCCGGCGGTGCCTCGCGGTGGGCCGGTCCCGGCTCCCGGTGCGGTCTCGGGCCCGGGCCGCGTCCGCCCGACGGCCGTCTCCGGGCCGGCCCTCGGGGGCGCCCGGCCGACGGGTGCCCCCATCGTGTCGGCCGGCTGCCTCCCCGTCCTTCGGTGACGGATCCCCTCGCGTCCTTCCGGCCGCCGCTTCGGTCCCGGTCCCGGGAACGCAAGGCGCGGCTCCCGCGGCAAGTCCCGTCTCCGGTCCGGCGGTCGGCCCCCCGCCGTGGTCCCCGCCCCGCGGTCGGCCCCGAGCGGGCTTGCCCCGCAGAAGCATACTGGGTATACATACTCGGTATGTCGATCCGTTACGGGCTACTGGCCCTGCTGGAGAGCGGGCCGCGGTACGGCTCGCAGCTTCGTGCCGAGTTCGAGTCGCGCACGGGAGCTACCTGGCCGCTGAACATCGGGCAGGTGTACACGACGCTGGGGCGTCTGGAGCGGGACGGGCTGATCGGGCCCGAGGGGGGCGGGGACGCCAAGCAGCAGCTGTACGCGATCACGGAGGCCGGGCGGCGGGAGCTGGGGGCGTGGTTCGCCCGGCCCGTGGACCGGTCGCAGCCGTCGCGGGACGAGCTGGCCATCAAGCTCGCGATGGCCGTCGGCAGCCCCGGCGTGGACGTGCGCGGCATCATCCAGGGCCAGCGCCGCCACACGCTGAAGGTCATGCAGGACTACACCCGGCTCAAGGCCCGCGCGCTGGCCGCCGCCCAGGAGCCGGGCGGGGACGCGGGCCAGGACATCGCCTGGCTGCTCGTGCTGGAGCAGTTGATCTTCCACGCCGAGGCCGAGGCCCGCTGGCTCGACCACTGCGAGGCCCGCCTCGTGCGCCTCGCCGCCGAACGCCGGGCCGCGGCGCCGACGGCCGCCACCCGGGCCGTTCCCGCGGAGGCCCAGGAGAGCCGGGACAGCTTCGCCGAGAGGGGAGCCGCGTCGTGACCACCACCGAGGCGTCCCCGGCCCAGGCCGTCGCCGCCGCCCGCGAGCCCGTCCTGCGCCTGGTCGGCCTGACGCGGGTGTACGCCGCGGGCGTGGCCGCCGTGCAGGCCCTGCGCGGGGTCGATCTGACCGTCCACACGGGGGAGTTCGTCGCCGTGATGGGCCCCTCCGGCTCCGGGAAGTCCACGCTGCTGACCCTGGCCGGAGGGCTGGACAGGGCCAGCGGCGGCCAGGTGCTCGTCGAGGGCCAGGACCTGGGCCGCCTCAGCCGCGCCCGGCTGGCCAAGGTCCGCCGTACCAGCGTCGGCTACGTCTTCCAGGACTACAACCTCATCCCCGCCCTCACCGCCGCCGAGAACATCGCACTGCCCCGCGAGCTGGACGGCGTCCCCGCGCGCCGGGCCCGCCGCGAGGCGCTGGCCGCGCTGGAGGAGATCGGCCTGCCGCAGCTCGTGGACCGCTTCCCCGACGAGATGTCCGGCGGCCAGCAGCAGCGGGTGGCCATCGCCCGCGCCCTGGTCGGCGAACGCCGCCTCGTGCTGGCCGACGAGCCGACGGGGGCGCTGGACTCCGAGACCGGCGAGGCCGTCCTGGCCCTGCTGCGCAAGCGCTGCGACGAGGGGGCGGCGGTTGTGCTCGTGACCCACGAGCCGCGGTACGCGGCCTGGGCGGACCGGGTGGTCTTCCTGCGGGACGGCACCGTCGTCGACCAGTCCGTCGCCGCCGACCCCGAGTCGCTGCTGACCGGCGAGGTCACCTCATGAGCGTCGCACGTGCGGCTGCCGGGCCGCAGCCGACGACGAGAGCCGCGCTGTGCCGCGCGGGCGGAGAAGCGACCAGGGAGGCACAGTGAGCGGAGCCCGCGGCGGCAGGCTGACCACCTGGCGCCTGGCGTTGCGCATAGCCCGCCGCGAGGCGGTGCGTGCCAAGGGCCGCAGCGCCCTGGTCGTGGCCATGATCGCGCTGCCCATCCTGGGCGTCAGCGCCGCCGACCTGGCGCTGCGCAGCAGCGAGCTGTCCCCGCAGGAGCAGCTCACCCGCGAGATGGGCCGGGCCGAGGCGCGCTTCCGCGTCGAGACCGACGGCACGCCCGTGCTCCAGTCGCCCGAGGCCGACGAGGTGCTGTACGTCGACCCGGAGACGGAGGGCCTCCCCGACGCGCGGCCCACGACCCCCGGCGAGGTCGCCGAACGGCTGCGCGCGCTCCTGCCGCCCGGCACCGAGGTGTACTCCGACGAGTCCACCGAGGCCGTCGTCCACACCCGCTCCGGCCTGATGTCCGGCGTTCTGCGCGAGGTCGAGGCCGGCCCCGTCACTGAGGGCATGATCACGCTGCTGCGCGGCCACTACCCCGAGGACCCGGCCGAGGTGATGGCCACCGAGTCCTTCCTGGACGAGAGCGGCCTGCACGTCGGCTCCGAGCTGCGCCTGCGGGACGGGGACCGGACCTTCCGCATCGTCGGCGCCTACGAGCTGCCCGGCTCCCTGGACGCCACCGAGGTCACCGGACTCCCCGGCTCCCTGCTCGCCGCGCTGCCCGAGGAGCGCAGGTCCGCCTACCTCGGCGGGACCGCCCTCCTCGCGGACGTGCCGGCGCGGGCGGGCGGGGCCGTCACCTGGGAGATGGTGGTCGCCGCCAACGAGCAGGGCCTCACCGCCGAGTCCAAGGCGGTCGTGGCGAACCCGCCGCCCGACTCCGAGGTCCCGCTGTACGCCGAGGGCGACCGGTCGTACGCGAGCAGCGCGGTGGACGGCCGCGTGGTGGCCGCCGCGGTCACCGTCGTCTCGCTGATCATCCTGGAGATCTGCCTGCTGGCCGGGCCCGCGTTCGCCGTCGGCGCCCGCCGCTCCCGCCGCCAGCTCGGCCTGATGGGCGCCAACGGCGGTGACCGCCGCCACCTGCGCGCCGTGATGCTCGCCAGCGGCGTCGTGCTCGGCGCCGTCGCCGCCGTCGTCGGCGTGGCCGGCGGCCTGCTGCTCACGCTGGCCGCCCACCCGCTCATCGAACGCCAGGCGGGCAGCCGCTTCGGCGCCTGGGACCTGCGGCTCGCCGAGCAGGCCGCGATCGCCGGGCTCGCCGTGCTGGTCGGCCTGCTGGCCGCCCTCGTCCCCGCGCTGAACGCCGCCCGCTCGCCCGTGCTGGAGTCCCTGACCGGCCGCCGCGGCACCCGCCGCGCCAACCGCGCGCTGCCCGTCACCGGCGCGGTGGCCCTCGTCCTGGGGGCGGCGCTGGCCACGGCCGGGGCCGCGCTGTTCGACGGAACGACCGTGGTGGCCGTCGGCGCGGTCCTGGCCGAGCTGGGCCTGGTCGCGATGACGCCCGTCCTGGTCGGCCTCTTCGGACGGCTCGGCCGCCGGCTGCCCCTGTCCGGGCGGCTGGCCCTGCGCGACGCCGCGCGGAACCGCGGGCGAACGGCCCCGGCCGTCGCCGCCGTGCTCGCGGCCGTCGCGGGCACCGTCGCCGTGGCCACGTACATGATCAGCGACGACGCCGAGCAGCGCGCCCGGTACGAGGCCATGCTGCCGGAGGGCGCCGTCTCGCTCACCGCCTGGGAGGAGCAGGACCGCGCGGCGCTGGACCGGGCCGCCGCGCTGGCCGAGCGGCAGCTCCCCGTCGCGGAGCGCGCGGACCGCGGGGAGGTCGTTCCCGCCCGGGACTGCGACGTGTTCTCGGGCGAGGACTGCGGGGTGGCCGAGGTCGTCGTCCCCGAGCGACACGTCTGCCCCCTCTACGCGCCCGGCTCCGAGAACCTGACCGAGGCCCAGCGGCTGGAGTACGGCCAGGACTGGCGCTGCGAGGCCGAGGGCGGCTTCTCCAGCGGCTCGGGCATGGCCGTGGGCGGGCCCGAGCTGCTGCGGGTGCTCGGCGTTCCGGAGAACGAGGTGCGGGAGGCCGCCGCGGCCCTGGAGGCCGGCGAGGCCGTCGTCTTCTCCGACCGCTGGACGGACGCGGAGGGCACCGTGACCACCCGGGTGTGGGAGGGCGCCCCCGAGTACGGCGAGGACGGCGAGATCGCCGAGGAGCCGGACGTCACCGCCGCCTTCCCGGCCCACCGCGCCGAGGGCGAGAGCTACGGCCTGCCGCCGCTGATCTCCCCGGAGGCCGCGCGGGACGCCGGCCTGACCGTCATCCCCACGACGGTCTACTACTCCACCGAGCGCGTGCCCACGGGCGAGGAGCAGCAGCGTCTGGAGGCCGGCCTGGCCGCCCTGGGGACGCCGCCCTCCCTCTATGTGGAGGACGGCTACGACGGCGACCCGACCGCCGCGCTGCTGATCCTCTCCGTCGCGGCGATGATCATCACCCTCGGCGCGGCCGGGATCGCCACCGGGCTGGCGCAGGCCGACTCCGAGGCCGACCTCGCCACCCTCGCGGCGGTGGGGGCCACGCCCCGGGTGCGGCGCACCCTCTCCGGCCTCCAGTGCGGGGTGATCGCGGCGATGGGCGTGCTGCTGGGCGCGGCCTCGGGCCTGATCCCCGCGCTCGGGCTGCGGCTGGCCGACCACCGCTCGGACGTGGCGTTCTGGGAGCAGGGAGTCGCGCAGGGCTGGGCGGACGGGGCGCGCCCCGCGCTGTTCATCGAGCTGCCCTGGGGCACCTTCCTCCAGCTCCTGGTGGTGGTTCCGCTGGTCGCCTGCCTGGTCGCGGCCCTGCTGACCCGCTCCCGCATCCACCTCGCGCGGCGGGCGGGGTGACGGCCGTTGCATGATGGGGGTATGACTCAGCCGAGGAACGAACCACCGCAGGAGAACTCCCAGATCCTGGTCGTGGGGCCGGACGGGATGGCTATCGGCCACGCCTCGCCCCGGGGGGACGGGGAGGGCGGCGAGGGGCCCGCCGAGATGCCCGTGACCGAGATGGTGGAGCAGCCGGCGAAGGTCATGCGGATCGGCAGCATGATCAAGCAGCTCCTGGAGGAGGTGAAGGCCGCCCCGCTGGACGAGGCGAGCCGCGCCCGGCTGAAGGAGATCCACGCCAGCTCGGTCAAGGAGCTGGAGGAGGGCCTGGCGCCGGAGCTGGTGGCCGAACTGAGCCGCCTCTCGCTGCCGTTCACGGAGGGCACCGTGCCGACCGACGCGGAGCTGCGGATCGCGCAGGCCCAGCTGGTCGGCTGGCTGGAGGGCCTCTTCCACGGCATCCAGACGGCGCTGTTCGCCCAGCAGATGGCGGCGCGGGCCCAGCTGGAGCAGATGCGGCGGGCCCTGCCGCCCGGCGCGATCCCGCCGGACGACGGGGAAGGGGAGCCCGGGGAGAAGCGCGGCGGCGCGCGCTCGGGGCCCTACCTCTGATTCCGGCTACTCCTTCGGACGAACGGCCGCCCCCGGTCCCGCCTCGTGTGGCGGGGCCGGGGGCGGCTCGCGTTCGCGCCGGCCGGCGCTGGGCCGGTCGTTCAGCCGGTCGTTCAGCCCCAGGTGAGGAGGCGCCGGGGGCGTTCCAGGATGTCGGCGACGTCCCGGAGCACGCGGGAGCCCAGCTCCCCGTCGACCAGGCGATGGTCGAAGGAGAGGGCGAGGGTGGTGACGTGCCGGGGCACGACCTTGCCCTTGTGCACCCAGGGCTGCTCGCGGATCGCGCCGAAGGCGAGGATGGCCGACTCCCCGGGGGTGAGGATGGGGGTGCCGGCGTCGATGCCGAAGACGCCGATGTTGGTGATGGTCACCGTGCCGCCGCGCATGTCGGCCAGCGAGGTCCTGCCCTCCTTGGCGGTGGCGACCAGGTCGGCCAGCGCGCGGGACAGCTCGGGCAGGGACTTGGAGCCGGCGTCCTTGATGTTCGGCACGATCAGGCCGCGGGGGGTGGCCGCGGCGATCCCCAGGTTGATGTAGTCCTTGTGGACGATCTCCTGGTTCTCCTCGTCCCAGGCGGCGTTGACCCCGGGATTGCGGCGGATCGCGATCAGCAGCGCGCGGGCGACGATCAGCAGCGGGTTGACGCGGAGCCCGGCCAGGTCCGGGTCCTTCCGCAGCCGCTCGACCAGGCGCACGGTGCGGGTGACGTCCACGGTGACGAACTCGGTGACGTGCGGCGCGGTGAACGCACTCTCCACCATCGCCTGCGCGGTCGCCTTCCGCACCCCCTTCACCGGCTCCCGCCGCTCCCCGGGGACGGTTGCCTGCGGCGCCATTGCCTGCGGCGCAGGGGCCACGGGGGGAACGTCCGTGGCGGGGGCCTGCGTCACCTGCGGCGCTGGGGGAACGTCCGTGGCGGCGGCCCGCGCCTCGGCGGCGGCCTGCACGTCCTCGCGGGTCACGATGCCCCCGGCTCCGGTCGGAGCCACGGTCGCCAGATCGATCCCCAGATCCTTGGCCATCTTCCGCACGGGCGGCTTGGCCAACACGGCCCCGCCTCCACGCACGGCCGCGCCGTTCCGCCCGGCCACCCCGGGAACGCCCGCCTGCACGGCGGAGCCGTTCCCGACCCCGGCACGGCCACCCGCCGGGGCAAGGCCCGCCCCGGCCGCCGGAGCGCCCGCCTGCGCGGGGCCGTACCCGACAGCGGGCGAACCCACCGCCGGCGCGTCGCCCGGGGCGTTCGCACCCGGCCCGGTACCGAGGGCCGCGCCGCCAGGCACGGCACGTGCCGCGCCATGGCCGGCCCCGCCGACGCCCGCGCCGGTCTGCGCGGCGTAGCCGGGGCCCGGGGCCCCGGACCCCGGGCCGGCGTTCGCCGGAGGCGGGGCGCTTGCCCCGGAGGGCGAGCCCGCCGGAAGGCCGCCGCCAGGCGCAGCGTCCGCGCCGGTCTGCGCAGCGCGGCCGGGGCCCGCGGCACCGGCGTTCGCCTCAGGCGCCGCCCCGCCAGGGGCACCCGCCCCGGCGGGCGAGCCGGGCTGGGCCGGGGATCCGGCCCCGGCCGCAGGGCCGCCGTCGGCGGGCGCGCCCGGGGGCGACTTCCGCGGGCGGCGGCGCGTCTGCTGCGGGGAGACGCCGTAGCCGACCAGAACGGGCTGGCGGGCCGCAGGCCCGTCGCCGGAGTCCGAGTCCGCGGGGGCCTCGCCGCCCGCGGAGGGCGCCGTGTCGATGGTGATGATCGGCGTGCCCACGTCGACCGTGGCGCCCTCCTCGAAGAGCAGCTCGCGCACCAGGCCGTCGTAGGGGATCGGCAGCTCGACCGCGGCCTTCGCCGTCTCGACCTCCACCACCACCTGGCCGTCGGAGACGGCGTCACCCGGCCGCACCAGCCACTTCAGGATCTCGGCCTCCGTGAGGCCCTCCCCCACGTCCGGCATCCTGAACTCGCGGTAGCGCTGTGTGGTCATGGTCATGACTCTCCCTCTCGCCACAACACGTCAGTACGCCAAGGCGCGGTCGACGCTGTCCAGCACCCGGTCCAGACCCGGAAGGTACTCCTCCTCGATCCGCGCCGGCGGATAGGGCGCGTGGAAGCCCCCGACCCGCAGCACCGGCGCCTGGAGGTGGTAGAAGCACCGCTCTGTGATCCGCGCCGCCAGCTCGGCCCCCGCGCCGAAGAAGACCGGCGCCTCGTGCACGACGACCAGCCGCCCGGTCCGCTCGACCGAGGCCTGCACGGTGTCGAAGTCGAGCGGCGAGACCGACCGCAGGTCGATCACCTCCAGCGAGACCCCGTCGTCCTCAGCGGCCACGGCCGCGGCCAGCGCCGTCTTGACGGTCGGCCCGTACGCGACCACCGTCAGGTCCGTCCCCGGCCGGATGACCTTCGCGGCGTGCAGCGGCCCCGGAATGCCCTCCGGGTCCACCTCGCCCTTGTCCCAGTACCGGGCCTTCGGCTCGAAGAAGATCACCGGGTCGTCGCACTCGATCGCCTGGCGCAGCATCCAGTACGCGTCGCCCGCCGTCGAGGGGGAGACGACCTTCAGCCCCGCCACGTGCGCGAACAGCGACTCCGGCGACTCGCTGTGGTGCTCCACCGCGCCGATGCCGCCCCCGTAGGGGATGCGCACGACGACCGGCAGCTTCACCGTGCCCAGCGAGCGGGCGTGCATCTTCGCGAGCTGCGTGACGATCTGGTCGTACCCGGGGAAGACGAACCCGTCGAACTGGATCTCGGCCACCGGCCGGTACCCGCGCAACGCCAGCCCGATCGCCGTCCCGATGATCCCCGACTCCGCGAGCGGGGTGTCGATCACCCGGTCCTCGCCGAAGTCCTTCTGCAGCCCGTCCGTGACGCGGAAGACGCCGCCCAGCTTGCCGACGTCCTCGCCCATCACCAGGACCTTGGGGTCGCTGTCCAACGCTCCGCGCAGCGCCGCGTTCAGCGCCCGCGCCACGGCCATCCGCTCCCCGGCCCGGCTCCCGGACGCGGGCCCGGCCGTCTCTCTCGCCGCCGTCTCCACGGTCTCCGCGGCCATGTCAGTTGCTCCCCTCGTGGTCGGCGAAGGACGCGAGGTACGCCGCGTACTGGGCCCGCTCCTCGTCGACCAGCGCGTGGCCGTCGGCGTAGGTGTGCTCGAACATCGCCATCGGGTCGGGGTCGGGCATCGACCGGATGACCTCGCGCACCCGCCGGGCCAGCGCGTCGCTCTCGGCCTCAAGCTCCGCGAAGTACCCCTCGTCCGCCGCGCCCTCACGCTCCATCAGGCGCCGCAGCCGCAGGATCGGGTCGCGCGCCTCCCAGATCTCCAGATCCTCGTCCCGCCGGTAGCGCGTCGGGTCGTCGGAGGTGGTGTGCGCGCCCATCCGGTAGGTGTACGCCTCCACCAGCGTCGGCCCCTGCCCGGTGCGGGCGTGCTCGGCGGCGGCGCGGGTGACCGCGAGGACCGCCAGGACGTCGTTGCCGTCCACCCGGACCCCGGGGAAGCCGTAGCCGCTGGCCCGCTGGTAGAGCGGCACCCGGCTCTGGCGCTCGGTGGGCTCGGAGATCGCCCACTGGTTGTTCTGGCAGAAGAAGACCACCGGCGCCTGGTAGACGGCGGCGAACGTGAACGCCTCGGCGACGTCGCCCTGGCTGGAGGCCCCGTCCCCGAAGTACGCCATCACGGCGGCGTCCGAGCCGTCCTTGGCCACGCCCATTGCGTACCCGGCCGCGTGCAGGGTCTGGGAGCCGATGACGATCGTGTAGAGGTGGAAGTTGTTCGAATTCGGGTCCCAGCCGCCGTGGTTGACGCCCCGGTACATCCCCAGCAGGATCGTCGGGTCCACGCCGCGGCACCAGGCCACGCCGTGCTCGCGGTAGGTCGGGAAGACGTAGTCGTCGTCGCGCAGGGCCCGGCCGGAGCCGATCTGCGCGGCCTCCTGGCCCAGCAGCGAGGGCCACAGGCCCAGCTCGCCCTGGCGCTGGAGGGCGGTGGCCTCGGCGTCGAAGCGCCGGGTGAGCACCATGTCGCGGTACAGGCCGCGCAGCTGCTCGGGGGTGGTCTCGAGGGCGTAGTCCGGGTGGGTGACGCGCTCGCCCTCGGGGGTGAGCAGCTGCACCATCTCGGGAGCCCCGCCGCCGGCCGCGGCCGGGCGTACGCCTCCCGCGGGCCTCGCCGCGGCCTTCCCCGCCGTCTTCGCGGCCGTCTTCGCGGCCGTCTTCCCCGCGCCCCTCGCGGCCGTCTTCCGGGCGGGCTTCGCGCCCTCCGCCGCCGCGGCCTTCTTCGCGGTCCGGGCGGGCTTCGCCGCCGCGGCCGTCCTGTCGCTCGTGCCGGTGCTCCGGGTGGTGCTGCGGCGGGGGGTGCCGCGCGCTGCTGTGCTATCCACGGTCACTCGTGCTCCTCCGTCGGTCCGGCCCCCGGGGTCTGCCGGGCGGCCGGAACGGCCAGCCCGGTCCCGTACGGCGCACGGGGGGTGATGTGCGGCGCGGACGGAACCGAGCGGATGTGTGTCCCGGTCGTGTCCCGTTCTCCGGCCCCATGAGAGCACGGTATCCAGTGGGTCCACAAGCTACGAAAGCGCCCCTGACCTGCGGATTTACCTGGAAATCCAAGTACTTCCCGGTGCGGGGTGACGGCACTGGGCCCAGCCTGACAGGGCGGGAGGACACCTGCACGTTAACGCGCCAGGCGGGCCCGCGGGAAGGGAATCCGGCGGGACGCGGGCCCGGACGTCCTGTGCGACACTGCTCAATGTGCCAGAAAACGGAAAAATTACCGTCTTTCTTCTGGACGACCACGAGGTCGTCCGGCGCGGCGTGCACGACCTCCTCGCGATGGAACCCGACATCGAGGTGATCGGCGAGGCCGGCACCGCGGCCGAGGCCATGGCCCGGATCCCGGCCGCCCGCCCCGACGTCGCCGTGCTCGACGTGCGCCTCCCGGACGGCAGCGGCGTGGAGGTCTGCCGCGAGGTCCGCTCCCGCGACGAGCACGTCAAGTGCCTCATGCTCACCAGCTACGCCGACGACGAGGCGCTGTTCGAGGCGATCATGGCGGGCGCCTCCGGCTACGTCCTCAAGGCCATCAGGGGAACGGAGCTGCTGAGCGCCGTCCGCGACGTGGCCGCGGGCAAGTCCCTGCTCGACCCCGACGCCACCCTGCGGGTCCTGGCCCGGCTGCGCGGCGGCGGCGCGCCCGGGGAGGGCGCGGCGGCGGAGGACGACCGGCTGGAGCGGCTCACCGACCAGGAGCGCCGCATCCTGGACCTGATCGGCGACGGCCTGACCAACCGCGCCATCGGCGAGGAGCTGCACCTGGCCGAGAAGACCATCAAGAACTACGTCTCCAGCCTGCTCTCCAAGCTCGGCATGGAACGCCGCTCCCAGGCCGCCGCGTACGTGGCCCGCCGCCAGGCCGAACAGCGCCGCTGAGCCGGCCGCGGCCTCAGTCGCAGAAGGCGTCGCGCACGGCGCGGGCGTTGCGGGTCCACCACACCACCAGGGCCGCGGCGGCCGGGAACTGGGGGTCCGCGCGGTGGTCGTCGCGCTCGTAGTGCCAGCGCAGCATCCAGAAGTCGTTCAGCCGCTCCCACCACACCCGCCGCACGGCGGCGGCGAGTTCGGCCGGGGAGGCGCCGCCCGCGGCGCGGTAGGCGCGGGCGTAGGCCCGGACCTTCGGCAGCTCCAGGCTGCCGTCCGGGCGCAGGTAGAAGATCGCCGCGGCCCGCACCGCCTCCTCCGCGCGCGGTCGCACCCCCAGGCGGTCCCAGTCCACGATGGCCACCGGCTCCACGGGCCCCTCGGCCCGGTAGAGCAGGTTCAGCGGGTGGAAGTCCCCGTGCACCCACCCCTCGGCCGGGACCTCGGCCCTGCCGGGCCGCAGGTGCGCGTGGGCGCGCAGCATCGACCGGCGCTCCAGCAGCCGGTGCTCGGCCAGCTCGTCGAAGCCGGTGCGCCGCGCCCTCCCCCGCACCCGCGCCAGCAACTGGTCGATCAGCGCCTGGGTGTCGGCGGGCGCGGCGGACTCCCCCGCCGGGGACCGCCGCAGTGGCGAGCGTGCTATGACGTGCTCCAGCGCCCGGTGGACGCCCCCCAGCAGCGCGCCGAGCCGGCGGCTCTGGGCGGGGCTCAGCTCCCGCCCGTCCCGGTGCCTGCCCTCCACCCACGGGTGCAGCGCGTACCTGCGGTGCCCGTGAACGACCACGGTGCGGCCGTCGCGGTCCGCCAGCGGGGGCGCCACGGGCAGGCCGAGCGTGGCCAGGGCCGCGGTCGCGCGGTGCTGCCTGACCAGGGATATGACCGTCTCCGGGTCCCCGCCGAGGTGGTGCTTGAGGAAGAAGTGCCCGCGGGTGGTCGCCAGCCGGTAGCCGCGGTTCAGCAGGCCCTCGGCGACGCGCTCGCAGGCCACGGGCTCGCCCGCGCCATAGCGTTCCAGCAGGTGGGTCAGGGTGCGCTCGGGGAGCCGGGCCTGCGTGTCGGCCTTCATTGGCCGTTCGGGTCGCTGGCACCTTCCAGGGCGCCTCCGGCCTCCTCGCCGCCGGGGCCGCCCCCGGGATCCCCGATCGCTCCCCCCTGGTCGGTGCCCTCGTCGGCGCCTCCGTCAGCACCCTCGTCGGTGCCCCCGGTGTCCGGCGGTTCCTCCCGTGTCCGTCGGCTCGCTCGGCGTCGGCTCCGTCGGGGTCGGCGTCTCGGGCTCGGTCGTCGGGTCCGTGGGGGTGGCGCTGGGCGTCTCGTCCCCGGTCTCGGTGGGGTAGTCCTGCGTCGGCGGGACGTAGTCGTCCTCGGTCGGGTCCGCCGACTCCTCGTCCCCGGTGCTCGGGCTCTCGTCCGCCGTCTCGTCGTCCTGCGTGCTGCCCGTGGTCGAGGTGTCCGTCTCGCCGGGCGAGCCGCCCGGGTCCTCCCCGCCGCCGAGGTTGGCCGCGATCAGCACCCCGGTGCCGATGGCCACCAGCGCCAGCAGGGCGACCAGTATGAGACGCCCGCGACGGCCGTTGCCCCCGGGCCCGCCCCGGCCGTCGTAGCCGTCGTACCCGTCGCCGCCGCCGCTGGGGTCGCCCAGCAGCAGCGGGGCCGCGTACTGCCCGGTCGGCGTGTCCGCGCCGGGGTGGCGGCCGGTGGGCGCGCCCCCGGCCGGGGTGCCCATCGGCGGGGTCGGGCCGCCGGCGATGGCGCCGGTGTTCCACAGGCCGCCGGTGCGGGGGCCGTGCTCCTGGAGCATCCGCAGCGCGTACTGCACGACGCCGCGCATCTCCTCAGCCGTCTGGAACCGGTCGTCCGGGTCCTTCGCCAGCGACCGCATGACCAGGCCGTCCAGCTCGGGCGGGGCGTTCTCCGACAGCTCCGAGGGCAGCCGCGGCTGGTCCTGCACGTGCTGGTAGACCACGGCCAGCGGGGTCTCGCCCACGAAGGGCGGGCGGCGGGTCAGCAGCTCGAACAGCAGGCAGCCCACCGCGTACAGGTCGGAGCGGGTGTCCACGGCCTTGCCCAGCGCCTGCTCGGGGGAGAGGTACTGCGGCGTGCCCATCACCATGCCGGTCTGGGTCATGGTCTGGGCCGCGCCGTGCAGGGCGCGGGCGATGCCGAAGTCCATCACCTTGACGCTGCCGGTGTCGGTGATGATGACGTTGGCCGGCTTGATGTCGCGGTGCACGATGCCGTGCTGGTGGCTGTAGGCCAGGGCCTCCAGCACGCCGGAGACGATCGTCAGGGCCTGCTCGGCGGGCGGCGCGTCGGACTCGCTCAGCAGCTCGCGGATCGTGCGGCCGTGGATCAGCTCCATCACGATGTACGGCACCAGCTTGGGGCCGACCCGCTCCTCGCCGGAGTCGTAGACCGCGACGACGGCGTGGTGGTTCAGCCCGGCCACGGACTGCGCCTCGCGCGTGAAGCGGGCCTTGGACACCGGGTCCTCGGCGAGGTCCGAGCGCAGCAGCTTCACCGCGACCGCGCGCCCGAGGCGCACGTCCTCGGCGGCGAAGACCTCCGCCATGCCGCCCCGGCCCAGCCGGCTCACCAGGCGGTAACGCCCCTCGCCGACGAGGCCATTGTTGCCCCACAGCGAGGCCGAGTCGGGCGCTTCGGGCTCGTCCGCGCCGGAGCCCCCCGCGCCTTGCTCCTGTGCCATCGACTCCTCGCCCTGTTCGGCCCTGTCCCCCGGTCATCAAACCCGCTCCGGGCCCGCGCTGACAAGTTGGGTCACGGCGGGGACCTGCACACACGCGCCCACCGCGCACACACCCGCCGCACACGCGCGGCCGACGCGCACGGGCCGCGCGGGGTCCCGCCGGGGCGCGGGGCGGGAGGACGGGAGACGCGGGGGTGTTCCACGGCCGTTCCCCGGCCGATCCGCAGGCGTTCAGCGATGGTGCTACGCGCGTAGCGCAACGCCAGGGGCAGGCGTGTCTACGCGGGCGCGGCTTCCCGGCGTCCCCGGTGTTCCCCGTGTCCTCGGTGCGCCCGGCCCCCGGGCGCACCGGTCAGTGGGCCAGGGGGAAGCTGGTGATGATGCGCTCGGCCACGTCCGCGTCGCCCTCGATCTTGAGGCGGTCCGCGACGCGGCGCCCGCGCACCCGGCCGCTGACCAGCCGCGCGAAGGTCTCCCAGTCCAGCGTGAAGGTGACGAGCGGCCCCAGCGACGGGCTGCTGTCCACCGAGCCCTGGCCCTCGTCGTTCACCCGGACCGTGCGCAGGAACTCCACAGGACCGTGCACGTCGAAGACGAACGCCGACCTGCGCGGGGCGCCCGCGTCCTCCGCGATGACCTTGGCCAGCCGCGTCAGCAGCACGTCCCGGGCGATGTGGGCGGCGGGGGAGTCGAGGTTGCCGGGGCGGCGCAGGGCCCGGCGCACGTCCTGCTCGTGGGTCCACACGTCGAAGACGCGCGCCTGCAGGAAATCGGCCAGCGTCGTCTTGCCGTACAGCGGGTAGCTGATCACGTCCTCGGGCTTGCGGCGCTCGTTCCGCAGCTGCCGGGAGCGGCGGATGATCGTGTACTCCAGCTCGCTGGTCATCTCGGGGCCGGTGTGGTGCCGGCGCACGTCCACCTGGACCTCCAGGTAGCGGGTGGTCTCGTCGGTGACGTGGTAGAGGTCGCGGGGGAGGGTGTGGATCGGCCGCGGGTCGCCCAGCGCCTCGCACTCGCCGCCGATCACGTGGGAGACCACGTCGCGCACGGACCAGCCGGGGCACTCCGTGGGGCGGTTCCACTCGCCGTCCACGAGGGAGGAGACGAGCTCGGATATCGCCTCGATGGACTGGGTCCAGGCGTCGATGGACGGCTGAAGGCTCTGCACGGTCACGGGACCCCTCGTGGCGGTTCGGCGCTGCTGGCTTGGAAGTTCACACCGTACGCCGGGCCGGCGCGGCGGGTGAATGTTTCTGGTGACGAATCCTAGGGCCCTCCCCTGCCGGTGGAGAACCTCGGGAGAGCACCGCTCCCGCTCGCGCGACCTGCCCATGTCGCCGCCGTGACGCCCGGGTTTCGGGGGTTCTCTGACGGCCCGTCGCCGGGTCGCCGCCGGTCCGTCGCCGGTCCGCCGGCCGCCGTCAGGCCGTCGTCCGTCCGCCGTCAGGCCCGCCAGGACGGGTCGAGGAAGGCCGTCATGGCGTTGGCCAGCAGGTAGGGGTCGGCCACGGCGCACAGCTCGCGGGCGGAGTGCATGGAGAGGATGGCCGCGCCCACGTCCACGGTGGCGATGCCGTGGCGGGCCGCGGTGATCGGGCCGATGGTCGTGCCGCAGGGCATGGCGTTGTGCGAGACGAAGCTCTGCCAGGGCACCCCGGCGCGCTCGCAGGCGGCGGTGAAGCCCGCGCGGC
The DNA here is from genome assembly GCF_031845405.1 of Streptomyces boetiae. Taxonomy (NCBI): domain Bacteria; kingdom Bacillati; phylum Actinomycetota; class Actinomycetes; order Kitasatosporales; family Streptomycetaceae; genus Streptomyces; species Streptomyces boetiae. The sequence continues at coordinate 139,340 of NZ_JAVREN010000009.1, forward strand.
CCGCCCCGTCCGTGGCGTAGCGCTGATTGACGTTCACCTTCAGGAGGGGGCCGCCGCCGGCCATGGGGTGGTGCGTGGGGTCGTGCCGCTCCGCGTAGTTGGGGTGGACGGCGTGCCCGGTGTCGGAGGAGAGGCACAGGGAGCCGGCCAGGGCGCGGGCGCGCTCCTCGTAGCCGCCGCCGCGCGCGTGCACGGATCGTTTCAGCACGGTCCCGAGCAGGGGGCCCTCGGCGCCGGTGTCGGAGGTGCTGCCGTTCTCCTCGTGGTCGAACGCCGCGAGCACGGGGATGAACGACAGGCCCGCGCCGTGGGCGGAGACGGCGGCCAGGGCGGCCGTGGCGGCGTGCACGGACAGGAGGTTGTCCATCCGGGGGCCGGCCAGCAGCTCGCGGTCGCGGCCGAGGTAGGCGGGCGGCTCGACGCTGTGCGCCATCAGGTCGAAGCCGGCGACCTCCCCGGGCGCCAGGCCCGCCTCGGCGGCCAGGAACGCGATCAGCTCGCCCTCGCGGGGGGTGCCGATGCCCCACAGCGGGGTCATGTGCTGCTGGCGGTCCAGCTTCAGCCCGTCGTTGACCCCGCGGTCGAGGTGGATCGCGAGCTGGGGGACGCGCAGCAGCGGGCGGTCGACGTCGACCAGCACCGAGCGGCCGTCGCGCAGGCTCAGCCGCCCGGAGAGGCCGAGGTCGCGGTCGAGCCAGGTGTTCAGCAGCGTGCCGCCGTAGATTTCGACGGCGATCTGCTTCCAGCCGTGCCGCCCGGTGTCGGGGACCGGCTTGACGCGCAGGTTCGGCGAGTCGGTGTGCGCCCCGATCACGCGGAACGGGGTGGCCGCCGTCGCGTGCTCCGGCACGTACCAGGCGATGAGCGCCCCCCCGCGCAGCACGTAACGCCCGCCCGCCGCGCCGTCCCAGGCCGCCGTCTCCTCGGCCTGCCGGAACCCGGCCTTCTCCAGCCGCGCCGCCGCGTTCGCCACCGCGTGGTAGGGGGAGGGGGAGGCCGCGAGGAACGCCATCAGGTCGTCGGTGTGGGCCCGATCGAAGGCGGGTGCGCGCGCAGTCATGGGGATCAGCATAAGGACCGATCGGGCCGGACGCCCCTGGCCGGGCGGGAGCCCCGCAGGGGCGGGGTGCCCGGGCTGCCGGGGCGACGGGCGGCCCAACGGGCGGTGAATCCTGCGCTACCTCACCAACCAGGTCGGCCGCGACATCATCCGCGCCGAGGGCCACCGCCCCTGCACCGAACTCCGCGACCCCGTCCGGTGCCGCCCGGAGCGCGGCGCCGAGTCCGCCGAGGAGACGGCGGAGGAGGAGGGCACGGCGGCGTCCGAGCCGGAGGACTGAGGGGCACCGCGGACTTCCGGCCGGAGCGATGAGTTCTGCCGCGTGCCCCGGTCCTATCCGGTGAACGCCGAGCGAGCGGAGGCAGGAATGGACAAGCAGTTCACCGCGACCCTGCGGAAGAGCCCGGAAAAGGGCGGCTGGACGTACGTGGTGTGGCCCGAGTCGGCCGAGTTCTTCGGCACCCGCGGCCTGGTGAAGGTCCGCGGCACGATCGACGGCCACCCCTTCCGGAGCGCCTTCATGGCCCTGGGCGACGGCACCCACAAGCTCCCGGTGAAGGCGGCCACCCGCCGCGCCATCGGCAAACAGGAGGGCGACACGGTCACCGTCCGCCTGGAGGAGCGCCTGACGGCCTGACGGCGGCCCGGAACGGGCCCGGGCCCCGGTCCCATGGGCGGGGACCGGGGCCCGGGGGGATCCGTGAAGGGGCCGGGGCGTGGGTGTCAGAAGGCCGCTTCGTCCAGATCCATGAGGGAAAGGTCCGTGGCCTCCGCGATGGTCTTCGCGAGGGCGACGCCGGGCAGCACCGTGGCCGCGAAGTGCTTCGCGGCGGCGATCTTGCCCTGGTAGAACGGCCGGTCCTTGGCGGAGGCGTCCGGCAGCTTGGCGGCGGCCACGGCCGCGCCGCGCAGCAGGAGGTAGCCGACCACCACGTCGCCGGAGGCGAGCAGGAACTCGGTGGTGTTGAGGCCGACCTTGTAGAGGGACTTCACGTCCTTCTCGGTGCCCGCCAGGTACGTCAGCAGCACGCCGACCGTGGCCTCCAGCTCGCCCAGGGCGGCGGTGAGGTGCTCGCGGGCGCCGGCCAGCTCCTCGCCGCCGGGGGCCTCGGCGAGGAACTTCTTGATCTCCTCGGCCAGCGCGGAGAGGGCCTTGCCCTCGTTGCGCACGATCTTGCGGAAGAAGAAGTCCTGGCCCTGGATCGCCGTGGTGCCCTCGTAGAGGGTGTCGATCTTGGCGTCCCGGATGTACTGCTCGATCGGGTACTCCTGGAGGTACCCGGAGCCGCCCAGGGTCTGGAGGGACTGGGCGAGCTGCTCGTAGGACTTCTCCGAGCCGTAGCCCTTGACGATCGGCAGCAGCAGGTCGTTCAGGGCGTTCAGCGTGGAGGTGTCCTCGCCGGCGGCCTCCGCGACCTGGATGTCGTCCTGGACGGTGGCCGTGTAGAGGGCCAGGGTGCGCATGCCCTCGGCGTACGCCTTCTGCGTCATCAGCGAGCGGCGCACGTCGGGGTGGTGCGTGATGGTGACGCGCGGGGCCTGCTTGTCCATGAACTGGGTCAGGTCCGCGCCCTGCACGCGCTCGCGGGCGTACTCCAGGGCGTTGAGGTAGCCGGTGGAGAGGGTGGCGATGGCCTTCGTGCCGACCATCATCCGCGCGAACTCGATGATCTTGAACATCTGGCGGATGCCGTCGTGCTTCTCGCCCAGCAGCCAGCCCTTGGCGGGGTGGTTGGCGCCGAAGGTCATCTCGCAGGTGTTGGAGACCTTCAGGCCCATCTTGTGCTCGACGTTGGTGGCGTAGACGCCGTTGCGCTCGCCCAGCTCGCCGGTCTCCCAGTCGAAGTCGTACTTCGGCACGATGAAGAGCGACAGGCCCTTGGTGCCCGGGCCGTGGCCCTCGGGGCGGGCGAGCGTGAAGTGGATGATGTTGTCCGCGAGGTCGTTCTCGCCGGAGGTGATGAAGCGCTTGACGCCCTCGATGTGCCAGCTGCCGTCCTCCTGCTTGACGGCCTTGGTGCGCCCGGCGCCCACGTCGGAGCCGGCGTCCGGCTCGGTGAGGACCATGGTGGCGCTCCACTGCTTGTCGACCAGGAGCTGGGCGATCTTGCGCTGCTCCTCGGTGCCCTCGTCGTAGAGCACGCGGCCGAAGGTCGGGCCGCAGGAGTACATGTGGACGGCCGGGTTGGAGCCCAGGACGTTCTCGGCCATGGCCCACACCAGGGAGCGCGGGGCGTTCACGCCGCCCAGCTCCTCGCCGATGCTCAGGCGCCACCACTCGGCCTTCATGTAGGCCTCGTAGCTCTTCTTGAACGCTGCGGGCAGGGGCGCGGTGTTCGTCTCGGGGTCGAAGACCGGGGGGTTCCGGTCGGACTCGGTGTACGACTCGGCCAGCTCGTTCTCGGCCAGCCTGACCATCTCCGCGAGCATGGTCTTGGCGGTGTCGCTGTCCGTCTCCGCGAACGGCCCGGTGCCGTAGACGGTGTCGCGGCCAAGGACCTCGAACAGGTTGAACTCGATGTCGCGGAGATTCGACTTGTAGTGCCCCATGGCGACGACTCCGTTGCTCCGTAGATTGAGACGCGGGTACCGACTGGTAGCACCCATGATGCTACCCGCGGGTAATAAGGCGCAAGCGTTCGTCGGGCATCTCCCCCGAAGGGGGTCAGTACTCTTTCTCACATGTACGGCTACGACCAGTCCGGATACCCGGGCCAGCAGCCCTACGGCGCTCAGGGCCAGCAGCTCTACCCGGAGCAGCCGCAGCAGCAGGCGGCGGCGCCCGCGGCGCCGCCCGCGCCCCCCTCGCTCACCGACGCGCTGAGGGCGTACACCTCCGGCGCGATGTCCAGCGAGGAATTCCACGACATCTTCCTGGGGGCCAAGATCTACTGCCCCCGCGGCGAGAATCCCGGCTTCCTGGCGCTGCACAACACCCAGCAGCCGGTGATCCCGCTTTTCACCTCCCTCAAGGAGCTGCGCCGCTACGCCGGGAAGGAGTCGCGCTACTTCACCGTCACCGGCGGCGAGGTGCTCGACCTGCTGCCCTCGGGGTACGGCTTCGCGCTGGATCTCGAGGGCGAGCACCGGATCGTGCTGGACGCGAAGTCGGTGGAGGAGATGGTCGACTACACGATGCGGCGGATGTACGGCTGACCCGGCCCGGCGGGACGATCCGGGTCCGCGTCCGGCGGGAGGCGCCGACGGGAAGAGAGTCGCGACGACAGTTGTTCATCGTTCAACTATCCTGGCGGCACCCGCCGCGGACCGCCCCGAGGAGGCCACGATGCCCGCCATCACCGTCGAGAACCCCCTGACCCTGCCCCGCGTCCCCTCCCCCGAGGCCCCGGCCGTTCCCCGCCCCGTGCGGGCCGTGACCACCGCCCCCAGCGGCTTCGAGGGGGAGGGCTTCCCGGTGCGCCGGGCGTTCGCGGGCATCCACCACCGGCACCTGGACCCGTTCATCATGATGGACCAGATGGGTGAGGTGGAGTACGCGCCGGGCGAGCCCAAGGGCACCCCCTGGCATCCCCACCGCGGCTTCGAGACCGTGACCTACCTGCTCGACGGCACCTTCGTGCACCAGGACTCCGAGGGCGGCGGGGGGGTGATCAACGACGGCGACACCCAGTGGATGACCGCCGGGTCCGGCCTGCTGCACATCGAGGCCCCGCCGGAGTCGCTGGTCGCCTCCGGCGGCCTCTTCCACGGCATCCAGCTGTGGGTGAACCTCCCGTCCGCCGACAAGATGACCGCCCCCCGGTACCAGGACATCGGAGGCGGCAACGTCCGCCTGCTGACCACGCCCGACGGCGGCGCCGTCCTGCGGCTGATCGCCGGCGAGCTGGCCGGGCACGAGGGCCCCGGGATCACCCACACGCCCATCACCCTCGTCCACGCCACCGTCGCCCCGGGCGCGCGGGTCAGCCTGCCCTGGCGGCCCGAGTTCAACGCCCTGGGCTACGTCCTCGCCGGACGCGGCAGCGCGGGCGCGGAGGAGCGCCCGGTCGCCCTCGGGCAGACGGCCGTCTTCGGCGCGGGGGACACGGTCACCGTCCGGGCCGACGAGCGGCAGGACGCGCACACCCCGTCCCTGGAGATCGTGCTGCTCGGCGGCCTGCCGATCCGCGAGCCGGTCGCGCACTACGGGCCGTTCGTGATGAACACGCACGCCGAGCTGGCGCAGGCCTTCGAGGACTTCAAGGCCGGGCGCCTGGGCCGCATCCCGGCCGCGCGGCGGGAGGACGGGGACGCGGCGGTACGCTGAGACACCGCGGGGCGCCCGGCGTTCCGCCCCTCCCGGCCGACGACGACTTGGACGAACAACGATGCACCGGTACCGGTCCCACACCTGCGGCGAGCTGCGCTCCGCGGACATCGGCACGGATGTCAGGCTGTCGGGCTGGCTGCACAATCGCCGGAACCTGGGCGGCATCCTCTTCGTCGACCTGCGTGACCACTACGGCATCGTGCAGCTCGTCGTCCGCCCCGAGGCGCCCGGCGCGCAGGCGGTGAACGAGCGGCTGGGGTCGTTGCCCAAGGAGACCGTCGTCCGGGTGGACGGGCGGGTCGTGGGCCGCGGCGCGGAGAACGTCAACCCCGAACTGCCCACCGGCGAGATCGAGATCGAGGTGAGCGACGTCGAGATCCTGGGCGCCGCTGACCAGATTCCCTTCACGATCAACGCCGAGGACGGGGTCAACGAGGAGCGCCGCCTGGAGTACCGCTTCCTCGACCTGCGCCGGGAGCGGATGCACCGCAACATCATGCTGCGCTCGTCCGTCATCAGCGCCATCCGCGGCAAGATGACCGCCCAGGGCTTCACCGAGCTGGCCACCCCGATCCTCTCGGCCACCTCGCCCGAGGGCGCCCGGGACTTCCTGGTGCCCTCGCGGCTGCACGCGGGGAAGTTCTACGCGCTGCCGCAGGCGCCGCAGCAGTTCAAGCAGCTGCTGATGATCGCCGGCTTCGACCGGTACTTCCAGATCGCGCCCTGCTTCCGCGACGAGGACGCGCGCGCCGACCGCTCGCCGGGCGAGTTCTACCAGCTCGACATGGAGATGAGCTTCGTCGAGCAGGAGGACGTCTTCCGCGTCATCGAGAAGGTGATGACCGAGCTGTTCGAGGAGTTCGGCGGCGGGCGGCCGGTCACCTCGCCGTTCCCGCGCATCCCCTTCCGCGAGGCGCTGCTGAAGTACGGCTCGGACAAGCCGGACCTGCGGGCGCGCCTGGAGCTGACGGACGTCTCGGACGTCTTCGCCGGCTCCGGCTTCAAGGCGTTCGCGGGCAAGCACGTGCGCGCCCTGGCCGTTCCGGACACCGCCGGGCAGCCGCGCCGCTTCTTCGACCAGCTCGGGGAGTTCGCGGTGGCCCAGGGCGCCGCGGGCCTGGCCTGGGTGCGGGTCGGCGAGGACGGGACGCTGACCGGGCCGATCGCCAAGTTCCTCACCGAGCAGGATGCCGAGGCGCTGCTGGGGCGGCTGAACGCCGGGCCCGGCACGGCCGTCTTCTTCGGCGCGGGAACGTTCGAGGAGGTCTCCCGGATCATGGGCGCGGTGCGGGTGGAGGCCGCGCGCCGGGCCGGGCACTTCGAGGAGAACGTCTTCCGCTTCTGCTGGATCGTGGACTTCCCGATGTTCGAGCGCGACGAGGAGACCGGCGCGATCGAGTTCTCGCACAACCCCTTCTCGATGCCGCAGGGCGGGCTGGCCGCGCTGGAGGGCAAGGACCCGCTGGACGTCCTGGCCTGGCAGTACGACATCGTGTGCAACGGCGTGGAGCTGTCCTCGGGCGCGATCCGGAACCACGAGCCCGAGATCATGTACAAGGCCTTCGCCATCGCCGGGTACAGCCGCGAGGACGTGGAGCGCGAATTCGGCGGGATGCTGCGGGCCTTCCGCTTCGGCGCCCCGCCGCACGGCGGGATCGCGCCGGGCATCGACCGGATCGTGATGCTGCTGGCGGACGAGCCGAACATCCGCGAGACGATTGCCTTCCCGCTCAACGGCAACGCCCAGGACCTGCTGATGGGCGCCCCCAGCCCGGTGGACGAGGCCAGGCTGAGGGAGCTGCACATCAGCCTGCGGAAGCCTCCGCAGTAGACCGTTTCTCCCGGCTTTCCGGGCCGGTCAGCCCTCGGGCATCGCCGAGGAGTGGTGGTCCACGATCAGCCACTCGCCGGTGTGGCGGTCGCGCTCGTAGACGAACGTGTAGCGGGCCGCCACGTCCCGGGCCTGGCCGGTGGCCGGGTCGGTGAGGTGGAAGGTGTACGCGCCGGAGTCCACGGCGGCGTCGTGGCCCAGGATCTCGACGTAGGACTGGTCGATCTCGCCGCTGGGGGACTGGGCCAGGAAGTGCTCGAAGTAGTCGACGATGCCCGCGCGGTCGGTGCGGATGACGTTGGAGAGCGTCGGCTCCAGCGCCGCGTCCGGGGCGTAGAGGTCGGCGACGGCCTCGGGGTCCCCGGTGGCCAGGGCCGCGTTCCAGTCCTCGAAGAGGGCCTGTATCTCGGCTCTGGTCGGGGCGCGGTGCGCCTGAGCCTGTGGTCTGGCGGCGGCGGGCCCCGCCTCCGGGGTCGCGCCGGCGGCGGTGACGTCGGCGGAGGCGGCGAGGGTCAGCAGGCCGGCGACGGCGAGGGCCGCCGCGGCACGGGGGCCGCGGCCCTTGAGGTGAATGCGCATGCCGCAACCCTCCTGCGCGCCGGTCAACCGTGGCGCAAGCCCGGGCAAAGCCGGGGACGGGCCCGGGCAAGAAATCTGTCAACCCGTCAACGGAAGGGTCAACTCCGCCTCACCAAAGGCGTTTTGGGGGCGTGCGCGGGCCGCGGCCCCGGGGCCTCAGAGCTCGAACTCGGCGGGCGGGACCCCCAGGGCGAAGCAGACCTCGCGCAGCACCTGCGCCTCGGCCTGCGCGAAGTACCCGTCCGCGCCGGCGATGACGATGCCGGTCTGGATCACGGCGCGGGCCTCCGTCGGCTTCTTCTGCACCTTCGCGACCTCCTGGAGCACGGCGTTCTTGCCGTAGGAGAAGTTCGACACCAGCTGGTCCACGTGCTTATTGAAGATCTGCCGCAGGGAGTCGGCCGGGAAGTTCTGCAGCACCTCGTTCCCCACGATCAGCGACTCCACGCGCTGCCGCTCGGCGGCGTCGACCGTGCCGTCGGCGGCGGCCACCAGCGCGCACACCGCCATGCTGGCGTCCCGGAAGGCGCCGCTCTTCAGCTCCGTCTTCACCGAGGCGAGCTGCGCCTTGAGGGCGCTCACCAGTTGCGCCTTGCCCCCGCTCGCGCCACCGCTCCTGCTCGTGCCGCTCCCGCCGGGCGAGCGCTGGCTCACCCGCGCCTTGGCCTGGTCCTTGATCCGGTCCCACATCGGCATGTCCGCCAACCTCCGTCTTTCGCGTGCTTCGCGTCTTCCCCGTCGTACCACTCCGAGAACGCCCCCGGCCCCCCGCCCGTTCCGTCCGTTGTCAGTGGCGCGTGTCAGCATCGTCACTGTCGGTCATCGCCCATGGTGGCACACCCCACGGACAGGAGGCCCCCGATGCGCTACGTCACCCCCGCCTCTGCCCTCGTCCGCCGGCCCCGGCCGGAGGGCCGGGGCCGGCGGCGGCCGTCAGGCTGCGGAGCGGAAGGTCCGCAGGCGGAGGCTGTTGGCGACCACCGAGACGGAGGAGAACGCCATCGCCGCGCCCGCCAGCATCGGGTTCAGCAGGCCCGCCGCGGCCAGCGGCAGCGCGGCGGCGTTGTAGCCGAAGGCCCAGAAGAGGTTGCCCTGGATCGTGCGCAGGGTCCGCCGGGAGAGCCGGATGGCGTCGGCCGCGGCCCGCAGGTCCCCCCGCACCAGCGTCAGGTCGCCGGCCTCGATCGCCGCGTCCGTGCCCGTGCCCATGGCCAGGCCCAGGTCCGCCGTGGCCAGCGCGGCGGCGTCGTTGACCCCGTCGCCCACCATGGCCACCGTGCGGCCCTCCGCCTGGAGCCGCCGGACCGCGTCGACCTTCTCCTCGGGCAGCACCTCGGCGATGACCAGCTCCGGGTCGATGCCCGCCTCGGCGGCCACCGCGCGGGCCACCGCGGCGTTGTCCCCGGTGAGCAGGATCGGCGTCAGGCCCAGGTCGCGCAGCCGCCGGATCGCCTCGGCGCTGGTCTCCTTCACCGCGTCGGCGACCTCCAGGACCGCCCGCGCCCGCCCGTCCCAGGCGACGGCCACGGCCGTCCGCCCGGCCTCCTCGGCGGCGGCCTTGGCCGCGGCCAGCTCCTCGGGCAGCTCCAGCGCCCAGTCGGCGAGCAGCCGCTCGCGGCCCACCAGCACCGCGTGCCCTTCCACCACGCCCTGCACGCCCCGGCCCGGGACGTTCTCGAAGCCCTCCGGGGCCGGCAGCGGCCCCGTCCGCTCGGCGGCGGCCTCGGCCACGGCCCGCGCGATGGGGTGCTCCGAGGCGTGCTCCAGGGCGCCCGCCAGGCGCAGCGCCTCCTCCTCGTCCTCGCCCGGCGCGACGGCCAGGCCGACCAGGCTCATCCGGCCGGTGGTCACGGTGCCGGTCTTGTCCAGGACGACGGTGTCCACGCGGCGGGTGTTCTCCAGGACCTCGGGGCCCTTGATCAGGATGCCCAGCTGCGCGCCGCGGCCGGTGCCCACCAGCAGGGCGGTGGGGGTGGCCAGGCCCAGGGCGCACGGGCAGGCGATGATCAGCACGGCGACGCCCGCGGTGAAGGCGGCGGTCAGGCCCGCGCCGTTGCCCAGCCAGAAGCCGAGCGTGCCGACCGCCAGCGCGATGACCACGGGCACGAAGACGGCCGAGATCCGGTCGGCCAGGCGCTGCGCCGAGGCCTTGCCGCTCTGCGCGTCCTCCACCAGCTTCGCCATCCGTGCCAGCTGGGTGTCGGCGCCGACGCGGGTGGCCTCCACGACCAGGCGGCCTCCGGCGTTGAGCGTGGCGCCGGTGACGGCGTCGCCGGGCCCCACCTCCACGGGCACCGACTCGCCCGTGAGCATCGAGGCGTCTATGGCCGAGGTGCCCTCGACGACGGTGCCGTCGGTGGCGATCTTCTCGCCGGGGCGGACCAGGAAGCGGTCCCCGACCGCCAGCCGGGCGATCGGCACGCGCTCCTCGCGCCCGTCGCGCAGGACGGTGACCTCCTTGGCCCCCAGCTCCAGCAGGGCCCGCAGCGCGGCTCCGGCCCGCCGCTTGGCGCGGGCCTCGAAGTACCGGCCGGCCAGCAGGAAGGCCGTGACCCCGGCGGCGGCCTCCAGGTAGATGGCGTCGGTGCCGCCGCTGCGCTCGATGGTCAGCTCGAAGGGGTGGGTCATGCCGGGGACGCCCGCGTCGCCGAAGAAGAGCGCCCAGCCGGACCAGGCCAGCGCGGCGAGGGTGCCCATGGAGACGAGGGTGTCCATGGTGGCGGCGCCGTGCCGGGCGTTGGTCCAGGCGGCCCGGTGGAAGGGCGCGCCGCCCCAGATCACGGCGGGCGCGGCCAGGGTCAGGGAGAGCCACTGCCAGGAGTCGAACTGCCAGGCCGGGACCATGGCCAGCACGATCACGGGCAGGGCGAGGGCCACGGTGACGGCCAGGCGGTGGCGCAGCTCCTCCGTCTCGTCCGGGGCCCGCGCCGCGCCCTCCGCGCCGTCCCCGGCCGGGGGAGCGGGCGGGGCGGCGGTGTAGCCGGTGGCCTCGACGGTGGCGACGAGGTCGTCCACGGTCACACCTTCGGCGAAGGAGACCCGGGCCTTCTCGGTGGCGTAGTTGACCGTGGCGGAGACGCCCTCCATGCGGTTGAGCTTCTTCTCGATCCGGGCGGCGCAGGAGGCGCAGGTCATCCCGCCGATCGCCAGCTCGACCTCGGTTGGGGCGGATGTGGTGACTGTCATCTCTCAGCTCCTTGCGGCCAGGATACCCGCGGGAGGTATTGCCCTCCGCCTCCTGTATACCCCCTAGGGGTATCGATCGGCAAGGCGCGTCAACCGGCGCGATGCGGCGGTCACCGGGGCGTGGCGACCTTGGCCGCCCCCGCTGCGCGCCTCCCGGGCACGGCCGGGCCCGTGCGTCAGGCTGCCGCCCATGCACAGCAACCACCGCAAACTGTCCGTGAATCGGGCCAGCCTGATCCACAAGATCCGCTACGCCGCCCGCCATCCCGCCAAGGTCGCACCGCACCTGCGCCGCACCGCCCGCGACGCCTGGCTGCGCCTGGTGCACCGCGACCACGTGGCGTACTACCGCGCGGTGATGGCCTCGGACACCGCCCGGGACCCGGCCGCCGCGGTGGGCAGCCGCAGCCAGGAGCGCTGGCTCGCCCTGGGCGCGATGCAGTTCGACTACCTCAAGGGCCACGGCCTGGAGCCGGGGCACCGCCTGCTGGACATCGGCTGCGGCAACCTCCGCGCCGGCTGGCGCTTCATCGACTACCTGGAGCCCTGCCACTACTACGGCATCGACATCTCCCCGGACATCCTGATCAGCGCGAAGCGGACCCTCACCGCCTACGGGCTCCAGGCCAAGCTTCCCCACCTCACGCTGACCCGGGACCTCACCTTCGACTTCCTGCCCGACCGGCACTTCGACGTGGTCCACGCCCACAGCGTCTTCTCGCACTCGCCGCTGCACGTGATCGAGGAGTGCTTCGCCCACGTCGGCCGCATCCTCGCCCCCGGCGGCTTCTTCGACTTCACCTTCGACCGCACCGAGGGCCGCGAACACCACGTCCTGCGCGAGGACTTCTACTACCGCACCGAGACCCTCCTCACGGCGGCCGACCGTCACGGCCTCCACGGCACGTTCATGACCGACTGGGAATCCCTCCCCCACGGCCAGTCCAAAATCCGCCTCACCCCGGCCTGACCCCCGGGCCGCGGCTCGTCCACCGGGCGCCGAAGCCCCGCCTCCGCCCGGGCTCGCCGCCCCTCGGGCGGTGGGCCGGGCCGAGCCCGCTCCGTCGCCCGGGGCCACCGCCGCGTTCCCGCCCGAGCCCCCCGCGCGTCCGCCCCGGCCCGCCTCATCCTGCCCGGGGCCCGGACCCCGCCCCGGCCTCCCGCTGGATGCGGCAGCGCGCATCCAGCGGCCCGCTGGATCCCGTCTCGCGGGTGCCAGTCCCCGTCTCGCGCCTACCGGGTGAAGGCAGCGAGGGAACGAGACGGGAGGCGGGCGCCGTGGGTGGACAGACGGGGAGCGGGCCGCTGCGCGTTGCCGTCATCATCGGGAGCACCCGCCAGGGCCGGGCCGGCGAGGCCATCGCCGGGTGGTTCGTGGAGCACGCCCGGCGCCGCCAGGACATCGACCTCGATGTCCTCGACCTGCTGGACTACGCCTTCCCCGACCGCTTCCCCGACCGGGCCACCCCCCAGATGCGGCGGTTCTCCGGCGCCGTGGAGCGCGCCGAGGCGTACGTCGTCGTCACCCCCGAGTACAACCGCAGCTTCCCCGCCTCGCTGAAGCAGGCCATCGACTACGCCTACGACGAGTGGCGCGCCAAGCCGGTGGGCTTCGTCTCCTACGGCAGCCACTCCCTCGGCATCCACGCCGTGGAGGCCCTGCGCTGCGTCTTCACCGAGCTGCACACCGTCACCGTCCGGGACGGCGTCGCCCTGGACCTGCTGGACGAGGGCGGCCTGGGCACCGAACCGCAGCAGCGCGCCGCCACCGCGATGCTCGACGAACTCGCCTGGTGGGGCCTGGCCCTGCGCGAGGCCCGAGCCCGGAGGCCGTACATCGCATGACCACCGATGAGTTCCGGGCGCGCCCCCGGTCTACCCCTTCGACCGCCCGCGAGGCGGCGCCGATCCGGCCGCCACCGGCCACCGACCCAGTACCGACCCAGCACCGACCACCAGACCCCAGCACGGAAGGAACGACATGAGTGAGCGCATCGGCGAGCCGGCGATCGAGACCAGCGGGCTCGTCAAGGTCTTCGGGGAGAACCGCGCCGTGGACGGCGTGGACCTGCGCGTCCCCGCCGGCACCGTCTACGGCGTGCTCGGCCCCAACGGCGCGGGCAAGACCACCACCGTCAAGATGCTCGCGACCCTGCTGCGCCCCGACGGCGGCGAGGCCCGCGTCTTCGGGCACGACATCGTCCGGGAGGCCGACGCCGTCCGCAGCCGGGTCAGCCTGACCGGCCAGTACGCCTCGGTGGACGAGGACCTCACCGGCGCGGAGAACCTCATCCTCCTCGCCCGGCTGCTCGGCCACCGCAAACCCGCCGCGCGGGCCAGGGCGGAGCAGCTGCTGGAGGCCTTCGGCCTCACGGCGGCGGCCGACCGCCAGGCGAAGAACTACTCGGGCGGCATGCGCCGCCGCCTCGACATAGCCGCGAGCATCCTCAACGTCCCCGACCTCCTCTTCCTGGACGAGCCCACCACCGGGCTCGACCCCCGCAGCCGGAACCAGGTCTGGGACATCGTGCGGGCCGTGGTCGCCCAGGGCACCACCGTCCTGCTGACCACCCAGTACCTGGAGGAGGCCGACCAGCTCGCCGGCCGGATCGCCGTGATCGACACCGGCAAGGTCATCGCCGAGGGCACCCCCGGCCAGCTGAAGTCCTCCGTCGGCTCCGGCTCGGTCCACATCCGGCTGCGCGACGCCCACCGGCGCGAGGACGCCCGGCACCTGCTGGCCCAGGTCTTCCGCACCCACGTGCAACTGGACCCCGAGCCCGTCGCGCTCACCGCGCGGCTCCTGCCCGACGGCAGCGAGGACGGCCCGGCCGAGATGGCCTCCCGCGCCCTCGCCGAGCTGACCAGGGCCGGGATCACCGTGGACGACTTCTCCCTGGGCCAGCCCAGCCTGGACGAGGTCTTCCTCGCCCTCACCGAAAAGACCGCCACGAACGAAGCGAAGCAGGAGGCCCTGGCATGACCACCGCGACCAACCCCGAGAGCACGACCCTCACCAAGGAGGCCCAGGGCAAGGACGCCCCCGAGGACGTCTACGTCCCGACGGCCGAGACCCTGGAGGCGGTGCTCGCGCCGGGGGCGCGGCCCAGGCGCCCGAGCGCCCTCTCCGCCTCCGTGACCTTCGGCTGGCGGGCCATGCTGAAGATCAAGCACGTCCCCGAGCAGCTGTTCGACGTGACGGCCTTTCCGATCATGATGACGCTGATGTTCACCTACCTCTTCGGAGGGGCGCTGGCCGGGTCGACCACGGAGTACCTCCAGTACCTGCTGCCCGGCATCATGGTGATGAGCGTCGTCATGACGACGATGTACACCGGCGTCGCGGTCAGCAACGACATCCAGAAGGGCGTCTTCGACCGCTTCCGGACCCTCCCGATCTGGCGCCCGGCCGCCATGGTGGGGTACCTGCTGGGCGACATGTTCCGGTACACCGTGGCCTCGGTGGTCATCCTGGCCGTCGGCCTGATCCTGGGATACCGGCCGGACGGCGGCGTCGTGGGCGTGGCCGGGGCGATCCTGCTGCTGGTCGCCTTCTCTTTCGCCTTCTCCTGGATATGGACGATGTTCGGCCTCTTCCTGCGCACGGAGAAGTCGGTGATGGGCGTCAGCATGATGGTCCTCTTCCCGATGACCTTCCTGAGCAACGTCATGGTCGAGCCGGAGACCATGCCGGGCTGGCTCCAGGGCTTCGTGGACGTCAACCCCGTCGCCCACGTGGTGGCCGCGGCCCGCTCGATGATGGACGGGCGCACGGACGGCGGCGAGATCGTCTGGACGCTGGTGGCAGGCGCGGTCCTGATCGCCGTCTTCGGCACCCTGACGATGCGGATCTACAACCGGAAGTGAGCCTCTTCGCCGGGGCCCGGCCGGTAGGCGCACAGGGTCCCGGTGGTGACGGACTCCCGCAGGTGGGCGGCGAGTTCGGGGTGGCGTTCCCCCAGGCGGCGGAGGGTGTCCCGGATACGGGCGGTCACCGTCTTCCGGGCCCGCTCCGCCTCGTCGCCCAGCCGCCGGGTGCGGCCGGCCAGACCGGCGGCGGCACGCAGCTCCTCCAGCAGCGCGGCCCGCTCCCGGTCCAGGCCGGCCGCCCGCTCGTCGTCCCCCAGGGCGGCGGCCCGGTCGATCTCCTCGTCCAGCGCGGTCAGGTGCCGCCGGTACCTGGCCTTGGCCTCCTCGTCCAGCACCGGGTCGCTCCCCGCCGGGCGGGCGGCCTCCCCGGCGCCGGGGCTGAGCAGCCGCGCCGCCGGGATCTCCGTCCCCGGATTCGCGATCAGCTCCCGCAGGTCCCGCAGGCCCTTGGCGTCGGGCATGTGCACGGTCCGGCCCGCGTAGGACAGCGTCCACACGGCGCCGTCGAAGCGGAACTCCCCGCCCGCCTCCCCGGCCCCGGCCGGCGGCGCGCCCTCCCCGCCGGGCGCCGGCCGCGGGCGTTCTCCCGCCGTGGCCCCGGCACCCTGATCAACGCTTCTTCCGCCCCCGGCCGTTCGGGCGCGGGCGGCCTCCAGGCGGGCGGTCAGGTGGGCCAGGCCCAGCCGCTCCGCCTCCTCGGACACCTCCTCCAGCAGCACCGCGGCGGCCTCCCCGTCGCCGGGCGCGCCGCGGGAGAGCAGCGCCTCGGCCAGCCGGGCTCGGGCCTCGGCCGCCCAGGGGCGGGCCCGCAGCCGGTCCGCCGACCGCGCGGCTCGCGTGAAGCCGTCAACGGCCGCGTCCCACCGCTCCTCCGCCGCGTCCAGCGCCCCCAGCCACAGCGCCACCGGACCGCTGATCTCGAAGCCGAACATCGACACCGCCCACTGGTCGGCGTGCGGCGCCAGGGCCTCCCGGGCCCGCGCGCCCAGCTCCCGGTCGCCGGTCAGCGCCGCGGCCTGGGCCTGGAAGCGCAGCCACATCGACTGCACGTGGGAGGGGTAGTGCCGCCCGGCGGCGGCCTCCAGCGCCCGCAGCACCGCCGCGGCGTCCCCGCGCTGCGCCGCCGTGATGCCCTCCAGCAGCTCGGGGTAGGGGTGCAACGGCCCGCGCAGCGACCGCTGGAGGGCGTCCACCTCGGCGAAGCGGCCCCGCGCGAGCAGCAGCGACCAGCGCAGGTGGTGGGCGAACTCGTCCCAGTACTGGTCGTGTTCGTGCTCCTGGTTCATCCCCTCCAGGAACGCCAGCCGCTCCGCCGCGTCGCCGAAGCGCCCCTGGGCGATGGCCACGATGCACTCGTCCACGGCCGAGGACAGCTGGTAGCGCGGCAGCCCGGAGCGCTCGACGCCCTCGGTGAACTCGGCCAGCTGCCGCAGGTAGCGCGGGTCCCCCTGCTCGATCAGCGCCACCCAGCGCAGCGAGGCCGCGAAGTGTTCCAGGTCCGGGTCGGCCGCGCGCTGGGCCAGAGTGAGCAGCTCGTCCGTCAGGGCCTCGCGCTCGGCGGCCGTGCCCGGCCCCCACAGCACGTCGTGCCGGGCCCACAGGCTGAACGCCAGGGCGTCGTCGTCCTGCCCGCGGCGGGCCAGCACGGCGGTGCGCACGGCCAGTTCGCGGGCGAGCCGGTCCAGCGCCTCCCGGTCCCCGGGGTCCACCGGCGGCGGGGCGCCGTCGTCGGCGGGTCCCGCCCCGAGCCGGTGGTGCGCCTCCGCGAGCAGCTCGGCCGGCAGCGTCCCCAGGTGGCGGCGCATCAGCGGCGCCGCGGGCCGGTGCAGCGAGAGCGCCACGCGGGCCAGCAGCTGCGGGTCCTGCGAGGCCCGCGCGAGGGCCGCCACCTCCCGCAGGAGCCGCGCCCCGGCCCGGGGCCCGCCGGTGAGGGCCAGCTCGCTCGCGTAGTCGAGGCCGACGACCACCCGGCGGCGGTCGTCCACCCGCGCGGCCAGCTCGTAGGCCCGCCGCAGGTGCCCGACCGCCTCCTCGAACGCGAGCCTGCCGCTGGCGTTCGAGGCCGCCGCCCGCAGCAGGTCCACCGCGCGCCCCGGCTCCACGGCCTCACCCGCCAGGTGCGCGTGCCGCGCCAGTTCGGCCGGGGGCAGCCGCCCGTCCTCCTCGGAGCCGCCCGCGCCGTGGCCCGCGCGCCGCTCGTGCCCCTCCTCGTTTCCGCCCTCCACGCCGCGCAGGACGGCGGCGTGCAGCCGCCGGCGTTCCTCCGGCGGAAGCCCGTCGTACAGCGTCTCGCGCACCAGGTCGTGGGCGAACGCGAAGCGCCCGCCGCCGCGCTGGAGGACCAGCCGGGCCGCCACCGCCCCCTCCAGCAGCCGGTCGGCCTCCGCGGGCGGCACGCCCACCGCCGCGCTGAGCACCCGCCGGTGGAACTCCCGCCCCAGCACGGCCGCCTCCGTCAGCAGCCGCACCACGCGCTCCGGCAGCAGCGCCAGCCGCCGGCGCACCGCGTCCCGCACGCCCGGCGGGATCGCGCCGGGCGCGCCCCCGCCGTGCCACAGCCGCGCCGTCTGCTCCACGAAGAAGGGGTTGCCGCCGGTGCGCCGGTGCACCTCGGCCAGCAGGCCCGCGTCCGGCGCGCGGCCCGCCGTCCGCTCGATCAGCGCGCCCACCTCCCCCCGGTCCAGGCCGGTGAGGGTGAGCGTGGTGGCCTTGGCGACCAGCGGCATCATCAGCGGGCGCAGCGGGTGCCCGTCCGTCTCGACCTCGGCGTCGCGGTAGGTCCCCACCAGCAGCAGCCGCTCGAACCAGGTGTGCCGGGCCACGAACCGCAGCATCCGCAGGCTGGCCGGGTCCGCCCAGTGCAGGTCGTCCAGGACGACCATCACCGGCCGCCGCTGCGAGACGGCCACCAGCGCGCTGGTCACCGCGTCGTACAGCTCGAAGCCGCCGTCGTCCTCCTCGGGCGCCCCGGCCCGCTCCGCGCCCGCCTCGCCGAGCAGGGCGGCCAGTTCGCCGCCCGCCGCCGCGCGCCCGGCCCCCGGGGCGCCGGAGGGCTCCCCCAGGGCCGCGGCCCACTCCTCGTCCGTGGCCGAGCGGCGCAGCGCCCGCAGCACCTGTACCCACGGCCAGTACCCGGGGGCGTTGCCCGCCTCGCCCGTGTCCCAGCAGGTGCCGCCCACCACCAGCGCGCCCCGGCCGGCGGCCTCCCCGGCCGCGCGGGTGACCAGCGTCGTCTTCCCGATCCCCGGCTCGCCCGCGATCAGCACCAGGCCGCCGTGGCTGGCCACGGCGCGTTCGATCTCGGCGCGCAGGACGCCGGCGGCGTGATCCCGCCCGATCAGGTCCTCGAACACCTGTGCCTTCTGCTTCTTCCGCTGGGTCTGCTTGGGTCTGCTTGGGTCTGCCGTTGGGGTGGGTGTGGTACGAGGATGACACAGCG
Source organism: Streptomyces boetiae (assembly GCF_031845405.1). Lineage (NCBI taxonomy): Bacteria > Bacillati > Actinomycetota > Actinomycetes > Kitasatosporales > Streptomycetaceae > Streptomyces > Streptomyces boetiae. Next base: position 157,575 of record NZ_JAVREN010000009.1, read on the forward strand.
CCGGGAGCCGCTCCGGGCCGGTCGTTATCGCGTTGCGGGCCTCAAGGGCCGCGCCGAGACTGGGCAGATGATCATCCGACGTGAGACCGGCGCCGACGTACCCCGGGTCCAGGCCGTCACCGCGGCGGCCTTCGCCCGGCCGGGCGGCGGCGAGCCCGTGGAGCCCGGCCTGCTGGCCGCCCTGCGCGCCTGCGAGGGCTGGCTGCCCGCCCTCTCCCTGGTCGCCGTGGACCCGGATGTGGACCCCGGCCCGGACGGCGGGGGCGCGGTCGTCGGCCACGTCGTCTGCACCCGGGGCACCGCCGGGTCAGCGCCCGCCCTGGGCCTGGGCCCGATCAGCGTCGCCCCGGACCGCCAGGGGCGTGGGGTGGGGCAGGCGCTGATGCACGCGGTGCTCGGCGCGGCCGACGCGCTGGGGGAGCCGCTGGTCGTGCTGCTCGGCGAGCCCCGCTTCTACGGCCGCTTCGGCTTCCGCCCGGCCGCGGCGCACGGCGTCGAGTCGCCCGACCCGGCGTGGGGGGACTACTTCCAGGCGCGCCCGCTGAGCGCGTACGACCCGGCGGCGCGCGGCCCGTTCCGCTACGCCGCGCCGTTCGACGAGCTCTGAGCCGCCCCGCCCCGGGCCTGCCCGCCGCCGCCCCGGACCTGGAGGTGGTCCAGCAGGTGCTGGGTGGCCGCCGCGACGGCCTCCACCGCCTCGTCGAACACCTCCCGGTTGTGGGCCGCGGGTGCCCGGAACCCGCTGACCTTCCGGACGTACTGAAGGGCCGCCGCCCGGATATCCGCATCCGTGACCTCGGGTGTGACGGGCGCGCGCAGCGTCTTGATCGATCGGCACATACCCCCAGTGTCCCGCGCCGCCCGCGGTTCCGGCCGGGGTTTCCGGGGCGGGCGGGGCAGCCGGGACCGTGCCTCAGGGGTTCAGCGCGCCCAGGAGCTCCGCCACGGGGAGGGAGCCCGGGGGGCGGCCGCGGTGGGCGAAGTCGTTGGCGTGGCGCTGGAGCAGCTCGTTGACCGGGGTGGGAACGCCGTGCCTGCGGCCGAGGAGGACGATCTCGCCGTTGAGGTAGTCCGCCTCGATGGAGCCCGCGCCGCGGCGCAGGCTCTGCCAGGAGGAGCCGCCGCCGCGCTCCACGCCCGCCACGGGCAGCAGCCGCACCCGGTCCCCGCGCAGCTCGGCCTCCTCCTCCGGCGTCGCGTGCGGGATGCCGGCCGCCGCCAGCGCCGCGACGCCCTCCTCCCGGGCGCGCGCCCCGACCCCGGCCAGCGGCTCGCCGCGCACCGGGCCGCACAGCGCCTCCAGGGCGTTGACCAGGTTCGTCAGCAGCTTGGCGTACTTCCAGCGCATCACCTCGCGGGTCACCGGGGCCAGGAACTGCGACTTCTCCAGGTCCGCCGCCACCCGCCGCGCCGTGGTGTCCGAGCCGCCGGGGTACCCGCCGGTGATCAGCATGCCGGTCAGCGGCGAGCCGCCGGCCGTGATCACCCCCGGCTCCAGGTACTGGGCGGGCAGCCACACGCACATGCCGTACACCTGCCGGAAGCGGCGCAGGGCCAGCTCCTCGTTGGCCACCCCGTTCTGCGCGCAGAACACCGGCAGCACCTCCCCGGCCGTCCCGCCGCGCGCCACGGGCCGCCCCGCCCACGCGTCCAGCGCCGCCACCGAGTCCTGCGTCTTGACCGCGAGCAGCAGCACGTCGTCGCGGCGCAGCTGAACCGCTTCGGGGCCCTCCGCGACGGGGATGCCCCGCAGCGTCAGCGACTCGTCCGGGGTCCGCAGACGCAGGCCCTCCTCGCGCACCGCGGCGGCGTGCGCCCCGCGCGCCACCAGCACCACGTCGTGTCCGGCCGCGTGCAGCCGCCCGCCGATCGCCCCGCCGACCGCTCCCGCGCCGATGATGATGTAACGCATGGGGCCATTGTCGCCCGGACCTCACCCGTCCGGCCCTGGCGGGACGCGGATTCCCGGGGCGGCGCGATTCCCGTGGCGGAAAAGACGCGCGGGCCGCCGGGGAAGAGGCCCCGGCGGCCCGCGCGTCACGTCCCGTCAGCCGGCCGGGGCCGGGGGCCGGTCACCAGTAGACGATGACCCGGTCGCCCTCGTTCACCTCGTCGAAGAGCTGCGCTATCGCGGCCTCGTCCCGGACGTTGACGCAGCCGTGGGAGGCGCCGTTGTAGCCGTTGGCGGCGAAGTCCTGGGAGAAGTGCACCGCCTGGCCGCCGTCGAAGAACATCGCGTAGGGCATCGGCGAGTCGTACAGCGTGGAGTGGTGGTTGCGCGACTTCCAGTAAACCTCGAACTCACCCTCGCGGGTGGGCGTCTCCTCGGCGCCGAACCGCACGTCCACGGTCATCTGCACCTCGCCGTCGATTACCCAGGACAGCGTGCGGCTGGTCTTGGAGATGCACAGCACGCGGCCCTCGAGGCACCGCTCGTCCAGGTCCTGGGCCGGGGCCACGTCGGGCACCTCGACCGGCGGGAACATCTCCTCCTGGGTGGGCGTCTCGGTCTCGGCCCGCAGCGCGTCCCACATCGGCTGGAACACGGTGCCGGTGGCCTCGATGCCGGAGGCGTTCTGGTACGCCGTCACGGCGGCGGTGGTCACGTCGCCGTAGTAGCCCGTGGGGTTCTCGTCGAAGTGGTCGAGCTGGCGCAGGCGGGCCTGGAGCTCGCGGACCTCGTCGGAGTTGTCCCCGTAGTCGAAGACGGGCTCCGGGGGGAACAGCTCCTCCTGGCTGGGCTCCTCGGTCTCGGAGGTCAGCGCCTCCCAGGTGCCCTCGAAGACCGTGCCCGAGACTTCGATGCCCGAGGCGCGCTGGTACTCCGAGACCGCGCCCAGGGTCACGTCCCCGTAGTACCCCGTGGGCTGGGCGGCGAAGTGCTCGAGCTGGGCCAGCCGGGCCTGCAACTCCCGCACGTCGTCGGACTCGTCGCCGTAGTCGAAGACCACCTGCTCGGCGGGCTCCTCCTCCTCGCCCTCACCCTCACCTTCGCCCTCGCCGTCCTCCGGGGCGCCGGACTCCTCCTGTGACGCCTCGTCGGTCGGGCCGTCGGAGGCCGCCTGGCCTTCTCCCGAACAACCGGTGAGCACGATCGCGGCGACGGCGGTGCCGGCGGCGGCGGACAGGGCACATCGCCGGAACCGGCGTAGCGCGGAGCGCATCAGACTTCCCCCTGGAGCTAACAGACCTCTTTGGGACCTCATTGCTAAAGATGCGCGAACCCGGCGGTATGTTGCGCCGTTCGCCATAACGAAGGAGCCACGATTCCGACCCCGAACTGTCTTACGCCGCCCGACTGCACGGGTTCCGCCGCTTTTCGGACGTTTTCCGGATGTGTCACACGGACGGGTGTCCGGGCAGGGAACTCGCCCGCCGCCCCGAACGTGTGAGAGACGTGACCGACGCACGCCCGCAGCGCCGCCCCGGCCGTTTCCGCCCGCGTTTTCCCCGTACGGTCCGCGGCAAGCGCCGTGCTTTGCAGGCGTTCATGGTGCTGGCCGTCCTCGCCACCCTCCCCTCCGCCTGGGTCCACCTCACCGCCGACGACCGGGTGCGGGCCGTGGGCGACACCCCGCGCGCCCCCGTCGCCGTCGTCTTCGGAGCCGGCCTGCGCCCGGACGGCGAGCCCACGCAGTGGCTCGCCCACCGCCTCGACGCCGCCGCCGAGCTGTACCACGCCGGCCGCGTGGAGGCCGTCCTCGTCACCGGCGACAACAGCACCCCGCAGTACAACGAGCCCGACGCCATGTCCGCCTACCTCGCCACCGAGCGCGGCGTCCCCGCCGACCTGATCGTCGAGGACTACGCCGGCTTCAACACGTGGAACTCCTGCGCCCGCGCCCACTCCGTCTTCGGCGTCGAGCGCGCGCTGCTGGTCTCCCAGGACTTCCACATCCGCCGCGCCCTCGCGCTGTGCGAGGCGGCGGGCATCGAGGCGTGGGGCGTCGGCGTGGGCGAGCGGGTCAGCGGCCTGGAGATCTTCAGCGGGCTGCGCGAGATGGCCGGCGCGTTCACCGCCGCCTACCAGGCCCGTTTCACCCCGCCCCCCGCCGTGGCGGGGCCGCGCGAGACCAGCCTCGACGAGATCCTCTCGGCCCGCTGAGGCCGGGCGGAGGGGCCCGGACCGGGAGCGCCGGGCACCGCCCGTCCCCGCGCCGGGCGCGCGCCCCCGCGCGCCGCGGGCGCGCTCCGCGCCCCCGGTGCCGGATTCGTCCGCCCGGCACCGGGCAGCCATTCGGGTGACTATCCTCGTTCACCGCACGCTCACCTCCCATCGGTGAGGCGTTATCCGGGATGAGCTAGTAGTGCACGAGCGAGGATTCCGGAGCCGCCCCGCCGGGTCCGGCGACGGCGCCACCCGCCGTGGCGTCCCCGCCGTCCCAGCCGCACCATCGCGATCGGATCCCATGTCCCCGGAGACCGCACCACCAGCAGCCACCCCGCCGCCCGGCACGGCCCCCGCCTCCGGAGCCGCGGGGCCCGAGTCCGCCGGCGCGCCGGCCGTTCCGGAGCCCGCGCCCGCGAGCGCCCCGCGCGGGGCGCCGCCGCCCACCGACGGCGACCTGCTGACGCCGCTGCCCGTGCCGCGCTCCGCGCCGGAGCACGAGCGCCGCTACGACGTCGACCTGCTGCGGCTGCTCGCCTCCTGCGCGGTGATCGTCTCGCACGTCTCGGCCTCCTTCATCGCCGCCGTCGACCGGCGCGAGGAGAACGGCCCCTCCGCCTACTGGATCGGCCACATCGGCGACGCGGCCCTCGCCTTCGCGGTCCCCGTGTTCTTCGCCATAGCCGGATGGGCCGTGCTGATGGGCGCCCCGCCCCGGGACTCCTCCCGGATGTGGCAGCGCGTCGTGCGCAACGGCACGCCCCTGTTCGTCTGGACCGGCGCCTACCTCGCCTGGGCCTGGCTGCGCGACCGGAACGACGCGCCCATGACCGACCTCGCCGTGGACGGCATCTTCGGCTCGGTCCAGCCCGCGTACCACCTGTGGTTCATGTACGCGTACATCCCCATCGTCATGGCCCTGGGCTTCGTCGTCCTGATGCGCGGCAACCAGCGCCCCTGGAGCCTGGGCGTCGCGCTGCTCGTGCTCGCCGGCCTGCCGCACCTGCTGGCCACCGCCGGCGAGATCACCGGCTGGAACCCGCCGCCCGTCGGCTGGGGCTTCGGGACGTACTCCGTGATCTACGCCATCGGCGGCGCGCTCGTCCTGGCCCACCCGCGCCGGATGCCGCCCCTCGTCCTGCGGCTGGCGGGGCCGGTCTTCGTGCTCTCCGTGGCGGGCATCGTCTGGTGGGACACCCAGGTCCACTACGTGATCCCCAACGCGCACCCGTTCGTGGCCCTCTCCACGCTCAGCCTGCTGGTGCTGGTCGCCCGCGTCCGCGTCCCGGAGCGGTGGCGGCCCGCCCTGGCGCGGTACGCCAACGCCGCGATGGGCGCGTACATGGTGCACATTCTGTTCGTGGAGGAGCTGGTCACGCGCGCCATCTCCGAGGACGCCGGGGCATTCGTCACCCTGGGCACGCTCCTGTCCATGGGAGCGCTGACCGTCGTCCTGGCCTACGCCGCCAGCCTCGCCTGGGGGAAGCTGGGCCTGCGCCGCTGGCTCGGCTGACCCTCCCGCTCCCGCACCACCGCCGCGCGCCCCGGGCCCCCCCCCGGGGCGCGCGGCACGTTGGCCCCCGGGTCCCGTCCTAGGTCTTGTTCCGGAGCGTGGCGCGCCGCACGCGGCGGGCGATGCGCAGCGCGCGACCCCCGCCCGGGAGCTGGCGGGCCAGGCCCGAGGCGAAGCCGCCCGGCAGCGCCAGCGCGGTGAGCCGGGCCCGCTTGAAGTAACGCCAGGTGTGCTCGTTCAGCTCCGCGTCCAGCCACGCCTCGGCCTCCGCGCGCAGCTCCGGGTTCACCTTGGACTGCATGCAGAAGCCGACCGTGCGCACCAGCGGCCCGATCGCCTCGGCCGCGTCCGGCCGCTCGGTGACGACCTCCCCGGCGGCGCCCGCCTCCAGGTCCGGCACCAGCGCGTCCACGATGGTCAGCGGCACGCGGTTGCTGTTCTGGTACGGGGTGATGCGCTCCAGCAGCAGGCCGGTGCCCACCCGCGCGATCGGCAGCCCGTAGTACGCGGCGGCGGTGAACATCGCCGTCGAGAAGCAGCCCACGACCAGGCCCGGCCGGTAGTGGTCGAAGACGGTCTCGGCCAGCATCGGCGTGTCCAGCACGGTCAGCCGCACTCCGACGTCCGCCGCGGCCTTCTCCAGCGCCTTCGAGTACTGGGCCGGGGCCGTCGGGTGCGGCTTGAAGATCACCGCCCGGAAGCCGGCCGCCGCCGCGCCGCGCAGCATCCGCTCGTGCAGCGCCTCCTCCTCGCGGGGGGTGAGGATCTCCAGCGCGGCCAGGTACTGCCCGAGGATCACGGCCACCGAGGACGTTGCCCCCGGCCGTTGGCCCTCCCCGGCCTCGCCGGCCTCCCCGCCGTCCGTGCCCTTGGCGCCGTCCGGGGGCGAGACCACGTCCGCCGCGTCCGGCCGCCGCTCCTGCTGCCCGCTGATCTCGTCCAGCACGGCGCGGAAGGCCGCGTCCGGCACCACCTCGGGCTCCACGCCGTGCTCCCCGAGCAGCAGCGGGCGCAGCCCCGGCACCAGGTCGAGGTGCAGCAGCCGCCGGATGCGGATCGCCGTGTCCTGCGGCAGGCGGTCGCGGGTCGGCCCGTAGCTCATCAGCCCGTCCGCGTACACGGTGATCGCGGCGTTGGCGAAGACGGAGGCGAGCGCGGCGGCCGGCCGGGCGTGCACCGACTCCAGGATCAGCTCCACCGGCCCGTCGCCCAGGCCCCAGGAGTGCCGCAGCAACCGCTCCCACACCGGCGAGTCCCGGTCGGACGGGCCCCAGTCGCTCGGGTGGTGCGGGTAGATGGTGTCGTTCCAGTCCAGAACGACGTCGAAGCGGGCGGCGATCCGCGCCCAGCCCGTCATCTCCCGGAGCGAGGCGGCCGTCTCGGGGACCGCCGCGTTGTTCGACAGCAGCAGGGCGCGGCGGGCCTCGCCGCGCGCCCCGAACTGCCCGGCGTCCAGCGCCGCGGCCAGCGTCGCCGCCCCGTAGAGCGTCGACACCTCGAAGATCTGCGTCCGCTCGCCCGCGCGGGCCGTGCCGCCCAGGCCGGCCGTGCCGCCGCTGAGGACAGTGCCACCCGTGCCGCCCATGCTCAGGCCACCGCCTTCCGCACGCGCCCGAGCAGCCGGCGCAGCACTCTCTCGCGGTCCTCCCCCATCGCCTCCAGGGTCCGCTCCAGCAGCTGCGGCGGGAAGCGCCGCAGCGCGGCGGACGACTCCTGCCGCAGGCGCCGCGCGGCGTCCGCCTCGTAGCGTCCGGCGTTGGCGGCGTGGAACGCGATCATGGCGCAGTAGGTCCGCACGATCTTGGGGAGGAAGCGCTCGGACTCGGCGTCCTCCTCGACCTCCTTCAGGATCAGGTCGTGAGCCGGGATGAAGTCCAGCTGCCGGTCGTCCTTTATCTGCGTCAGCGAGGTGGTCACGCCGCGGCGGTAGAAGACGCCGAGGAGCCCGACCGTGGCGAACGTCCTGGCGCGCAGCGCGAGCTGCCAGCAGAAGACCCGGTCCTCCGCCGTGCGCAGGTCCGGCACGAAGCGCAGCCCCTCGTCGAACAGCTCACGCCGGTAGACCCCCGCCCAGACGAAGGGGTAGTCGACCATCGTCTTGCGGTCGGCCGGGGCGATGGCCTCGCGCGGGCTCATCACCGCGTCCCGCAGCGGCGAGGGGGCGCGGGCGATGGTGCGGCGCCGGGCGTTGGACTGCACGTGGTCGGTGCGCACGTAGTCGCAGCCCAGGCGCTCGGCGGCGGCGACCAGCTCCGTCAGGTAACCGGGCGCGTACCAGTCGTCCCCGTCCAGGAAGGTGAGGTAGTCGCCCCTGGCGGCCTCGATGCCGGTGTTGCGCGCGCGGGAGATGCCCTGGTTGGTGTCGTGCCGGATGACTCTGGTGCGGGGGATCTCGCCCTCCGCGCGGCCCAGGATCTCCCCGGTGGCGTCGGTGGACCGGTCGTCGACGAGGATGAACTCGATCTCGGGGCCGGCGTTCCTGGCAAGGCTGCGCAACGTGGTCGGGACGAAGTCCTGCACGTTGTGGCAGGCGACGATGACGGAGAGCTTTGGCACCAGGCTTCCAGGGGCAGTGAGGAGATCAGTCGCGACGGTAAACACGCGAGCGGCGACTCAGGATACGCGCAAGTGACCAGACGGTAAACGCTGACCGTACGCTCGGTTATCGCCTGGTCTTCCGCCCCCTGAGCCACGCGCGACGCTACCGTCCCGGGGCGCCTCCGCGCCCCGGGGGCCCGCCGCGGACCCGCCTCAGAGCCGCCGCAGGACCCAGGCCGTGACCGCGCCGTACGCGGCGTGCGGCACGGCGTCGCTGACCCAGTCCGCCCGGCTCCAGGTGCGCGGGTCGGTCACCCCCAGCGCGGCCATCGGCCCGCTGCTCCCGGCCATCGCGACCAGCGCCGCCGCGAGCCCGCCGCCCAGCAGCCCCGGCCGCCGCCCGGCCGCGCCCGCCACCGCGCCCAGCGCCGCGCCGACCGCCACGCCTGTGGCCATGCCCGTGAGGGCGCCCAGCGCGGAGACCCGGTGCGCCCGCGTCCCGTCGGGGCCCGAGCCACCCGGCACGGGAACGCCCGCCACCTCGGTCAGCCGCTCCACGGTCTCCTCCGGGGTGGAGCTGGCCGGCCTGCCGCGCAGCGCCATGTCGAGGTAGGTGACGGCGTTCAGCGCCGTCGTCCCGGCGGCGCCGGCCGCGGCCCCCCGCAGCATGCCCCCGGCTCCTGACCTGGTCGCGTTCATGTCTTTCACGCTACGCCCGGCGCGCCGGGGCCGCCTCCGGAACGGCCGGCCGCGCGCCTGTGCCCCGCCGGCGCGCGTGGGCACGCCTACCGCAACAGCTGGGCCAGCCCCCGCCGCGTCGCCGCGAGCACCACCCGGTCCGCCGGGCGCAGGACGTAGCCCGGGTGCGGCTCCCACACCGTGGTCCCGCCCGCGATCGTCATGGCCAGCACCCGCCACGCGCCCGGCCGGTGCGCCTCCGCCACCGTGCGCCCCTCCAGCTCCGGCCGACCCGCCGCCTCCAGCGCCGCGAACAGCAGCACCTTGCGTTCCACCGGCAGCGCCCCGATGATCTGACGGCCCATCATGGCCCCGGCGAACGCGGGCGCCGCCAGCGAGGACACGCTGCGCGAGCGCGTCAGCGCCTCCGGGTGCGCAGCCCGCAGCGTGCGGTACACCGCCGTCGCGAAGTCGTCGTCGAACAGCCGCAGCGAGACGCGGAGTTCGGGCTTCACCGTGCGGGCGTACAGCGCCGCCTCCAGGTTGGTGGAGTCCGAGCTGGTCACCGCGAGCAGGGCCCGCGCCCGGTGGATCTTCGCCGCCTCCAGCACCCCCTCCTGCGTCACGTCCCCCAGCACCACCGGCACCCGCAGCCGCCTCGCCAGCGGAACACCCCGCGCCTGCACGTCCTCCTCCACGCACACCACCGGGATGCCCAGCTCCCGCAGCCGCGCCAGGACGCGCGTGCCGATCTTGCCAAGGCCCAGCAGCACCACGTGCCCCGACAGCCCCCGCGGCGGCCGGCGCAGCGCCGCCGAGCCGCGGAACGCCCCCAGCGCCTCCAGCGCCGCGGCCACCAGGATCGGCAGCAGCGCCAGGCCCGCCAGGCCGGAGAGCAGCTGCAGCACCTGCCGCGACAGCGGCTCTCCCACCGCCGGATCCCCTATCCCGAACAGGTCGAGCAGCGTCAGGTACGCGGCGTGCAACGGCTGGTCACCCGTGGCCCACCACAGCGCCACCGCCAGCGCGCACACTGCCGCCGCCACGCCCGCGACCGCCCATCGCAGCTGCCGCGAGAACAGCCGCCCCAGCGGCGCCGCCCGCCCCACCCGCCGCGGCCCGCTGTGCGTGACCGCCTCCAGCACCATCGCGCCGCGCCCCGCCGCCGACTTGACGGTCTCGTCGTCCGGCAGCAGCTGCGGTCCCTGCGGCCCGCTGTGGTCCGAACCTTCCGTGCCCGCCGGGTCGTTGACCGTGGAAGAAAGCAACGCCAGCGTGCACAGGCCGCCTTCGGCGATCCGTCCGTCGTCGGCGGGCGCCCGCTCCACCGCGCGCAGCAACAGCCCGTCCGCCTCCACCACCTTGCTCGTCCCGGCCACCGCCGTGGCCGCCAGCGCGGGCGCGGCCGTGTCCGCGTCCGAGAGCACGGTGGTCTCGCCCGCCGGGCCGCCCGCGGCCAGGTCGAGGAGCTGGGCCAGGTGCTCGCCCAGCTTGCGGTTGTAGAGCCGGATCACCAGCCGCAGGCGGGGGTTGAGGCGCCGGGCCGCCAACGCGCCCCGGATGTTGGCCTCGTCGTCCTCGTACACCAGCGCCAGCGCACCGGCCCGCTCCGCGCCCGCCTCCCGCAGCACCTCCTCGGTGGCCTCCGGCGCCGCGATCTCCCGCACCGGGAGCAGCACTTCGCCGCTGGCGTAGGGGTCGGGCGGCTCCGGCGGCAGCGGCTCGCCCGGCGCCGGCCGCCCGATAGCCGCGGAGATCCGCCCGATCCGGCCCCATAACGCCCCCGCGCCCGCCCGCACCCGGCCCCGGCCCCCGGCCGCGCCGTCCTCGTCCCCCGCCGCCGGCGGCACCACCAGCGTCACCCGCTGCCGGTACACCCCGTGCAACTCCGCCGCCAGCCGCGTCGCCAGCGCGTCGTCCCCGCACACAATCACCGGACCGACCTCCCACGGGCACTGTGCCACACGGCCTTGCGGCGATTTCGCGGAGGGCGGAGCGCCCGCCCGTCCCCGGCCGCGCGGCCCGCTCCTACGCTGGGGGAATGACCGACCACGCGCAGAACCGCCCGGCGCGGACCGGCCCCCAGGAGGCCGGGGCCCGCGTCATCCCGCTGCGCCGGGTCCCGGCGCCCCACGCCCCGCCCGGGACCGGCCCCGCGCCCGCCCCGGCCCCGGCGCCCCGCGAGCCGCTGTGGCGCGACCTCGTCGGCGACGTGCTGCGCCGCGAACGACTCGCGCAGCGGCGGACGTTGAAGGACGTGGCCGAGGCCGCCCGGATCTCCATGCCCTATCTCTCCGAGGTGGAGCGGGGCCGCAAGGAGGCGTCCTCCGAGGTCCTGGCCGCCGCCGCCCGCGCCCTCGGCCTGCGCCTGGCCGACCTGCTGGAGCGGGTCCACTCCGACCTCTCCACCCCCCGCCGCCGGGCCACGCCCCCCTCGGGCACCACGGACGCGCTGCTCCTGGCCGCGTAACGCCCGCGGCGGCCGTTGCCCCGCGAACGGCCCCGGCGGCCGGCCGGGGCCGGAAGCGCACGCCCCCGGCCCCGGCCGCCCCCCGGCCCTCAGGCCGCCGCCGGCACCCGCCGGGTGATCACCTGGTCCGCCAGCCCGTAGTCCACGGCCTCCCGCGCCGTGAACACCCGGTCCCGGTCCATGTCCGCCCGCAGCCGCGCCGCGTCGTGCGGCGTGTGCCGGGCCAGAACCTCCTCCACCTGCGCGCGGATGCGCAGCATCTCCTTGGCCTGCAGCGCCAGGTCCGTCACCGTCCCGCGCGCCCCGCCGCTCGCCGGCTGCCCCAGCAGCACCCGGGCGTGCTCCAGCACCAGCCGCCGCCCCGGGTCCCCGCCGGCCAGCAGCACGGCCGCCGTCGAGGCCGCCTGCCCGACGCAGATCGTCGAGACGGGCGAGCGGACGAACGACATCGTGTCGTAGATCGCCATCAGCGAGGTGTACGAGCCGCCGGGGGAGTTGATGTAGATCGCGATCTCCGCGTCCGGGTTGGACGATTCCAGGTGCAGGAGCTGCGCGATGACGACGTTCGCCACCCCGTCGTCGATCTCGGTCCCGAGGAAGATCACCCGCTCGTTCAGCAGCTGGCTGTAGATGTCGAACGCCCGCTCCCCGCGCGCCGTGCGCTCCACGACGGTCGGGATCGTGTACTGCCCCATCTCAGAACCCCATCCGCCGCGTCGCCCCGGCCGGCCGCACGTCCTCCAGCGACCGCACCACGTGATCCACGATCCCGTACTCCTTCGCCTCCTCGGCCGTGAACCAGCGGTCGCGGTCCCCGTCGCGGGCGATCGTCTCCGGGTCCTGGCCGGTGTGCTCGGCGGTGATCCGCTCGACGGCCCGCTTGATAAACTCCAGGTTCTCCGCCTGGATCGCGATGTCCGCCGTGGTCCCGCCGATCCCGCCCGAGGGCTGGTGCATCATGATCCGCGCGTTCGGCAGCGCGTACCGCTTCCCGGGCGTGCCGACCGACAGCAGGAACTGGCCCATGCTGGCGGCGAATCCGACGGCCAGCGTGGCCACGTCGTTCGGGATCAGCCGCATCGTGTCGTAGATCGCCAGCCCGGCCGTGATGGACCCGCCCGGGCTGTTGATGTACAGGGCGATGTCCGCCTTCGGGTCCTCCGCCGACAGCAGCAGCAACTGCGCGCACACACGGTTCGCCGAGGCGTCCTCCACCTCGGTCCCCAGCACGACGATCCGCTGCTTCAGCAACTCCGTCGCCAGATGATCATCCAGCCGCGTCGCCCACGAGTCCGCCGTCCTCATCCCGCTCCTCCCAACTCCCCACCGACAGCCCCCAACGGGCTGCCTTCCTCCCGAGTCTCACCACCGCACCCCCCGACCGCCCCCTCCCTCGGCCCCCGGCAGATTCGCCGACGGCAGAGCGAAGGGCCGGCCCGCTGAGGGGCCGGCCCTGGAGGGGCGTGGGGGGCGGCGGCGTTGAGCGCTCCCGCCTAGCGCGCCACGTACTGGGTCAGAATGGCCTGGACCTCGTAGATGTCGACGCCCTTCGTGAAGGTCTTCTCGATCGGGGCCGGGGTGCCCGAGATCCAGATCTTGAGCTCGGCGTCGAGGTCGAAGGTGCCCGAGGTCTCGACCGCGAAGTGCGTGATGCTGCGGTAGGGGACCGAGTGGTACTCGATCTTGCGGCCGGTGATGCCCTGCTTGTCGACCAGGATCAGCCGCCGGTCCGTGAAGAGGATGGCGTCGCGGATCAGCAGGAAGGCCGCCTGCACCTGCTCGCCGTGGCCCAGCAGCCGCGCGTACTCCTGCTGCGCGGCGGCCGGGTCGATGGTGTGGGCGTTGCCGAACAGCGCCATGGCGTCTCCGATCCTCGTCCGTCCCCGGGGGGTCACCCGTCGTGCACCTTCTGCCCACTGGAACGCCGGGAGCATCATCGATGGTTGCCTTCGTCTTCTGAAGCCGAAGCACCTTGCGCCCCGCGCCGCGCTGCGCCTATGTTGCGCCGGAGTCCAGTCACGGGGGAGGCCCATGCCGAGGCGAAGCGTGCTCATCACCGGGGGTTCGGCCGGGATCGGCCGCGCGTGCGTGGAGCGGTTCGCGCGCGAGGAGGGCTGGGAGGTGTGGTTCACCTACCGCAGCCGGCGCGCGGAGGCCGAGGCGCTGGCCGGGCGGCTGGAACGCGAGGGGCCGGCGGCGGTGGCCGCGTTCCCCTTCGACCAGGGCGAGTGGGAGGACCACCAGCGGCTGGCCGAGCGGCTCCCGGGCCCCGTGGACGTGCTCGTGAACAACGCGGCCGTCGGCTCGAAGACGGTCGAACGCTACGCGCCGGGGCCCGAACACACCCGCGCCGCCGCGTTTTTCAGGATCAACGCCGTGGGCCCGCTGTGGCTGACCGAGCAGGTGCTGCCCGGGATGCTCGAACGCGGCCACGGCCGGATCGTCAACGTCTCCAGCGTGGGCGGCGGCATCGGCCAGTTCCCCGGGTTCCACCCGGCCGACGGCATGAGCAAGGCCGCGCTCACGTACTACACGCGTCACCTGGCCGCCGAGCTGGCGCACGCGCCGGTGCACGTCTTCGCGGTCTGCCCCGGCGCGGTCGAGACCGCGATGTTCGAGGCGAGCACGCTGGGGCGCCTGGGGCCCGCCGAGCGCGCGGAGTTCACCGCCCGCCTGCCGAAGGGGCGGCTGATCGAGCCGTCCGAGATCGCCGAACTGGTGTGGTGGCTGGCGGGGGAGCACTCCGCCGCGCTGCACGGGGCGGTCATCGACGCCTCGATGGGGCTGGGGGTGCACCCCGGTCTGCTCACCGCGCCGCCCGCCCCGCCCGCGTCGGAAGCCGCAGCCGCCCCGACGCCCGCCGTCGCCACCGCCGTTCACCCCACCGCCCCCGCGGAGCGAAGATGATCTCCCGCCAGTCGGCCCGCCTGGTCGCCGATACGCCCGCCATAGCCGACGCGCACTTCCGCGCCGAGGCCGAGCCCTACGACCCGCGCGAGCGCCCCGGCGGCTACCTCAACCTCGGCACCGCCGAGAACCGCCTGCTGTGGGACGTACTCCGGGCCAGGCTCGGGGAGTTAGGCGCCTTCACGGCCTGGACGGAGGACGTCGCGCGCTACGCCCCCCTCCACGGGACGCCCGTCCTGCGCGAGCGCATAGCCGCCCTGCTCTCCGCCACCTGCCGCACCCCTCTCGACCCCGGCCACCTCGTCGTCATCAGCGGCGCCACCGGCGCGCTGGACGCCCTCGCCACCGCGCTGTGCGACCCGGGCGAGGCGATCGTCGTCCCGGCCCCCTACTACGGGGCGTTCGACACCGACCTGGGCGGCCGTTCCGGCGCCCGCCTCCTTCCCGCCCCGCTCCCCGCCGCCACCGGCTTCCGCCTCACCGCCGCTGCCGTGGCCGACGCGCTGGACGCCGCCCGCCGCGCGGGCATCACGGTCCGCGCCGTGGCCCTCTCCTCCCCCTCCAACCCCGTGGGTGAGGTCCACCCGCCCGGTGTTCTCGCCGAACTCCTGCGCGTGGCACGCCAGTACGACGTCGACCTGATCTCCGACGAGATCTACGCGCACGCGGTCTTCGGCGAACGCCCCTTCACCAGCGCACTGGACCCGGCGGTGAATCCCGACTGGGCCGAACGCACGCACCTGGTCTGGGGATTCGCCAAGGACTTCGCCCTCCCGGGCCTGAAGACGGGCGTCCTGCACACCCGCAACCCCCATGTCCTCGCCGCCACCCGGGCGTTGGCCTACTTCGCCCCCGTCTCCACCGCCACGCAGGACCTGTTCGCCCGGCTGCTGGCCGAACCGGCCTGGGTGGAAGGGTTCCTGGCCGAGGGCCGCCGCCGGCTCGCCGCCAGCTACCGGCACACCGCCGGGCTGCTGGACGCGCACGGGCTGCCGTACGTGCCGGCCGAGGCCGGGTTCTCCGTGTGGCTGGACCTGCGGGCCTGGCTGCGAGGGCCCGGCTCCCCGGGCCCCGACGAGGGGTTCGCCGCCGAGGAACGCCTGCGGCGGGCGTTGTTCGACACCGCGCGGGTCAGCATCCTGCCCGGCGGGGCCTTCCGGGCGCCGGAGCCCGGGTGGTTCCGCCTGTGCCACACGCTCGACGCGCCGCTCGTGGCCGAGGCGGTGCGCCGCGTCGCCGGCCTGCTGGGCCGCCCCGCCGACGGACCGCCGGGGCCCGCACTCGCGCACGTCCCGGCCACCCCCGCCCCCGCAGACCTCCCCCCGAACGGAGGCCGCCCGTGACCACCACCCCGGCACCCGGCCCGCTGGACCGCTGGTACGAGGCCGCGGGCGTCCGCGGCGGCGTGCGGCGCGTCTTCCACGAAGAGGAGGAGGCGGGGCGCGTCTTCTTTCCCGAGGCCCTGGTCCCGCACCTCGACCACCCCCTGACGCGCGCCCTCCCACCCGCCAGGAGACGCGAGCTGACCATGCGGCATCTCTACCAATTCCTGCATGCGACCACCCACCTGGAGACCCGGGTGGTCAACGGCGCCGCCGAGCCCGTCGCCAACGGCCGCGCGGGCATGGACTTCCCCACCGCCCTGCGGATGGACGCCTTCAAGGTCTACTGCGACGAGGGCTACCACGCCCTCTACAGCCTCGACCTCGCCGACCAGATCGCCGCCGTCACCGGCATCCCGGTCCCCGCCCTCGACTACGGCGGCTTCGTCACCGCGCTGCGCGAGACCGGCCGCGCCCTGCTGCCGGAAGACCCACTGCTCGCAGGGCAGTTGCAGGCCGTCGTCTTCGAGACGCTGATCACGGCCGTGCTCAACGAGGTCCCCCAGGACCCGGCCGTGGTCAGCACCGTCCGCGACCTGATGCGCGACCACGCCCGCGACGAGGGCCGCCACCACCGCTTCTTCTCGGCCTTCTTCCTCCAGCTGTGGGCCCGCCTCGACCGCCCCCGCCGGATCGCCGCCGCCCGCGCGATGCCCGCCCTCATCCGCGCCGCGCTCGACTGGGACCTCGGCCCGGTCCGCACCTCCCTGCGCCTGGCCGGACTCACCGAGGAGCAGACGCGGGCCGTCCTCGCCGACTGCTACGCCGGGAGCGCCGTCACCGCCCGCATCCAGACCGTCTCCCGGGCGACCGTCCGCCTGTGCGCCCAGGCCGGGGCGTTCGAACTCCCCGGCGCCGCCGAAGCGTTCGCAGCACACGGACTCAAGGAGCCGGAGGACACCGATGACTGACCACACCACCACCACCGCGGCGACAGCCGCTCCGACCGCCGCCCCGGCCCAGGCGCCCGCACCCACCCAGGCGCCCGCCCCGGTCCCGACGACCACCTACGCGCGTTACCTCCAGGTCCCCGCCTTACTCTCGCTCCGGCAGCCGCCGGCCGCGCCCGTGCCCGCCAGCCTCGGCGAGCAGCTCTTCGTCACCGTGCACCAGGTGCAGGAGCTGTGGTTCGCCCAGTTGCTCGCCGAACTGACAGCCGCCCGGGACCTGTTGGTCGACGGCCAGCCCCGGCTCGCGCGGCTGCGGCTCGCCCGCTGCCTGGTCATCGACCGGACGCTGGTGACCAGCCTCCAGCCGCTGCGGGCCATGTCCCCGCGCGAGTTCCACCTCTTCCGCGCCCGCCTCGGCACCGCGAGCGGCGCCCAGTCGGCCCAATTCCGGGAGATCGAAGCCCTCTCGGGCGCCGACTGGGCCCGCAGCGCGCCCCCGCCCGAGGGCCTCACCGAGGTCGAACGCGCGGCGCTGCGCCGTCGCCAGTCCGAACCCAGCCTGTGGGACGGCCTGTTGGCCGTGCTCGCCAAGGCCGGCTACGACACCGGCAGCCACGCCGCCCGCCTCGCCGCCCTCGCCGGCCTGGCCGCCGGCCCCGAGGAGCCCGCGGACCTGGCCGAACTGGTCGGGGCCCTCCTCGACCACGACGCCATCTGGTCCGAGTGGCGCGCCGCCCACACGGTGCTCGTGGAGCGCCAGATCGGCGCCCGCCCCGGCACCGGCGGCACCTCCGGCGCGGCCTACCTGCGCGCCGGCGTGCACCGGCGCTTCTTCCCCGAGCTGTGGGAGGCCGGAGACCCCGGGCTCCTCGCCGACGCGGGCTGACCCCCGGGGCCGCCGGGGCCGGGGCCGTCTAACGCCCCGCCTCGCCCGCCAGCCCGGCCAGCGCCCCGGTCACCTCCGGCCACGCCGCGCTGAGCGGGTCGATCAGCTCGAAGTGCCCCACGCCCGGGACCGGGACGACCCGGGCGCCCGGGTGCGCCCGCGCGTAGGCGTCCGACAGCCCCAGGGGCACGCGGATGTCCTCCATCCCGTGCACCAGCACCACCGGCGCGCCGGGCGCCGCCAGCCGTGCCGGGTCCCAGGCGTCCGCGCCCTCTCCACCGGCCCCCGGCTCGCCGCCCAGGAAGTCCCGGACCGCGCCCCCGTCCAGCCCCAGCCGGTGGCCGAGCCGCAGGTCCGCCACCGGCGCCAGGCCCAGCGTTCCCCTCAGGCCGGGAGCCGGCGCCACGGCCGCAGCCCACAGGGCCAGGTGCCCGCCCGCCGAGTGCCCGACGAGCACCATCGACCCGTCGCTCGCCGCCCCGCGCGCCGCCAGCTCCCCGGGAACGGCCGCCAGCGCCGCCCGCACGTCCTCGCCCGTGGCCCCCGGGTCGCCCGGCACTCGCCGGTACTCCAGCGAGGCCACCGACCACCCGTCCCCGGCCAGCGCCCGCGCCATCGGCCGCGTGTGGGTGCGGTCGTACTCCGGCCGCCAGAACCCGCCGTGGATCAGCACCAGCAACGGCCGCCCGGCCGCCGCCGCGCCCCCCGGCCACGCGTCCGCGACCCGGTCCGGGCCCTCCCCGTACCGCACCGTCAGCGGCGGCGGCGGGGTCTCACGCGTCAGAACGGAACGATCCTCGACCACCCGGCGATCCTACTGACGCCGCCGCCCTCCCGTCCCGCGTTCGCCCCCGGTCCCAACGCCCTTGCCCGCCATGGCCGTTCCACCCCCGCCGCCTCCGCCCCCGGCCAGCACCAGGCCGCCCTGCCGGTCCACCATCCGCGTCACCGACTCCTGGAGGAAGCCGAACGCGATGGCCCAGGCGACGACTTGGGCCCCGCTGTCCAGGCTGGTCAGCCCGGGGACGAACTGCCCGTTCAGCAGGCAGACTCCGAGCAGCGCGGTCAGCGCGCCCACCGGCAGCCGCAGCAGCACCAGCGCGAGCGGCACCGCGTAGGGCGCGGACGCCGCCCCCACCGAGCGCAGGGACGCGGCCCCGGCGAGCGCGGCGGCGGCCAGCCCCAGCGTGGCCACCAGCAGCACGTCGGACCCGTCCGGCCTCCCCCCGGAGGGGCACCGGCCGTCCGCGCACAGGTGCGGCGGCAGCCCGGAGGGGCTGGCGTACCCCCACAGCACCATCCCCGCCGCGATCACCGCCGTCGCCAGCACCGCGACGGCCAGGACGTTCCGGAAGCCGCGCACCCGGGCGCGTTCCGCCTCCTCCGCGTCGTGCGCGGCCAGCAGCGTGGCCACCGCCAGCTCGCGCAGCGGGGGCTCCAACT
>NZ_JAVREN010000010.1:0-163634 GCF_031845405.1 Streptomyces boetiae
GTCTCGGTGGCTCCCCTATACATACACGCTACCCGGAGGGTCCGACAGGCCCGCCGGGCGGTGGGTTCGGGAGGAAGCGCGGGGGCGCGGAGGGGGGTGGTGCGGGGGCGCGTGGGGGCGTCAGGAGGCGATGGTGAGGATGCGGTGGAGCCGGGTGGCGACCAGGACCCGGTGCATGCGCGGGGGGACGTCGCGGAGGACCAGGCGCCGGCCGCAGCGGCCGGCGCGGCGGTGGGCGCCCATGATGACGCCGAGGCCGGTGGCGTCCCAGGAGTCGAGGTGCTTGAGGTCGAGGACGAGGTCGCCCTGCCCGGAGTCGACGGCGCGGTGCAATGCCATCCGGGCGTCGGCGGCGCTGCGCACGTCGAGGCACCCGCCCACGGTCAGCTCGGCGTGGTCGCCCTTGATGTTCATGCGCGTACCCCGCTCCCCTGGGACTGGTGGCACCTGCTGGTGGCGCTTGTCAATGACTGATAAATGTGACAGCTCCCGGGGACCGGGATCGCCGTCCTTGCTCAAACCGAAACCGAAATCACCCATGAGGGTGATCAGGAGGCGGCCGGGTTCTGCGGGTGGCGGTGGAAGCCGCGGCCGGTCTTCCGGCCGAGGTCGCCAGCGTCCACCATGCGCCGCATGATCTCGGGCGGGGCGAACTTCCCGTCCCGCGACTCGCGGTAGATGTTCTCCGAGGCGTGGAGCATGATGTCGACGCCGGTGAGGTCGGCGGTGGCCAGGGGGCCCATGGCGTGGCCGAAGCCGAGGCGGCAGGCGGTGTCGATGTCCTCGGCGGTGGCGACGCCCGACTCGTAGAGGGCTGCGGCCTCCATCACCAGGGCGGAGATGAGCCGGGTGGTGACGAACCCGGCGACGTCGCGCTCGACCACGATGCAGGTCTTGCCAAGGGACTCGGCGAACGACCGGGCCGCGGCGAGCGTTTCGTCGCTGGTGCGGTGGCCGCGGACCAGCTCGCACAGGGCCATGACGGGGACAGGGGAGAAGAAGTGGGTGCCCACCACGCGCTCGGGGTGCCGGGTGGCGGCGGCGAGCTTGGTGATGGGGAGGGCCGAGGTGTTGGAGGCCAGCACGGCGCTGTCCTTGACCAGGCCGTCGAGGGTGGCCAGCAGCTCGCTCTTGACGTCGAACAGCTCCGGGACGGCCTCCACGACGACATCGGCCTCGGAGGCGGCGTCCAGGTCGGTGGTGGGAGTGACGCGCTCCAGAGCGGCGGCGGCGTCGGCCTCGGTGATGCGGCCCTTGGCGGCGAACCGGGTCAGGGACTCCTCGATGCGCGCCCGGCCGCGGGCCAGGGCCTCGTCCGTGACGTCCCGGAGGGTGACCTCCCAGCCGGCCTGGGCGGCGACCTGGGCGATGCCGGCTCCCATGAGTCCGGCCCCGATGACGGCGAGCTTGGTGGCCACGTGTACTCCCTCGTTCCATGGGCCTGCCCGGAGGAGTCCCGACCCTAGCGGCCCGCGGGGGGCCGTGGGGGGAGAAGAGACACGCGTCACGGACCCCGGCGCGGGTCCTCAGCCCTCGGGTCGGCGGGCGTAGTTGAGAACGCGCGCGCTCATGAGCATTTCCGCGGTGTCGAGTTTCTCCAGCATCAGGCGGGCCGTCGTGGCGAGGGGGGCGCCGTCCATGGCGCAGACGCCGGCGGTGCGGAAGATCTCGCCCTGGAGCAGCATCAGGTGCGAGGCGATGAGGTCGGGGACGTGGTCGTCGGGCTTGGCGTGGGCCTCCTCGCGGAGGGTCTCGGCCAGGCGCTGGGAGGTCTGGTGCTGCATCCGCATCAGGCGGGCCATGAGAGTGGAGGAGCCGAAGGCGACGCGGACGAAGCGGTGGTAGTTCTCCGCGAGGCCGGTCCAGGGGCTGCGGTCGGCGATGTCCTGGCGCAGGCCGCGCAGGATGGCCTCGGCCGCGGACTCCCCCGGCCTGCGGCGGCGGACCCGGGCGGAGGGGCGCTCGACGAACTCCTCCTCCTCCTGGAGGAAGAGGTCCTCCTTGGCCGGGAAGTAGTTGTAGACCGTGTTGACCGAGACCTCGGCCGCCTCCGCGACCTCGGCCACCGTCACGGCGTCGAATCCGCGCTCCAGGAACAGCCCCATCGCCACGTCGGCGAGGTGCTGTCTGGTCTGGCGCTTCTTGCGTTCTCTCAGCCCGGCCATGTCGTCATGGTAGCCATCCTTGACCGAATCAAAACTTGGTGGCGTTGCAAAATTCAACCCTGCCTGCTTTTCTAGGGGACATGGCTCCGATCCTGACCACTCACGACCTCGCCCGTACCTTCAAGACCAAGCGCGGGACGGTGGAGGCCGTCCGCGGCATCGACATGAGCGTCGAGCCCGGTGAGATCCTCGGCTTCCTCGGCCCGAACGGCGCAGGCAAGAGCACCACCCTGCGGATGCTGACGACCCTGCTCACGCCCACCCGGGGCACGGCGACGGTGGCCGGCCACGACCTGGCCCGCGAACCCACCGCCGTGCGCCGGCGCATCGGCTACGTCGCCCAGTCCAGCGGCGTGGACCCGAACGAGACGGTCGCCGGCGAGCTGACGAGCCAGGGCCGCTTCTACCGGCTGCCGAAGGCGGAGGCCGAGTCCCGCACCCAGGAGCTGGCCAAGGCCCTGGACCTGACCGAGCTGCTCGACCGCAAGTGCTCGGCCCTCTCGGGGGGGCAGAAGCGGCGGGTCGACATAGCCATGGCCCTCACCCACCGGCCCGAGATCCTCTTCCTGGACGAGCCGACGACCGGCCTGGACCCCGGCAGCCGGGCCGACCTGTGGGACCTCATCCGCCGCGTCCGCTCCGAGCACGGCACGACGGTCTTCCTCACCACCCACTACCTGGACGAGGCGGACGCCCTCTCCGACCGGCTGATCATCGTGGACGACGGCCGCGTGGTGGCCGAGGGCACGCCTCAGGCGCTGAAGGAGCGGTACGGCGGGTCCCCCGAGGCCACCCTCCAGGACACCTTCATCGCCATCACCGGCCGCGGCCCGCGGCACGACGACCTCGCGCCCGTCGCCCTGTGAGCGACGCTCCCCCGCAATCGGGAGGTGCCCCCAGCGCGGCTGCCGGGTCGGTGGCGACGACGACAGCCGCGCCGTGCCGCGCGGGCGGAGACGGGGGTCCCCCCCACGCGGAGCCTGGGGGAGAACAAGGAGACACGGTGAGCGCCCGACAGGCTCCGCCCCCACCCGTCCCGCAGGCCCCGCCTCCTCCCGAAGGCCCCATTCACCCTGAAGGCCCCATTCACCCTGAAGGAACGCGCCCCGTCATGTCCTCCCTGTCCTCCGTGCTCTCGGACACCGGCCTGGTCTACTCCCGCTACCTGCGGCAGACCCTCCGCTCCCGCATCAGCATGCTCTTCGGCCTGCTCCAGCCGATGCTCTTCCTCGCCTTCTTCGGGCCGCTGCTCGAGGACGTGCCGCTGGGCGGCGAGGGCGACTCCTGGCAGACCCTGGTGCCCGGCCTGCTGGTCCAGCTCGGCCTCTTCGGCGCTGCCTTCGCCGGCTTCGGCATCATCATGGAGAAGCAGCTCGGCATCGTCGAACGCATGCGGGTGACCCCGCTCAGCCGCCTGGCGCTGCTGCTGGGCCGCGTGCTGCGGGACGCCACGGTCCTGCTCGTCCAGTCCCTCATCGTGGTCCTGGCCGGCACCGCCTTCGGGCTGCGGGCCCCGGTGCTGGGCGTGCTCATCAGCTTCGTGCTGGTGGCCGCGCTGGCGATCTCCCTGGCCTCCCTCTCCTGCGCCTTCGCGATGCGGGTGAACACCATCCAGGAATTCGCCCCCGTCGTGAACTCCATCAACCTCCCCGCGATGCTGCTCTCCGGCATCCTGCTGCCGATGGCCCTGGCCCCGACCTGGCTGGACGTCGTCTCCCACTTCGTGCCCCTGCGCTACCTGGTGGACGGGGTGCGGGCCGCCTTCGTCGGCGACTACGGCGACGGCTCCCTCGCCCTGGGCGCCGCGGTGACCGCGGCGCTGACGGTGGTCTCCGTCACCCTGGGCACCCAGCTCTTCCGGAAGGCCGGAGCCTGACCACTACCCTCGGGTCATGGTCAACCTGACGCGGATCTACACCCGCACCGGAGACTCCGGCACCACGGCCCTGGGCGACATGAGCCGCACCGCGAAGACGGACCTGCGGATCGCGGCCTACGCCGACGCGAACGAGGCCAACGCCGTCATCGGCACGGCGTTGGCCCTCGGCCGGCTGCCGGACGACGTCCGCGCGGTGCTGGTGCGCGTGCAGAACGACCTCTTCGACGTCGGAGCCGACCTGGCCACGCCCGTCGTGCCCGACCCCGAACACCCGCCGCTGCGCGTGGAACAGACCTACATCGACCGCCTTGAGGCCGACTGCGACCACTACCTGGCCGGCCTGGAGAAGCTGCGCAGCTTCATCCTGCCCGGCGGCACCCCCGGCGCCGCCCTGCTGCACCAGGCGTGCACCGTGGTCCGCCGCGCGGAGCGCTCCACCTGGGCGGCCCTGGAGCGTCACGGCGACTCCATGAACCAGCTCACCGCCACCTACCTCAACCGCCTCTCCGACCTGCTGTTCATCCTGGCCAGGACCGCCAACAAGGAGACCGGCGACGTCCTGTGGGTGCCCGGGGAGAACCGCTAGCGGCCCCGGCCGGATATCTCCCGCGTCTCCGCGGGCGCGGAGGGTGATTCCGTGCCGGGGGCCGGCGCGCGCCGGGGCCAGATCGAATAGGTCGCCGCGACGATCGCGTGGATGCCCAGGGCGCGCAGAGCCGTCTGCTGCGTCCCGCGCAGCGACTCGGTGCGGTCGGCGTCGTCCACGTACTGGATCATCGCCTCCAGCACGCCCAGGGCTATGGCCACCGCGAGCAGCGTCATCGACCAGATGCGCCACTCGTGCCGGGCGCGGGCCGCTCCGTAGCGCGGGGGCTTGGCGGGGCGCGGCGCCCCGGCGAGCCGGTGGGCGGCGTGCCCGTCCGCCCACCGCACCGTGTAGTGCCCGTAGGCGACGGTGAAGCCGAGGTAGAGCGCGGCGATGCCGTGCGCCGCCGACGGGTCCGCGCCGCGCCGCAGGTCCACGGCCGTGGCCGTGAGCAGCAGCACGTCGATGACCGGAAGAAGCAGCAGCAGACCCGCGCCCAGGCGCGGCCTGCGCAGCAGATAGCGCGTCGCAAGGCCGGCGGCCAGCACGGCCCAGAACCCGAACTCGGCGGCGACGATCAAGGTGACGATCACGTTGGACTCCCTCCCGTGCTCCCAGCGTGACCGGCCGCCCACCCCCCTGTCGTCCGCGCTTCTGATGATTCCCGAGGCGCCCGCCTGCATCGTTCGATGTACCTCTTTCGAGGGTCGAACCGGCCGCCGCCGCGTGCTGTCATGGAGCCATGCACCTCAGCGCACGGTCCCTCAGGCCCCGGCCCCTGGACGTCGCCATAGCGGCGACGGGGCTGGCCGGCGGCCTGATCGGCATCGCGTTCGGCCTCTTCACCATCATCCCGGACCGGGAGCACGGCCCCCAGGTCCTGGCCGGCCTGCTCCTGATGTGCGGCGCCGAGCTGATGCGCCGCACGGCGCCCGGCTGGGCGCTGTCCCTGGCCGCGGTCGCGTTCGTGACGGACTGCGTCACCGGCGGCCTGCTCGCGGTCATACTGATGTTCTCGGACGTGGTCTACGCCGCCGCCCTCTACGGCCGCGCCCGCTTCTCCCGCGGTGTCGTCACCGGCAGCGGGGCCCTCTGCGTCGCCGTGACTGTCGGCAGCCTCGCGCTGCTGCGGGACGCCGACGCCCTGGTCCTGGGCGCCCTGTTCACCACCGTCACGGCGGGCCCCGCCTGGACCGGCCTGATGATCCGCGAGCACCGGGAGACCGCGGCGGCCGAGCGGCTGCGCGCCGAGCAGACGGCGCTGCTCGCCGAGCGGGACCGGGTACAGGCGGTGGCCGCCGAGCGCTCCCGGATGGCCCGCGAGTTGCACGACCGCGTGGCCAACCACCTCTCCGCCATCGCCCTGCACTCCACCGCCGCCCTCACCCTGGACGAGCCGGGCACCACCCGCGAGGCCCTGGCCGTCATCCGGGAGAACAGCACGCAGGGCCTGGCCGAGATGCGCGGCCTCATCGGGCTGCTCCGCGCCACGGGCGCCGGCCGGGAGGTCGAGGCCACGCCCAGCCTCACCGGCCCCGGCGGGCTGGACGCGCTGCTCGCCCAGGCCGGGCGGAACGCCGCCGGCGCGGGAGGGCGGCTGCGCTTCACCGGCCTGGATCACCGGCCCCCGGACGCCCCGCGCCTGAGCGCCCCCGTCGAGCTGGCCGCCTACCGCATCGTCCAGGAGTCCCTGACGAACGCCGCCAAGCACGCCGCCGAGGGCGAGGTGACGGTCGTGCTGCGCCAGGAGGAGGGGACCCTCTCGATCACCGTCACCAGCCCGTACCGCCGCCCCGGCCGCGCCGAGGCCACGGCGCCGGGCGCGCGG
This sequence comes from Streptomyces boetiae, assembly GCF_031845405.1. Taxonomy (NCBI): domain Bacteria; kingdom Bacillati; phylum Actinomycetota; class Actinomycetes; order Kitasatosporales; family Streptomycetaceae; genus Streptomyces; species Streptomyces boetiae. The sequence continues at coordinate 6,459 of NZ_JAVREN010000010.1, forward strand.
GCCGGGCTGATAGGCATGCGGGAGCGGGCCGAGCTGCTGGAAGGCGCCTTCTCGGCCGGGCCCGCCTCCCCCACCACCTGGCAGGTGCGGGCAGAGCTGCCCCTGGCCGACCCGGCACGGACCCCGGAGAGGACGGCGAGGCCATGACGATCCGGGTGCTCGTCGCCGAGGACCAGGCGTCCGTGCGGATGGGCCTGGTGCTCATCCTGCGCGGGGCGCCGGACATCGAGGTGGCCGGGGAGGCGGCAGACGGGGAGCAGGCCGTCCGGCTGGCCCGCGAGCTGCGCCCCGACCTGGTGCTGATGGACGTGCAGATGCCGCGCCTGGACGGCGTGGCGGCCACCGCCAGGATCACCTCGGAGCGGCTGGCTGAGGTGCTGATCCTGACCACCTTCGACTTCGACGAGTACCTCTTCGGCGCGCTGAGGGCCGGCGCGGGCGGCTTCCTGCTCAAGGACAGCGACGCCGACGAGCTGGTCACCGCCGTCCGCACGGTCGCGGCCGGGGAGGGGACCATCGCCTCCGCGGTCACCCGGCGGCTGATCGCCGAGTTCGCGCGCAGCGCCCCCGCGCCGCGCACGGACGCGGACTCCGCCCTGGCCGCCCTCACCCCCCGCGAGCGGGAGGTGCTGGCGCACATCGGAGAGGGCCTGTCCAACGCCCAGATCGCGGCCCGGCTGCGCATGGCCGAGGCCACTGTCAAGACCCACGTCAGCCGCGTCCTGCACAAGCTCGGCCTGCGCAGCCGCGTCCAAGCGGCCGTCCTCGCCCAGGAGTTGAGACTCGGCCCGCATGCCCCCCGCTGACGGGCCGATCCCCGGCCCGCCCGCGCCCCTCCGCCCGCCTCCACCTCGACCCGCTCGGCTCCCCGCTCCCGGTGGACTGACCGCTCGGGGGGAACGAAAAAGGCCCGGGCATCAAGCCTCAGGCCACGTTCACGCGCTGTCCCGGAGGGGCGGCCTCCAGCCAGGCGAGGAAGCCGGTCAGCGCGTCCTCGCTCATCGCAAGCTCGATGTCCGAGCCGTCGTGCGAACAGCTGAGCACCACCGCCCCCGGCAGCAGCGCCAGCTCCTCGTCCCCGCCCGGGTGCCGCCGCTCCCGCACTTGGATGCGGTCCCGCTGCAGCGTCCGCCGCGGCCGGGGCGCGTACGAGAAGACGCGGAACCACTCGACGTGGTCCCCGTTGTACCGGGCCACGCCGTACAGCCAGCCCTTCCCCGGCGACTGCCCGGCCCGCGGCGGCCCGAAGCGGGCGCTGCAGTCGAACGTCCCTCCCGGCCGCTGGATCAGCCGCCGGCGGGCACCGAAGCCGAAGAGCGCCAGGGCCACCACGGCCACCAGCGCTCCTGCCACCACAAGCATCGCGAGGACCATCGCCTGAAAGACCTCCTCGCCTCGTGATGTGCTCAGTGCCGCCTGGTGCCGGATCCCCCGGCCGCGCGCGGTGCGCTCGGGTGGTGCGGGGGCCTCAGCGCTCCGCCGTCGCGGCCCGCAGCCGGACGTCCGCGCGCCGCTCCGCGGCGGCGTCCTGCTCCGACCGCGCCTGCTCCAGGGCCCGCTCCGCGCGCTCCACGTCGATCTCCTCGGACAGCTCGGCGATCTCCGCGAGCAGCGACAGCTTACCGTCCGTGTACGACAGGAAGCCGCCGTGCACCGCGGCCACCACCGCGCCCTCGCCGGTCTCGCCGGTGGTGCGGATGGTCACGGGGCCGGGCTGGAGCACCGCGAGCAGCGGCTGGTGCCCGGGCATGATGCCGATGTCGCCCGCGGTGGTGCGGGCCACGACCAGGCTCGCCTTGCCCGACCAGACCTGACGGTCGGCGGCGACCAGCTCGACGTGCAGCTCAGCCACGTTGGCTCCTCATCCTGAGTATCCGGCTTCTCGAAGAATAGTTGGCGCCCTGGAGCGCCCGTGGGGCGGGGTCGGGTTCGTTGACACTGAGCCAGTCAACGACCCGGCCCCGCCCCGGGAAGGCACCGCGGGTGCGTCGGTGCCGTCGCGTCCGATCAGGAGACGCCCAGCTGCTTGGCCTTGGCCTTGAGGTCGTCCAGGCCGCCGCACATGAAGAACGCCTGCTCCGGGAAGTGGTCGAACTCGCCGTCCGCGATGGCGTTGAACGCCGCGATCGACTCGTCCAGCGGAACGTCCGAGCCGTCCAGGCCCGTGAACTGCTTCGCCGCGTGCGTGTTCTGCGACAGGAAGCGCTCGATCCGGCGGGCCCGGCTGACGGTGAGCTTGTCCTCCTCGCTCAGCTCGTCCATGCCGAGGATGGCGATGATGTCCTGGAGGTCCTTGTACTTCTGCAGGATTCCCTTGACCCGCGAGGCGCAGTCGTAGTGGTCCTTGGAGACGTACCGCGGGTCAAGGATGCGCGAGGTGGAGTCCAGCGGGTCCACCGCCGGGTAGATGCCCTTCTCGGAGATGGGCCGGGAGAGCACCGTGGTCGCATCCAGGTGGGCGAACGTCGTGGCCGGCGCCGGGTCGGTGAGGTCGTCCGCCGGCACGTAGATCGCCTGCATGGAGGTGATCGAGTGGCCGCGCGTGGAGGTGATGCGCTCCTGGAGGATGCCCATCTCGTCCGCGAGGTTCGGCTGGTACCCCACCGCGGAGGGCATGCGGCCCAGCAGGGTGGAGACCTCGGAGCCCGCCTGCGTGAAGCGGAAGATGTTGTCCACGAAGAACAGAACGTCCTGGTTCTGCACGTCGCGGAAGTACTCCGCCATGGTCAGGCCGGCCAGCGCGACCCGCAGGCGGGTGCCCGGCGGCTCGTCCATCTGGCCGAAGACGAGGGCGGTCTGCGGGAGCACGCCCGACTCGGCCATCTCCTCGATGAGGTCGTTGCCCTCACGGGTGCGCTCGCCCACGCCCGCGAAGACGGACACGCCCTCGTGCAGCCGCGCCACCCGGATGATCATCTCCTGGATGAGCACGGTCTTGCCCACGCCGGCGCCGCCGAACAGGCCGATCTTGCCGCCCTTGACGTACGGGGTCAGCAGGTCGATGACCTTCAGGCCGGTCTCGAACATCTCGGTCTTGGACTCGAGCTGGTCGAACGCCGGGGCCTTGCGGTGGATCTCCCACCGGGTGGTGATGTCCTTCTCGGCCTCGGGCTCGTTCAGGATGCGGCCCAGGGTGTTGAAGACCCGGCCCTTGGTGACGTCGCCCACCGGCACGGTGATGCCGTGCCCGGTGTCCGTGACCGGCGCCTGGCGGACCAGGCCGTCGTTGGGCTCCAGGGCGATCGTGCGCACCAGGCCGTCGCCGAGGTGCTGCGCGACCTCCAGGGTCAGCGTCTTCTTCGCGCCGTCCTGGGCCGGGTCGGCGATCTCGACGGTGAGGGCGTTGTAGATCTCGGGCATCGCGTCGACGGGGAACTCCACGTCGACGACCGGCCCCCGGACGCGCGCGATGCGGCCGGTCGCCGCGGCCTGCTTCGAGGCCGTCTCAGCAGCAGTGGTCATGATCAGCGTTCACTTCCCGCGGTCGCGTCGGCCAAGGCGCTCGCGCCACCGACGATCTCGGTGATTTCCTGGGTGATTTCGGCCTGCCGGGCCGCGTTCGCAAGCCGCGTGAGCGACCTGATGAGGTCCTCGGCGTTGTCCGTGGCGGACTTCATGGCCCGCCGGGTCGCCGCGTGCTTGGAGGCCGCCGCCTGGAGCAGCGCGTTGTAGATGCGGCTCTCCACGTACCGCGGCAGCAGGGCGTCCAGCACCTGCTCGGCCGAGGGCTCGAATTCGTACAGGGCGTGCGCCTGGGCCCCCTTGGCGAGGACCTCGGCGGACTCCTCCGCGGACGAGCCCAGCGTCAGCGGCAGCAGCCGCTGCTCCACCGGGGTCTGCGTCATCATCGAGACGAACTCGGTGTACGCGATGTGGATCTCGTCCACGCCGCCCTCCGCCGCGTCGCGGCTGACGGCCTCGATCAGCGGTGCCGCCACGGCCTTGGCGTCGGCGTACGTGGGGTTGTCGGTGAACCCGGTCCAGGACTGGGTGATCGACCGCTCCCGGAAGGCGTAGTACGCCACGCCCTTGCGGCCGACGACGTAGGTGTCGACCTCACGGCCGGCCGCGACCAGCTCGCTGGTCAGGTGCTCGCCGGCCTTGATCGCGCCGCTGTTGTACCCGCCCGCGAGGCCGCGGTCGGAGGTGATCAGCAGCACGGCGGCCCGCCGGGGGCGTTCCGCCTCGGTCGTCAGCGGGTGCCTGACCTCGGAGCCCGCCGCCACGGCGGTGACCGCGGCGGTCAGCTCGTCCGCGTACGGCTTGGAGGCCGTCACCTTGCGCTGCGCCTTGATGATGCGCGAGGCGGCGATCATCTCCATCGCACGCGTGATCTTCTTGGTGGCGGTGACGGTCTTGATCCGGCGCTTGTACGTGCGGAGCTGAGCGCCCATGGATCAGCCCTCGCCCAGCAGCTTGCCGTCGGAGGTCTGGAACTGCCGCTTGAACGCGTTCACCGCGGACTTCACGGCCTCCAGGGTGTCGTCGGACATCTTGCCGCCCTCGCGGATGGAGGTCATCAGGTCCTTCCGCTCCCGGTGCAGGTGGTCCAGCAGCTCCCGCTCGAAGCGCCGGATGTCCGGCACGGGAACGTCGTCCATCAGGCCGGAGGTGCCGGACCAGATGGAGACGACCTGGTTCTCGGTCGGGAAGGGGTTGTACTGCTCCTGCTTCAGCAGCTCCACCATCCGCTGGCCACGGGCCAGGGCGGACTTGGAGGCGGCGTCCAGGTCGGAGCCGAAGGCGGCGAACGCCTCCAGCTCGCGGTACTGGGCCAGGTCCACGCGCAGCGAGCCGGTGATCTGCCGGATCGCCTTGTGCTGGGCCGAGCCGCCGACGCGGGAGACGGAGATGCCGACGTTCAGCGCCGGGCGCTGGCCCGCGTTGAACAGGTCGGACTCCAGGAAGCACTGCCCGTCGGTGATGGAGATGACGTTGGTCGGGATGAACGCCGAGACGTCGTTGGCCTTGGTCTCCACGATCGGCAGGCCGGTCATCGAACCCGCGCCCATCTCGTCGGAGAGCTTGGCGCAGCGCTCCAGCAGCCGGGAGTGCAGGTAGAAGACGTCGCCGGGGTACGCCTCGCGGCCCGGCGGGCGGCGCAGCAGCAGGGAGACGGCGCGGTAGGCGTCGGCCTGCTTGGAGAGGTCGTCGAAGACGATGAGGACGTGCTTGCCGTCGTACATCCAGTGCTGGCCGATGGCCGAACCGGTGTAGGGGGCCAGGTACTTGAAGCCCGCCGGGTCGGAGGCGGGGGCCGCCACGATGGTGGTGTACTCCAGCGCGCCGGCCTCCTCCAGCGCCGCGCGCACGGAGGCGATGGTGGAGCCCTTCTGGCCGATCGCGACGTAGATGCAGCGGACCTGCTTCTTCGGGTCGCCGGAACGCCAGTTGTCGCGCTGGTTGATGATGGTGTCGACCGCGAGGGCGGTCTTGCCGGTCTGGCGGTCGCCGATGATGAGCTGACGCTGGCCGCGGCCGATCGGCGTCATGGTGTCCACGGCCTTGTAGCCGGTCTCCATGGGCTCGTGCACGGACTTGCGCTGCATCACCGAGGGCGCCTGGAGCTCCAGGGCGCGGCGGCCCGTGGTCTCGATGTCGCCCAGGCCGTCGATGGGGTTGCCCAGCGGGTCCACGACCCGGCCCAGGTAGCCCTCGCCGACGCCGACGGAGAGCACCTCGCCGGTGCGCCGCACCGACTGGCCCTCCTCGATGCCGCTGAAGTCGCCGAGGACGACGACGCCGATCTCCCGCTCCTCCAGGTTGAGGGCGAGGCCGAGGGTGCCGTCCTCGAACCGCAGCAGCTCGTTCACCATCGCCGAGGGCAGACCCTCGACCTGCGCGATGCCGTCGCCGGCAACGCTGACCGTCCCGACCTCTTCCCGCGAGGCCGCGTCCGGCTGGTACGACTGGACGAAGTCCTCCAGTGCGTCCCGGATCTCATCCGGCCGGATCGTGAGCTCCGACATCTGGGTTCCCTGCTCTCCTTGTTGGGCCCGTAAGTACGTCCACTACGGCCCAACCCGGGCCGCTTTCGTTGCTGTCTGCGCTCCGTGGGCCTTCCGGCCCGCGGAGCGGGGTGTCCCCGTGGTGGCCGGCGCCGGGACGCCGGCGCCGGGTCAGCCGGCCAGCCGCCGGCCGATCTCGTCGAGGCGGTCCGCGACCGTGCCGTGGATCACCTCGTCGCCGATCCGCACCGAGATCCCGCCCAGGACCGCCGGGTCGACGTCGAGGTTCAGTTGGATCTCGCGGCCGTAGAGCCGCGTGAGGGCGTCGCCGAGGCGCTGCCGCTGCTGGTCGGTGAGCGGCACCGCCGAGGTGACGACCGCCACGGAACGGCCGCGCCGCGCCGCCGCCAGGGAGCTGAGGGCGTCGAGCCCCGCTTCCAGGCTACGTCCCCGCGGGCGTTCCACGAGGCGCGTGATCAGCCGCTCCGTGACCTGCTGGGTCCGGCCGCCGAGGAGGCGGCGGATCAGCTCCGCCTTGGCGACGGCCGCCGCGGCGCTCTCGTCGCGGAAGGTGAGCGCGGCGCGCAGCTCGGGCGAGGTGGAGACGATCCGGCCGAACCGGAACAGCTCGTCCTCCACCGCGTCCAGCGCGCCGGCCCGCTCCGCGGCGATCAGCTCGCTCTCGTCGGCCAGCTCCTCGACCGCGTCGACCAGGTCGCGGCCGGAGGACCAGCGGGAGCGGACCATGCCGGAGACGAGGTCGACGGCCTCGCCGCCGGCCTGCCCGCCGAGCAGGCCGCGAATCAGCCCCGCCTTGCGCTCGCCGTCCTGCGCCGGGTCGGTCAGGACCCGCCGCAGCGACGCCTCGCGGTCGAGCAGTGCGGTGACGGCCGCCAGGTCGGCGGCCAGCGCCGCCGCGTCCACGCCGGTGTTGTCGGCCAGCGCGTCCAGGCGCTCACGCGCCGCTTCGAGCGCGTCGCGGCTCGCTCCGCTCATCGCCCCGCCTCAGTGGACTGCTGCGGGACGGACGCGCCGGCCTTGGACTCCAGCTCGTCGAGGAAGCGGTCGATGGTGCGGGACTGGCGGGCGTGGTCCTCCAGGGACTCCCCCACCAGGCGGCCGGCCAGCTCGATCGCGAGCCGGCCGACGTCCTGCCGCAGCAGCTCGGCGGCCTGCCTGCGGTCGGCCTCGATCTGGGCGTGGCCCGCGGAGATGATCTCCTCGCGCTGGCGCTGCCCCTCCTCGCGCATCTCCGCGATGAGGGCGGCGCCCTGCTCCCGCGCCTCCTCGCGCAGCCGGGCCGCCTCGTGACGGGCCTCGGCGAGCTGCTCCTTGTAGCTGTCGAGGGTCTGCCTGGCCTCGGCCTGGGTGGCCTCGGCCTTCTCGATGCCGCCCTCGATCGCCTCGCGCCGCTCCTCGAGCGCCCGGTTGATGCTCGGCAGGAGCTTCTTCCAGAAGATGAAGAAGACGACGCCGAAGCAGATCAGGCCGATGACGATCTCGGGCACCACCGGCACAACGGGGCTCTGCGGCTCCTCGTGGTGTTCCGCCGCCGCGAGCAGTTCGATCAGCATGGTGGACCTTTCATCGGTTGGGGCGCCTGCGCGCGCGTCAGATGGCGAACGCGAGCACGAAGCCCATCAGCGCGAGGGCCTCGATGACGGCGAAGCCGAGGAGCATGTTCTGACGGATCAGACCGGCGGCCTCGGGCTGACGGGCCATGGCCTGGACGCCGTTACCGAAAATGATGCCGATGCCGACACCGGGGCCGATCGCGGCGAGGCCGAAACCGATGGTGTTGACGCTGCCTTCAACGACGGCGAGAGCTGCGGACATGTCCGTTGTATTCCTTCTCTGTGGCGAGCCGGTGGGGGATGGCCACCGGTTGTCTTGCGGTCTGCGAGCGATGGTGCGGTTCTGCGGGCCGGGAGCCGCGGGTCAGTGCGGCTCTTCGAGGGCCTGCGAGATGTAGGTCGCGGTCAGCATGGTGAACACGTACGCCTGGAGGGCCTGGATGAACATCTCGAAGACCGTCAGCATCAGCGTCACGATCATCGAGGTGCCGGCGTAGACGCTGCCGACCAGGGACCCGAGGGTGTACCAGGTGCCGATCGTGAAGACGAGGATCAGCAGGTGGCCGGCGAACATGTTGGCGAAGAGCCGGACGGTGAGCGTGACCGGCCGCAGCACCACGTTGGAGACGAACTCGATCGGCGTGAGGATCACGTAGATCCCCTTGGGCAGGCCGCTGGGCACGCAGAGGTTGCGGATGCCGCCGACGAAGCCGTTGTGCTTGAACGTCAGGGTCATGTAGGTGGCCCAGACGACGAGGGCCAGCGCGGCCGGGTAGGCGATGATCGAGGTCGCGGGGAACTGCGCGAAGGGGATGATCGCCCAGAGGTTCATCAGCCAGACGAAGAAGAACAGGGAGACCAGCAGCGGGACGTACTGCTCGGCCTTCTTGCCCATCACCTCACGGCCGATGCCGCGGCGCACGAAGTCGTAGAGGATCTCGGCGACCAGCTGGAACTTGCCCGGGACGACCTTCGGCTTCGAGAACGCCCGCCAGAAGAACGCGCAGATGATCGCGGTGCTGAGGACCACCAGCGCCATCGGCTTGTCCACCTCGAAGGACCCGATGGTGAACAGCGGCTCGAAGATGAACGACCACTCGGACGGGGCGGGGAAGCCGCAGCCGTCGAAGAGATGGCAGTCGGTCTCGAAGGCGAGCACCTCGTCGTTACTCACCGTGAGCTCCCTCGGCATGACGCATGGAAACGGCTACCTCGATGTGTCGGCGTGGCGGCAGGCCACGGAGCGGCACTGGACTGGTGTGGCGGGAGGAAGAGCCGGCCGTCGCCCGCGACGCTGTCCCGCACAGCCCGCGGCTTGCACCTGTGATGCCTTCCGGCGACGGACGATAGCAGGAGGCGGAGACGGCCCTTATCCGGGCCCCGCACTCGCCGGTCCCGGTCATGGCCGGCCGCCCGGGGAGGCGGATCCGGAGGGCACCGACGCGGAGTCCGCGACGGGCTCGACGTAGGGCGTACGGACCTTGACGTGGGCGCGGACCTGGCCCGCCAGCCAGACCGCGAGCCCGGCCAGGACGCCGGCCGCGAAGGCGCGGCCGTGCAGGAACTCGGCGTCGCGCAGCAGCAGGAGGAGGACGAGCAGGATGCCCATCTGCGTGGTGTAGATCAGGAACGCGGCGCCGAAGAACAGCTCGGGCCAGCGCCGGCCCACATACCCCAGGGACATCAGGCCCAAGGCGAAGAAGGAGCCGGCGACGAGCACGCCGAGGCCGGCGCCGATGGCGCCGTCCAGCCCCGCCGTCGCGGCGCCGATGGCCATGGCGAGCACACCAGTCGCGGCAGTGGGGATCGCGGCGCCGCGGATGATCCGGGCGTCGTTGGACTGCATGGAAGTGCTTCTCCGGCGGGCTGGGGGACGTGTCATCGTTGACGAGCGGGGACGAGCGGGATGAGCGGGGACCGTGTGTCCGGGGTTACTGGACTGGTAGGTCTCGTGAACGCTATCACAAACTATTTGATGAGGTCTTTACCCAGTTCGTGTGCAGGAACTCACACCTACGCGGTAGTTCCCGCGTTGCGCGGCTGACGCGGCGGGCCGGATCTGTTAGGAGCGGGTGTCGATCCGGCGCCGGGTGGGGAAACGCTGCCGGTCACCCACCGCGGTGGCCCCGTGCAGCCCGGCGGGCCGGTGGGCGGGGGCCACGGGGTGCGCGGAGGCGGCCGTCGCGCCCGCCCCGTCGGCCGGGTCCGCGCCGGCCGTTTCCCCCGGACCCTCGGCCGTCGCGCTCAGGCCGTCCGCCGGCTCGCCCGAACCCTTTCCCGGAACGCCCGGGGCGCTCGCCGCCCCGTCCCGCGGGCCGCCCCGGTACCGCGGCGGGACCACGCGCCGGGCCCAGTGCGGGGCCCTCGGCCGGAAGCGCGGCATCAGCAGGACCGCCAGACCCACGGCGCTGAGCGCCATCACGGCCGGGACGAGCAGGGCGTTGGCCGACTGCACCGAGAAGGCCACCGCGCCGAAGGAGATCAGCGCGGCCCAGAAGTACATGATCAGCACGGCCCGGCTCTGCGAGTGCCCGATCTCCAGCAGCCGGTGGTGCAGGTGCCCGCGGTCGGCGGAGAACGGGGAGCGCCCGTTCCAGGTGCGGCGGACGATGGCCATCACCAGGTCCACGAACGGCACGGCGATGATCATGAGCGGGAGCAGCAGCGGCATGTAGACGGGGACGGTCTCCAGCACGGCGTTGCGCTCCGAGCCGGAGAAGAGGCTCATCGCGTCCGGGTCCACCTGCCCGGTCATCGACACCGCGCCGGCGGCCAGGACCAGGCCGAGCAGCATCGACCCGGAGTCGCCCATGAAGATCCGCGCCGGGTGCAGGTTGTGCGGCAGGAAGCCCAGGCACATGCCCATCAGCACGGCGGCGATCAGCGTGGCGGGGGCGGCGTTCTGGATGCCGTAGCCGTACCAGATCCGGTAGGCGTAGAGGAAGAACGCGGCGGACGCGATGCCGACCATGCCCGCGGCGAGGCCGTCGAGCCCGTCCACGAAGTTCACCGCGTTGACGGTGATCACGACGATGGCCACTGTCAGCAGCGTGCCCTGCATCGGGGTGACCGCGACCATGCCCACGGTGGGCACGGGCAGCCACAGGATGGTCAGGCCCTGGAGCACCATGACGCCCGCGGCGATCATCTGCAGGCCGAGCTTGACCAGGGCGTCCACGCCGTACTTGTCGTCCAGCACGCCGACCAGCCAGATCAGCACGGCGCCCGACAGCAGGGCGCGGGGCTCGTCCGAGGTGCGGAAGACCTCCCCGACGTTGGTCAGCTGGGAGGCCGCGAGCAGCCCGGCGCACAGACCGCCGAACATCGCGATCCCGCCGAGCCGGGGCGTGGGCTCGCGGTGCACGTCGCGCGCCCTGATGGGCGGCATCGCGCCCCACGCGATGGCGAACTTCCGCACCGGTCCCGTCAGCAGGAAGGTGACCGCCGCGGTGACGCACAGCGTCAGGAGATACTCGCGCACTCGGCTCCCCAGAGTTCTCGCCGGACCGGCTACCGCGCACCACCCTCTCATGTCCGCGGCCCCCCGGGCCGCGCCGGTGCCGCGCCGGTGCAGCCTCGTTACCGCCTCGAATCCAGGCCGGAGCCCCGCCGCCCGCCGCGGGCCTGGCGGGCGTCCACGCCGGTCAGCGCGGTCACCACCGGATCGAGCGCGGCCCGGATCTCCTCGCCCACCGAACGGAAGAACGCCAGGGGCGCGCCGTAGGGGTCGGGCACCTCGTCCGCCTCGGCGGTGGGTGCCAGCAGCCAGCCGCGCAGGGCGGCGGCGGCGCTGGCCAGCGCGCGGGCCCGGTCCACCAGCTCCTCGGGCGTGCGGGCGTCGGGCAGCGTCGCGGTGTCGATGGCCCGCACCAGGCGGGTGAACTCCTTGAGGGTGAACGTCCGCAGCCCCGCGGAGTGCCCCATGGAGATGACCTGCGCCCGGTGGTCGCGGGTCGCGGTGAGCACCAGGTCGGCCTCGACCACGTGCTCGTCCAGCAGCTCCCGGCCCGCGAACCCGGCGGGGTCGGCCCCGTACTCGTCCAGGAGCTGCGCGGCGTGCGTCTCCATCGGCGCGCCCTCGTGCCCCCAGGTGCCGGCGCTCTCCACGACCACGCCGACGGCCCGGCCGCCCAGGCGCTCGACCAGGGCGTGCCGGGTCAGCCGCTCGGTGATCGGCGAGCGGCAGACGTTCCCCGTGCTCACGTGCAGGATGCGGAAGACCGGCCGCGGCGCGGGCGGAGGCGCGGCGGGCGGGGGCACCTGGGGAGGCGGTATGGCGGGCGGCGTCAATGCGCGGTCTCCAGATCGGGCACGACCTTCCGCAGCTCCTCCGCGCTCACCGCCCCGGCCCGCAGCAGCCGCGGAACGGGACCGGTGACGTCCACGATCGAGGAGGGGACGGTGTCCGGGGTGGGCCCGCCGTCGAGGTAGACGGCGACCGAGTCGCCGAGCATCTCCTGGGCGCCGTCGCAGTCCTGGGGTGCCGGGTGCCCGGTGAGGTTGGCGCTGGAGACCGCCATCGGGCCGACGTCCTTGAGGAGTTCGAGGGCGACGGGGTGCAGGGGCATCCGGACGGCGACGGTGCCGCGGGTCTCCCCCAGGTCCCAGGTCAGGGAGGGCTGATGGCGGGCGACGAGGGTCAGCGCGCCGGGCCAGAAGGCGTCGACCAGCTCCCAGGCCCGCTCGGAGAAGTCGGTGACCAGGCCGTGCAGCGTGGTGGGCGAGCCCACCAGCACCGGCGAGGGAACGCCCCGCCCGCGGCCCTTGGCCTCCAGCAGGTCGGCGACGGCCGCGGCGCTGAAGGCGTCCGCGCCGATGCCGTAGACCGTGTCGGTGGGCAGGACGACCAGGTCCCCCCGCCGCACGGCCGAGGCGGCCTCCCGCAGGCCGTGCCCGCGGTCGGCCGGGTCCGCGCAGTCGTAGCGCCGTGCCATGACGATACGTCCTCCTCTTGCTGGCTCTTGCTGACGTTGGTGGCTGCCGGTGGGGCCGCTTCGCCGCCGGCACCGCCGCCGGTGCGCGGCGGCGGGTGAACGGGGCCGGGCGGCTCAGCGCGCCACGCGGCGGGCGGTGGCGAACCGTGGTCGGTTGTTCAGGTCGGGGTGGTCCGCGGCGTCCGCCCAGCCGCGGTCCTCGGTGAAGATCCAGGGCACCTGGCCGCCCTGGGTGTCGGCGTGCTCGATGACCACCATGCCGCCCGGGCGCAGCAGCCGGTGGGCGGCCCGCTCCAGGCCGCGGATGACCTCGAGGCCGTCCTCCCCCGCGAAGAGGGCGAGCTGCGGATCGTGGTCGCGGGCCTCGGGCGCGACGTACTCCCACTCGGTGAGCGGGATGTAGGGCGGGTTGGAGATCACCAGGTCCACCTGCCCGGCCAGTTCGGGGAGCGCGGTGCGGGCGTCCCCGTGGTGCAGGACCACGCGGCTGCCCTCGGTGTTCTTCCTGGCCCACTCCAGGGCCGTCTCGTCCAGCTCCACCGCGTGCACCCGCGAGCGGGGCACCTCCTGCGCGAGGGCCAGGGCGATGGCGCCGGAGCCGGTGCACAGGTCCACGACCAGCGGCTCGGCCACGTCCATCGCGCGGACCGCGTCTATCGCCCAGCCCACGACCGACTCGGTCTCGGGCCGGGGCACGAACACCCCGGGGCCGACCTGGAGTTCGAGGTAGCGGAAGAACGCCCGCCCGGTGATGTGCTGCAGCGGCTCGCGCGCCTCGCGGCGGGCCACCGCCTCCCAGTAGCGGGCGTCGAACTCGGCGTCGGGGACGGCGTGCAGCCGGGTGCGTTCGGTGTTGTGGACGAACGCGGCCAGCTCCTCGGCGTCGAAGCGCGGCGAGGGCACCCCGGCGTCGGCCAGTCGCTGGGTCGCCCGCGCCACCTCCGCGAGCAGCAGCGAGCGGGACGAAGCACTCACGCGGCCCAGCCTACGCAACCCGCGCTCACTGCGCCGCCGCCAGCCTGGCCTCCGCGTCGGCGTCGACGCAGGCCTGGATGACCGCCTCCAGGTCGCCGTCGAGCACCTGGTCGAGGTTGTACGCCTTGAAGCCGACGCGGTGGTCGGAGATGCGGTTCTCCGGGTAGTTGTACGTGCGCACCCGCTCGGAGCGGTCCACGGTGCGCACCTGGCTGCGGCGGGCGTCGGAGGCCTCGCGGTCGGCCTCCTCCCGGGCGGCGGCCAGCAGCCGGGCGCGCAGGATGCGCAGGGCCTGCTCCTTGTTCTGGAGCTGGCTCTTCTCGTTCTGGCAGGAGACGACGATCCCGGTGGGCAGGTGGGTGATGCGCACCGCGGAGTCGGTGGTGTTGACCGACTGGCCGCCGGGCCCTGAGGAGCGGTAGACGTCCACGCGCAGGTCGGCGGCGTTGATCTCGACCTCGACGTCCTCGGCCTCGGGGAGCACGAGGACGCCCGCGGCCGAGGTGTGGATGCGCCCCTGCGACTCGGTGGCCGGCACGCGCTGCACCCGGTGGACTCCGCCCTCGTACTTCAGCCTGGCCCACACACCCTGGCCGGGGGCGGGGGTGCCGCGGCTCTTGACGGCCACGGAGACGTCCTTGTACCCGCCGAGGTCGGACTCGTTGCCGTCCAGGATCTGGGTCTGCCAGCCGACGCGCTCGGCGTAGCGCAGGTACATCCGCAGCAGGTCGCCGGCGAACAGCGCGGACTCGTCGCCGCCCTCGCCGGCCTTGATCTCCAGGATGACGTCCTTGTCGTCGCTGGGGTCGCGCGGGACGAGCAGCAGCCGCAGCCGGTCCGTCAGCTCCTCCCTGCGGGCCGCCAGGTCCTTCACCTCGGCGGCGAACTCCGGGTCCTCCGCGGCGAGTTGACGGGCGACCTCGATGTCCTCGCCGCACTGCCGCCACTCCCGCCAGGTGGCGATGACGGGCGTCAGCTCGGCGTAGCGCTTGCCGAGCCGGCGGGCGGTGGCCTGGTCGGCGTGGACGGCGGGGTCGGCCAGCCGCCGCTCCAGGTCGGCGTGCTCCGCGGCGAGGTCCTCGACCGCCTCGAACATCCTTCTGCGCTCCTGATCTTGCACGTGGCGGGGTCTGCCGGTGACGGGGTCCGCGGGTGCCCTGCGGGGGAGGGACGCGAAAGGCGCCGGGCCCGGGCCGCTCCCGCTCGTACGGGGGAACGGCCGGCCCGGCGCCGGCGGGGTCGCTACTTGCGGGCGGACCCGGCGTTCTTGCCGAAGCGCGCCTCGAAGCGGGCCACCCGGCCACCGGTGTCGAGGATCTTCTGCTTGCCGGTGTAGAAGGGGTGGCACTCGGAGCAGATGTCGGCGCGGATGCTGCCCTCGCCGACGGTGCTGCGGGTGGTGAACGAGGCGCCGCAGGTGCAGCTGACCTTCGTCTCGACGTACTCCGGGTGGATGTCGCGCTTCACGGGGTCTCCTTGGCTCGTGGCAGGCTCCGGGTCGGCGCGCGGGCTTGCGCGCCGTGAACCGGGGCCGACGCTCCAGTCTGCCAGGACCGGGCGTGCCCGCCAAAACGGCCCCCGGCCGCCCCCTATTCCCCGCCGTCCCCTGCCTGCGTGCCGTCCCCGGCGAGGACGCCGTCGCCCTCCCCCGCCCGGCCGCGGCCCACCGAGGGCGGCACCGGCTGGTCGTGGCGCAGCGCCGACCAGACCTGCCGGGACTCGCCGGGCAGGGGCGCGACCCGGTTGGGGTCGGCGTGGTCGGGGCCGACGGGCAGGGTCAGCAGGTCCATGTCGCCGGGCCCGATGCCCTGGAGGGTGCGGCCCAGGGCGATCAGGTCGGTCACGGAGGCCAGCGAGGAGTCGGTGGTGACGGCCGAGGTGGCGGCGTCCGCGAGGTCGTACAGACGCTTGGGGTTGCTCGCCGGCCCGACCTCGCCGACCTGCCCGGCCAGGGCCTTGAGGAACGCCTGCTGGAGCGCGATCCGGGACAGGTCGCTGCCGTCGCCCACGGCCTTCCGGGTGCGCACCAGGGCCAGGGCCTGCTCCCCGTCGAGGGTGTGCGTTCCGGCGGGCAGGCGCAGGTGGCTGTCCTTGTCGTCGATGGCGCGGGTGGTGGTGACCTCGACGCCACCGAGGGTGTCGATCAGCTCGGCGAAGCCCTGGAAGTCGACCTCGATGTAGTGGTCCATGCGCAGCCCGGTGACGGACTCGACCGTCTTGACCGCGCACACCGGGCCGCCCACGGTGTACGCCTCGTTGAACATCGCACGCTCCCGAGCCGGGGCGGTCGAGCCGTCCGCCCGCTCGCAGGAGGGCCGGTCGACGAGGGTGTCGCGCGGTATGGAGACCACCGTGGCGGCGTCGTGCGCGGCGTTGACGTGGACGACCATCGCCGTGTCGGCGCGGGCCCCGTCCTGGGCGTCGTCCGCCCCGAAGGCGCCGTTCCCGCCGGAGCGGGAGTCGGAGCCGAGGACGAGGATGTCGAGCGAGCCGCCGGGGCCGTTGGCAGGCCGGTCGGGGCCGAGGGCGCCGTCGATGTCGACGTGGTCGATGTTGCCGTCGAGCTTGAGGTAGAGGGCCGTCAGGCCCCCGCCCGCCAGCAGCAGCGCGAGGCCCAGGGCGACGGCGGTGGTGCGCATCCACCACGCGCGCCGGCCGCGGCGGCGCCCCGTTCCCCCGGGTCGCTCCGCCGGTCGTTCGCCGTCCGATTGGTGGGCCATTCACCCATTGTGCCCCGATATGCCGGGTGACGCTTCCCGAACGGCCCAGCACCCGGAACGCCCACCCGCGAGCCGTCCTGACCTGCGCAAACGTCCGGGAAACGCGGCGGGGGCGGCGCCGCGGAGTGCGGTGCCGCCCCCGTGGGACGCGTGCGCGGGGTCAGTCGGAGTTGCCCGGCGCGGGGGTCGTCTTCTGGATCTGCAGCAGGAACTCGGCGTTCGACTTCGACTGCTTCATCCGGTCCAGCAGCAGCTCGATGGCCTGCTGCTGGTCCAGCGCGTGCAGGACCCGGCGGAGCTTCCAGACGATGGCCAGCTCGTCGCTGCCCATCAGGATCTCCTCCTTGCGGGTGCTGGAGGCGTCGACGTCCACGGCCGGGAAGATGCGCTTGTCGGCGAGCTTCCGGTCGAGCTTCAGCTCCATGTTGCCGGTGCCCTTGAACTCCTCGAAGATCACCTCGTCCATCCGGGAGCCGGTCTCCACCAGCGCGGTGGCGAGGATGGTCAGCGAGCCGCCGTCCTCGATGTTGCGCGCGGCGCCGAAGAACTTCTTCGGCGGGTAGAGCGCCGCGGAGTCCACACCGCCGGAGAGGATGCGGCCGGAGGCGGGGGCGGCGAGGTTGTAGGCCCGGCCCAGGCGGGTGATGGAGTCCAGCAGCACGACCACGTCGTGGCCCAGCTCCACCAGCCGCTTGGCGCGCTCGATGGCCAGCTCCGCGACCGTGGTGTGGTCGTCGGCGGGCCGGTCGAAGGTCGAGGAGATGACCTCGCCCTTCACCGAGCGCTGCATGTCCGTGACCTCCTCGGGCCGCTCGTCGACGAGGACGACCATGAGGTGGCACTCGGGGTTGTTGCGGGTGATGGCGTTGGCCACCGCCTGCATGATCATGGTCTTGCCCGTCTTGGGCGGGGCCACGATCAGGCCGCGCTGCCCCTTGCCGATGGGCGAGACGAGGTCGATGATCCGCGTCGAGAGGACGCCCGGGTCGCCCTCAAGGCGCAGCCGCTCCTGCGGGTAGAGCGGGGTCAGCTTGTTGAACTCCGGCCGCCCGCGCCCGGATTCGGGCGCCATGCCGTTGACCGAGTCGAGGCGGACCAGGGCGTTGAACTTCTCCCGCCGCTCGCCCTCGCGCGGCTGCCGGACGGCGCCGGTGACGTGGTCGCCCTTGCGCAGGCCGTTCTTGCGGACCTGGGCGAGGGAGACGTACACGTCGTTGGGACCGGCCAGATAGCCGGAGGTGCGCACGAAGGCGTAGTTGTCGAGGATGTCGAGGATGCCGGCGACGGGGATCAGCACGTCGTCGTCGGCCACCTGCGGCTCGACGACCTCGTCGCGGCCCCGGCGCCCGCGGCGGTCGCGGTACCGGCCCCGGCGCCCGCGGCGCCCGCCGTCGAAGTCGTCGTCGCGGTCCCGGTCGCGGTCGCGGTCCCGGTCGCGGTCCCTGTCGCGGTCCCGGCCGCCCTTGCCGGCCTGGCCCTGGCCGCCCTGGCCCTCGCCCTTGCCGGAGGGAGCACCCTGGCCGCCGCCCTGTCCCTGGGCCTGGCCCTCGCCCTTGCCGCCGCCGTTCTTGCCGCCGCGGCGGTCGCGGTCGCGCTTGGCGGGCCGCTCGGCGCCCTCGCCGGACCTGGCGGCCTCGGTCACGCCCGCGGCGTCGTCCCTGGCCCCGTCCCGGTCGCCCTTCGCGCCGTCCCGGTCGGCCGCCTCGGCCGCGGGCGCCTTGCCCTCGCCGCCCTGGCCCGGGATCTCGATCTGCCGGTCCCCGCCCTCCTCGCCGGTGCGGGCGCGGGAGGTGGTGCGGCGCTTGGGCTTCTCCGCGGCGTCGGCCGCCTTGCCGTCCCCGTTGACCGCCGCTCCGGCGCTTCCGGCGCCGGCGGCCTGCTTCTCCTTGATGACCTCGATCAGCTGGCTCTTGCGCATCCGCGCGGTGCCCCTGATCCCCAGCCCGGACGCGACCTGCTGAAGCTCGGCGAGAACCATGCCGTCGAGGCCGGTACCCGAGCGCCGGCGCCGCGGCGCGGCGGCAGGAGCGTCCGTGGCGGGCGCGGTGGCAGCACCGGCAGTCTTGTCGGCGGTGTCGGCACTCACGCCCATCAGATCGGTGGTGTCGCTCACGAAGGGTCCTTCCCTGGAGCGGACGTCGGCCCTACTGGCTCGGCGACCGGTCGTGCTGTCCGGCTGCGGCCCCGTGCGGTGGACCGGCCGGTGCGGTAAATCCGCCTGCTCGCGCGGCGGAAGATCGTTTCAAAGGGTTCCGGAGCGTGCTCGGCGCTACCAGGCAGGCTGCTCAGGCAGATGAGTGGAGGCTCCCGGAAAAAAGAGGTGGTCCCATGAGGTGGGACTCCGGAATTGCGCACGTCGCCCAGCGGGGCGGTACGTGCAGACTTGAGGTTAACACTACCGGATCTCGCCTTCATTCCCCCTCTCGCTGTTCTTCTGCGATCTTCCGCGACCGGCTGTTTCCGGTTCCGCGTCGCTCGCGCGTCGTCCGGCGCGAGGGCGCGTCACCGGCCGGCCTCGTCCGCCCCGGCCAGCGGCAGCACGGACGTTCCGGCCAGGTCGAGGGCCAGCCGGTTCGCCGTCCAGCCCTCTCCCGCCAGCCGGGCGATCTTCTCGGCCTCGCCGTCCTCGGCGAAGGCCAGCACGGTCGGTCCCGCGCCGGAGATGACGGCGGGCACGCCGTCCGCGCGCAGCCGCGCTACCAGGTCGACGCTCCCGGGCATGGCCGGGGCGCGGTACTCCTGGTGCAGCCGGTCCTCGGTGGCCGGGAACAGCAGGTCGGGGCGCCGGGTCAGCGCCTCCACCAGCAGCGCGGCCCGCCCGGCGTTGGCGGCGGCGTCGACGTGCGGGACGGACTGCGGCAGCAGGCCGCGGGCGGTGTGCGTGGCCAGGGGCGTGGCCGGCACGAAGACGACGGGAACGACCGTGGCCGCCGGCTCCATCCGGATCGCGCGCACCGCCCCGCCCTCGCCCCAGGCCAGCGTGAAGCCGCCGAGCAGGCAGGCGGCGACGTTGTCCGGGTGCCCCTCGATCTCGGTGGCCAGCTCCAGCATCAGCGCGTCGTCCATCCGGGCCTCGCCGCCCGTGGTCACGGCGCGGGCCGCGACGAGGCCGGCGCAGATGGCGGCCGAGGAGGAGCCCAGGCCCCGCCCGTGCGGGATGCGGTTGGCGCAGACGACCTCCAGGCCGCGGGGCTGCCCGCCCAGCGCGTCGAACGCCGTGCGCAGCGTCCTGACCAGGAGGTTCCGCTCGTCGCGCGGCAGGTCGGCGGCTCCCTCCCCGGCGATGTCCACGTGCAGGCCCGACTCCGCCACGCGGACCACCACGTCGTCGTAGAGCCCGAGGGCCAGGCCGAGCGCGTCGAAGCCGGGACCGAGGTTGGCGCTGGTCGCGGGCGTACGCACCCGTACGGCGGCGGCGCGGAAGGCGGGATGGGCCATCGCTCGATGACTCTCCTTGGTGAGATGTGCGGCAGGGTCCTCACGGGGCGGCGCGGCGTGGATTCAGCGGTGCGTGTCCACCCCGCCGCTGCCTCGCGGACGCAGTGGCGAGCGGTACCGCACTCCGGGACGAATACCAGCCTATCGAAGGAAGGTTCAGACGCGATACAGGGCGGACAGGTGTCGCCCGCCCCCGACGCGCCGCGGAGCGGGGCTCCGGGCGCGCGCCGGGAGCCTTGCGGGGCCGGCGGGACGCGGGGGCCGGGCGGGGCACCGGGGACGTCGACCGGCCCGGCCGTTCACGGAAACGTCCGGCCGCGCGCCGCGCACCTGCGCGGGCCCCGGCGTACGCCGCGGGCCCGGACGTGCGCGCCCGGGCGTTCGCCGCGGGCCGCCCCGGGACGGCCCGCGGCGCGCGTTCCTCAGGCCAGGCCGAGGTGCCCGGCCGCCGCCTCGGCGTCCACCGGGACCGTCACCGGCCGGGGCGCGCCGGAGACCGCCCAGTCGGGGTCCTTGAGGCCGTTGCCGGTGACCGTGCAGACGATCCGCTGGCCCGGGTCGACCTCGCCGGCCTCCGCGGCGGCGAGCAGCCCGGCCACCGAGGCCGCCGAGGCGGGCTCGACGAACACGCCCTCGCGTGCGGCCAACAGCCGGTAGGCCGCGAGGATCTGACGGTCCGTCACGGCGTCGATCCGGCCGCCGGACTCGTCCCGCGCGCGCTCGGCGAACGTCCACGAGGCCGGGTTGCCGATGCGGATCGCGGTCGCGATCGTCGTCGGGTCCTTCACCGGCTCGCCGCGCACGATCGGCGCCGCGCCCGCGGCCTGGAACCCCCACATCCGCGGGGTGCGCGTGGCCGGGCCGTCCGCGGCGTACTCGCGGTAACCCTTCCAGTAGGCCGTGATGTTGCCCGCGTTGCCGACCGGCAGCACGTGGATGTCGGGGGCGTCGCCCAGCATGTCCACGATCTCGAAGGCGGCCGTCTTCTGGCCCTCGATCCGCACCGGGTTCACCGAATTGACCAGCGCCACCGGGTACTTCTCCGCCAGGCCGCGCGCCAGCGTGAGGCAGTCGTCGAAGTTGCCGTCGACCTGGAGGATGCGGGAGCCGTGCACCAGCGCCTGGCCCATCTTCCCCAGCGCGATCTTCCCCTGCGGCACCAGCACCGCGCACACCATCCCGGCGCGCACCGCGTAGGCGGCGGCGGAGGCCGAGGTGTTCCCCGTCGAGGCGCAGATGACGGCCTGCGCGCCCTCCTGCTTGGCGTGCGAGATGGCCATCGTCATGCCGCGGTCCTTGAAGGAGCCCGTCGGATTGGCGCCCTCGACCTTGAGATATACGTCACACCCCGTGCGTTCCGACAGCGTCTGCGCCGGCACCAGGGGCGTTCCCCCCTCGCGCAGCGTCACCACCGGCGTTTCGGCCGTGACCGGGAGCCGGTCCCGGTACTCCTCGATGACACCGCGCCACTGGCGGCTGGTGCCCGGCTGGTCCTGTGCCTGCATGGCCACCGTCCTCTACCTGCTCCCCGTTCCCTGATCGCCTTCGACGCGCATGGTGCTCGCCACGCCGTGCACGGTGTCGAGCCGCCGCAGCGCCTCGACGGTCGCCCCGAGCGCCGCGTCGGTCGCCCGGTGCGTCACGACGACGACCTGCGCGCCGCCGTCCTCCTTGCCGCTGCTGGTCTGGCGCACCGTCTCGATGGACACCCCGTGGTCGGCGAAGACGGTCGCGCACTGCGCCAGCACGCCCGGCCGGTCCACCACGTCGAGGCTGACGTGGTACCGCGTGACCACCTCGCCCATCGGCGAGACCGGGAGCTGCGCGTAGGCGGACTCGCCGGGGCCGAGCCCGCCGGTGACCCGGTTGCGGCAGGCGGCGACCAGGTCGCCCAGCACCGCCGAGGCCGTCGGGGCCCCGCCCGCGCCGGGACCGTAGAACATGAGCTGCCCGGCGGCCTCCGCCTCCACGAAGACCGCGTTGTACGCCTCCCGCACCCCGGCCAGCGGATGGCTGAGCGGGATCATCGCCGGGTGCACGCGGGCGGTGACGGAACGGCCGTCCTCCGCGCGTTCGCAGACGGCCAGCAGCTTGACGGTGCAGCCCAGCTTCCGCGCGCCCGCGATGTCCGCGGCCGTCACCTCGGTGATGCCCTCGCGGTGCACGTCGTCCAGCCGCACCCGGCTGTGGAACGCGATCCCGGCCAGGATGGCCGCCTTCGCCGCCGCGTCGAAGCCCTCGACATCGGCGGTCGGATCGGCCTCCGCGTACCCCAGCGCGGTGGCCTCGGCCAGCGCCTCGCCGTACCCGGCGCCGGTGGACTCCATCCGGTCCAGGACGAAGTTCGTCGTGCCGTTGACGATGCCCAGGACCCGGTTGACCTTGTCCCCGGCCAGGGACTCGCGCAACGGCCGCAGCAGCGGGATCGCCCCGGCCACCGCGGCCTCGAAGTACAGGTCGGCGCCGTGTTTCTCCGCGGCGGCGTGCAGGGCCGGGCCGTCCTGGGCCAGCAGCGCCTTGTTCGCCGTCACCACGCTCGCGCCGCTCTCGAAGGCCGCCTGGATCAGCGTCCTGGCCGGCTCGATCCCGCCGATCAGCTCCACCACGACGTCGATGTCGCCGCGGGAGACCAGCCCGGCCGCGTCGGTGGTGACCAGCGCCTCGTCCACGCCGTCCCGGTCCCGGGCCGGGCGCCGAACGGCCACCCCGGCCAGCTCGACGGGGGCGCCGATGCGGGCGGCGAGGTCGTGCGCGTGCGTCGTCATCAGGCGGGCCACCTGCGAGCCGACGACTCCGCAGCCAAGCAGCGCCACCTTCAACGGACGAGTGCGCACCATTCGACTCGACCTCGCCTTTCCCATCACGCTCGGACCATCAGTCTCACGCACCGGAGACCGATCACGGCCCATCGTTCACTATGCGGACCCGGCCGACACCTCACCCGACGTCCAGCCGGAGGAGATCCTCCTCACTCTCCCGCCGGACGATCTCCCGCGCCGCCCCCGCGGCGACCGCGATCACGGGCGGCCGGGGGGTGTGGTTGTAGTTGGAGGCCATGGAACGGCAGTACGCGCCCGTGGCGGGCACGGCCACCAGGTCCCCCGGCGCCAGGTCGGCCGGCAGGTAGGCGTCGCGGACGACGATGTCCCCGCTCTCGCAGTGCCTGCCGACCACCCGCACCAGCATCGGGGCGGCCCGCGAGGCCCGCGAGACCAGCGCCACCGAGTACTCGGCGTCGTAGAGGGCCGTACGGATATTGTCCGACATCCCGCCGTCGACGCTCACGTACGTCCGCAGCCCGGCCAGCGGCTTGACCGTGCCCACCTCGTACAGGGTGAACGCGCTCGGTCCCGCGATCGCGCGCCCCGGCTCCACCGCCAGCCGCGGCACCGCCAGGCCCGCCGCCTCGCACTCCTTGGCGACGATCTCCGCCAGCGCCTTGGCGATCTCGTGCGGCTCGCGCGGGTCGTCCTCCGGCGTGTAGGCGATGCCCAGGCCGCCGCCCAGGTCGATCTCCGGGAGCTCGACGCCGTGCTCGTCGCGGATCGCCGACAGCAGCCCGACCACCCGCCGCGCGGAGACCTCGAAGCCTGCCATGTCGAAGATCTGCGAGCCGATGTGGCTGTGCAGCCCCGCCAGCTCCAGGTGCGCGCCCTCGGCCAGCACGCGGCGTACCGCCTCGGCGGCCGTTCCGTCGCTCAGCGCCAGGCCGAACTTCTGGTCCTCGTGCGCCGTCGCGATGAACTCGTGGGTGTGCGCCTCCACGCCCACCGTCACCCGCACCAGCACCCGCTGCCGCACCCCGTGCCGGGCCGCCGCGGCGGCCACCCGCCCGATCTCCTCGAAGGAGTCCAGCACGATCCGGCCCACGCCCGCGGCCACGCCCCGCTCGATCTCGGGGACGGACTTGTTGTTGCCGTGCATGGCGATCCGCTCGGGCGGCATCCCGGCGCTCAGCGCGGTGGCCAGCTCCCCGGGGGAGCAAACGTCGAGGTTCAGTCCCTCCTCGCGCAGCCACCGCACCACGGCCCGCGACAGGAACGCCTTCCCGGCGTAGAACACGTCGGCCCCCGGCCCGAACGCCTCCCGCCAGGCGCGGCAGCGCGCCCGGAAGTCCGCCTCGTCCAGCACGTAGGCCGGCGTGCCGAACTCCCGCGCGACCTCCCGCACATCGAGCCCGGCGACGGTCACGGCCCCCTCGGCGCCGCGCCGGACGTTCGCGGCCCACACCTTGCCCTCGATCGCGTTCAGATCGGCGGGCGGCGCGAGGTAGTGCCCCTCGGGCAGCACATCGCCATGCCGGGGCCCCGCGGGGTGCGCAGAACGGCTCATCGTCTTCCCTGACCTCGTGCTCTCTTGCTCTCTGTCTTTCCTGCTTCATTTCCTACGCGTGCTCGGGGGCGCTGATGCCCAGCTCCCCCAGGCGGCGGGCGAGCACCGCCCCCGCCGCCAGCGCGAGCGCCACCCGCGCGCCGTGCGCCGCCCCGGCCGGCTCGTCCCCCACCGGCAGCGCGGGCCTGGCCCGCTCGGTCTCCAGGAACGCCCCCGCCACGGCCAGGAGTTGGCGCACCGGCCCGAGGCCGTCCTCTCCGAGCGCTTCGAGCAACGCCCGCTCCTCGCGCCCCGCGAACGCGGCCCCCGCCGGCTCCGGGCGCACCCCCAGGGCGCGCGCCCCGCGGGCCACGCCCCGGGCGCGCGCGTGCGCGTACCGCGCGCGGAAGAGGGGGTTCTCCTCGCGCTGCACCAGCAGGGCGCCCCCGGGGTCGCCCCCGGCCGCCGCCGCCCAGCGGGCCGCGTCCCGGGCGGGGTCCTCCTCGGAAGTGGGCGCGTTCGGCCGTTGCAGGATCTCCCGCAGCAGCGCGGCGTCCGCGTCCTCCCCCAGCCGCACCGTGAGGAAGCCGCCCGCCGTCACCTCGACGTCCGCGACCCCGGGCAGGCCGTCCAGCCGGGCCCGCACCGCCCGCGCCACCTCGCCGGCCGGCACCCCGCCCCTCGCGGCCAGGCCGAGCGCGATCCCCGTGCCCCAGGCGCGCGCTCCCCGCGCGCGCAGCCCCACCCGCTCGGGCACCTCGCGCACGGCGCCCAGCTCACCGCGTTCGGCCGCCTCGCGCACGGAGCGCAGCACGGCCTCGGAGAGCTGGGCGGGAGTCACGGGGCCAGCGTACGAGAGCTTTCCCGTCGGCCCGCCAGCGGTTTTGCCAGATGGACAGCGGGCCTGCGCCCCTCCCGCCACAGCCTGCGCACGACGCCGACCAGCTCGGCCGGCTCGAAGGGCTTGGGCACCACCGCGTCCACCCCGGGCGGCAGCTCCCGCCGCCCCACGACGTCCGCGCTGACCACGACGAGCGGAATCCGCCGCGTCCCCTCGTCCCCCCGCAGCCGCCGCACGGTCCTGGCCCCGTCCAGCCGCGGCATCGCCAGGTCCAGCGTGATCACATCGGGCCGGACCCTCCGCACGGCCTCCAGGCACTCCTCGCCGTCCGAGGCGGTAGCGACCTCGAAGCCGTCGAGCTCGAGGTTCAGCCTGATCAACTGCCGGATGACCTGGCTGTCGTCCACGACAAGGACCCGGCCCAAAACGCCTGGCACACCCCCAGAGTAGGCAGCCCCCTCCCCCCACGTCCCCCTCTTTCCCGAAACAACACCCTCCCGTACGGCCCCCCGCACCCCCGTACGGAAACCGCGGTGCGCCCCACCCTCCCCGCCCTGGTAGGGTTCTACCCGTCGCGCCCCCGTAGCTCAGGGGATAGAGCAACGGCCTCCGGAGCCGTGTGCGCAGGTTCGAATCCTGCCGGGGGCACAGCGCCACAGCGTCTGCCTCAGTGCCGTTGACCTGCGTAAGTGCACTGATCTGAGGGCTGGACCCAGTCTCATTGGGTCCAGCCCTTCGCTACTGTTGCGCACGGCCCGCGCGTGAGTGGCGAGTGAGAGCCCACCCGCGCCACGCAGGCAAGGACCGCCCCTCACCCATCACTTGGGAACGCAAGTGAACCGCCGCGCGGCGCCCTAGTGCCTACACTGCCGCCATGGCACCTGACGGTGGAGGACCTGTGGCGAGGTTCAGGAAACTAGAGCGATTGCACGGCGGCGGCCAAGGAACAGTATGGCGCGCCGAGGAAATAGAAACTGGCGATCAAGTCGCAATTAAGTTCCTTAAGGACGCTAGCGAGCGTCGACGCTTCGAGCGAGAAGCCCGTTATCAGTCATCGCTGCGCCACTCGGGCATCATGCCCATAATAGCCATGGGCCTGAAGCAGGAAAAGCCGTTCTACGTGATGCCTATCGCCGCAGGGTCCCTTGAGGACAGGTTGGAATTGGGACCTCTCGACGAAGAGCACGCCACATCGATCATCATAGACGTATTGCATGCGCTCGAATACGCCCACAACCAAGGCGTGCTACATCGAGACCTGAAGCCAGCAAATCTACTGCTCCTCGATAATCGATGGGTGATCTCCGATTTTGGCCTATGCCGTCAAGTCCAATCGGATAGCACGACGATCACCCGCGTGAATAGCGCCGTGGGCTCTGCGGCCTATATGGCACCCGAACAGTTCGACAATGCACATACGGCAACAGCAACGGCCGACATCTACGCAGTGGGACAGATCCTCTATCATTGCCTGACCGGCGAGATCCCTTTCCCTCGCCCTCGCATTAGAAGGCTAGAGGCAAAATACCGCTACTTTATTAGCCGTTGCGTCGCAGAGGAGCCGGACCAGCGGTTTCAATCAGTTGCCGAAGTGAGGAGAGAGCTGGAACTACTCACCGCCTCAGGCAGTGAAGTAGCCCCACCCACCGCGCGCGCCAACGCACTCAAAGCGCAAGCGCTAGACGGCGATGCGACAGCTACGGCAGCCTTGCTGCGGCTGTTGCTTGACTCTTCCGAAGATGAGGTTTTTTTCAAGGACTTCATCCCTTCATTGCCGCAGGAGCTACTGCGCGAGATGATCGAGGGCGACCCCATCGCCTTTGATCACATGGTCCGATCGTTTGATGCTTACGCCGACGGTGGACATCCGTTCGATTACACGGATCAGATAGCGAGTTTCTTCTTCAACGTCCTGCAAGTCGCCGACAATGCCTCGCTTCCCCTTCGGCATCTAAGCCTTCGACGCATACTCATTGTCGGGAGCACACACAACCGCTTCTACGTAGGCGAGGTGTTTGCCCGAGCAGTCGCAGGCCTAAAAAGCCCAGAGGATATATTTTACGCCGCGTCGCTCTTGCGCAGCGATACGTTCGCGGCGCATTTCGTGAAGCCCTATTTGAAACGCTTTTCCCTTCCTGGGCCGATCGCGCAAGCCCTTCCGTAGGTGCAGTTCTGCACCAAAGAGTAGTCTCCAGTACCTGCGGAGGAGGGCCCCGGCCGTAAGCTGGGGCCCTCTCTTGCTGAGTGCCGGTATCTAGGTCATGGCTTAGTCAATCCAACCCATCGCCTGCTCGATCTTCCTGTTGTTCAGCTCCTCGTGTCCGTCGATGCAGCCCTCGTAGCGCCGGTGGATGACCTCCGGGGAGTTTCCCGCCCGGCGGGCAACCTCGGCCGGTGGGACGCCGGCGTTGAGCCAGTTGGTTATGCAGGTGTGCCGCAGGTCGTACGGCCGCCGGGCCAGCAGCGAGCCCGCCTTGTCAGGCGGCAGGGCGAAGGGCCGCGCTTCCTGCCACACGCGCCAGTAGCTCGATGTCCCCAGCACGCCGCCCCGCTCGTTGGGGAAAAGCCTGCCGTCCGCAGCCGTCCCGAATTCCTCGATGTGCGCTTGGAGCAGGGCCACCAGCAGCGGCGGGATCGGCACGGGCCGGTCGGCCCCGCTCTCGCGGGACTTGAGCCCGCGCTTGTCGTGCCGCTGCCCGGAGTCGGTCCACCTCCGGCCGGACACCGGACGGGTCTCGCGCAGCGTCAACGTGCCCCATCCCTTGGCGGGGAGGGAGCAGTCAGCACGACGGAGCCCGACCGCTTCCGCCGGCCGAAGTCCGGCGTAGAGCTGGCACGCGAAGAACGCGACCAGGCGGCGCCCCCGGTTGCGGTTGATCGACCCGACGTACGAGACGGCCGTCAGGAGACTGCCGCCCTGCGTCGCGTTCACGAGAACTCGGGGGTCCACCCGGTCATCGCCTTGGGCCGTGTTTCGCTTGATCCTGGCGAGCGGGTTTTCCTCGATATACCCGGCCTCAATGGCGTACTGCATAGCGGTGTTGAACCCGCGCCGCCGCCGCTTGTATGTGTCTCCGGCGGCAGGCGCGTCATCCAGTTTGAACGACAACCGGTAATGAACCTCCCGCACGACCTTCGGGTCCGAGAGGGACGAAAGGCGCAGGGAGTGAGTGGCAAGCCAAGCGCAGGCGGCGGCGATGTCCTCCGGGGGTTCGTCATCCTTGTGGGCCGGAACAACGGCCCAGCGGACAGCGCGCCGCACTTCTTCCGGAGTAGGCGCCTTGGTGCCGTCCCCCATCATGGCAACCGCGACCGTGGCCAGGCTGTCGGCAATGCCTTCGCGGGTTTTGGCCGCCGCAGTACGCCACCGGGCCGCCATGTATTCGCGAGAGAAGTCCCACCACCTCGGGTCGGGTCTGGCGTTGGCCTTCGCCGCTGCGGCGCGCAGTTCCGACTCCGGGAGTCCCGTTTCCGTGTCGAACGCCTCACCCCGCCTCATGGCCTTCCACAGATCTGCCCGGCGGCTTTCAGCGAGTGGCACGGTGGCGAAGCTGGCAGTCTTCACCTTTCCGGCAACGACCCACCGGAGCTGATAGGGGGCGCTCTTGCTGTTGACCTTGCTGATTTTCCATACGCGCACATCGGTGGAAAGCTTCGTCTCGTCGGGCCCGGCCGGGCGCCCGTTATCACGGGCGCCCGGGGACTCCTGCGAGTTGCGGTGACTCACGCCGCGTCCTCCATTGCGGCAAGCCAACGGTCCAGTTCCGACCGGCGGATGCGCACCGCGCCGTTCGGCAGCTTGATGGACTTCGGTCCTTTCCTGCACTGCCGCCAGCGGTAGAACGTCGCTCGCGGGACACCGATTTCTTCGATCACTTCGGGAATGGTCAGCCATTCGTCGCGGACCTCGGCCACGTGTCCGCCTCCTTCATGTGTGCATCTTCGCGATGGGCGCTCCGGCCCTGATCTCAGGCGACCGCCGACGCCCGGCGTTGGATGGGCGGCCGGTGGTGTGGTCGGTGGGGAAGAGGCCACGCCCGCGCGGGGGTGGCCTCTTCTTCGGGCAACCCGGTCTGCGGGTGTGGAGGGGGCACCCCGTGAATGTCTTAGGTCCGGATTTCTGCGTCCCCCTGCGGTCCTGTGGTCCACAGGGCCCGTGACCTGCGGGAATTGGGGGGACGCAGGGGGGACGCTGGACCACAGAGGGGGACGCAGAACCGGGGTGTTGTCCCACAGGGGGACGCAGGGGGGACGCACGGTTCGGGCTCTGCGTCCCCCCTGGTCTCCGCAGGTCGGAGGGTGTTTCAAGGGCCCTGTCCCACAGGGGGACGCAGGGTTTCCCTACCTAGGACAGAAGGCCGCTTCAAGAAGAACTACAGAGAGCGGCTGGACGCCGACCGGCGATCAGGGACCCCGGCCGGGGGTGATCTCGATGTACCGGGAGCGAGCGGGGTCTTCCTGTCGCGAGTGGCGGCCCCATTCGACGATGACGCCTCGGGCGGCAAGGGTCGGCTGGAGGCGCTTGAGGCGGTCGGAGAGGACCTTTCCGGTGGTGGGCCATCCCTTCGGGAGGGGCCGGTAAGGAGCGTCCTCAGCGCTGCCGCTGTAGAGCCGGGTGAGCGTGTCGAGCCAGGATGAGGAGGACTGCCGGGCCGGGCCCTGGCCCATGGTGGCGGCGTGCCGAAGCACGGTCTGCGCCAGGACATCGCCCTCGATCACGTCATCCGTGAGGTCATCCAGGCTGGCCCGGTAGGCGGGCAGCGACCCGAGGTGATGCACGTGGTCGAACTGCGCGCACAGGCGGGCGAAGTCGGCCATGCGCAGATCGGCGGGCACGTCGACCTGTTGGGCGCGGACTTCGACGGCCAGGTCGAGCAGACCGCCGAGGATCGCCGGCAGGGCGTCGGAGAACTCGGCCCACAGCTCCGCTTCGGACCGGCGCCGGGCGGGGCGTTCAAGCTTCAGGTGCAGCAGCCTCTCCCCGAGGTCGGGCCGGATCACCCCGACGTCGATTCCGGTCAGCAGCAGGGGGCGGCGGTAGCGGGCGCGGTGCACGTCGCCATCGGTGTACAGGGCGCGCTTGATGGTCTCGGCTCCGGTGACGATGCAACACATCAGGTCGGACATGTCCGCGGAGAGGTGAGAGAGGTTGTCCAGGGGGGTGACCCACCCGGCCGCCACGGCGGTGATCAGGCCGTCCTCATCCTTCGGCGCTCGCCGCAGGTCCGCGCTCATGCCCTCGATGACGCGGGTGAGCATCCGGGCCGTGGTGGACTTCCCTGCGCCCTGCGGCCCGGTCAGGAACGGCGCCGGGACCGGCACCGCCGGATCGAGACAGCCCAGCAGCCAGGCGATGGCCAGGGCGGAGGACTCCGCGTCGGAGAAGTTGCAAAGCTCCCACAGCCGGTCAATGCCCGCCATGCCCTGCCCCGGCTGCGGGCTGGGGAGTTCTCCGGTGAGCTGAGTACGGCGCCAGACCACCTCGTCGGCGGACGGCTTGCGCACCTGCCACCCGCCGGGCGCGATGCGCACCGACTGCCCGTCGTCGCGCCCGAGATCGAGCCAGGTCACCCCGACGGCCGTCTGGCAGGGAGCGACCCTGATGTTGACCTGCCGCACGCTGCCGCTGATCGTCAGGGCCTCGATCAGGTCGAGAGCTTCCTTCATCGCGGTGCCGCTGAACAGGCCCAGGCCCTCGTTGAACATGTCGAGCATGAGTTCTTGGCGGTGGCTGCCCGCCACGCCCTGGCTCTTCAGGGGGCGGGCGATGGGGTGCCCGATGCGCTGGGCGTAGGGGGTGCCGTCCGGGGTGCGGAAGTAGGCGAAGTGCTCCATGGCGTACTTCGCGATGACCTCGCGAACGGCCGACTTCTCGTCGTGCTCGCTCATTAGAGGACCTCCGCCTGAACACCGGCCGTGGCGAACCCCCGCTCCACCGCCCGCACCGCGTACGCCGCAGGAACCCCCACCGCCACCGCCGCGCGAACGATGTCCCCGCCCATACCCGCCAGGTCACACGGCCCGGGGCAGTCCCGATGCTGGGCAGCGAGGAAGCGCGCGACGCCGAACGCCTGGCTGCCGGCGCCCTGTTCGGTGCGGGCGCGGACCATCGCCAGGCCGCGTGCAAGGCCCGTGCGGACGTAGCGTTCGGTGTGGCGGCAGCCGGTGGCCACCGAGCGGTTCCACGCGGCGCGAAAGGCCGGAGAGCCCGCCCCGTCGCTTCCGCCCGGGGCGGGCTCTTCCTTCCTCGCCAGCTCCGGGACCGCAGGCGGCAGAACGGTCATCGTGCCCGTACCGGGCCCCAGCCAACGGGCGTAGGCCATCGCGGACTTGATGTCCACGCCGGGGCGGACCGCGTTGGCGGAGCGGGTGGCGCCCCGGTAGATCCAGTGCTCGCCCCGGGAGGTGGACACCCTCCGGGTGGGGGGGAGCGTCGCGCGGGCCCAGGCGACGGCGGCCGGGTTGTCCAGGTCCACCACGGTCAGCCCGGCGCCGCCGGGGTGGTAGGCGACCGCCCCAGCCGTCTGCCAGGCCCGCGCCCACGCGCGGGAGGTGAGGACGGCGGGGTCGGTGGTGGCGGCGGCCCAGCCGTGGCACGGCGCCGGGCAGCAGCAGGGCCCGGCGGCGAGCATGGTCGGCCGTCCACCGCACGCACCGGGCGTCGGCCCGGCGCAGGCGGGGCAGTTGGGCACGGGCCGCTTACCCGCGCTCAGCGGCAGCACGGGCACACCGCCCGCCGCCAGGTCCACCGCCACGCGCAGCAGCGCGGAGCGGGAGGCATACGTCATAGTGGAGGTTCTCCGTTCCTAGGAGCGGGGTAGAGCCCGGCGGGCGGCTGACCTTTGCGAGGAGGGCCGCCCGCCGGGCGCGTTCAGCCGTTCGGTGGGTCCGGCTGGGGGAAGAGTTCTGCGATGCTGCCGCCCAGGCTGTTCAGGCGGGTTTCGATGGCGTGCCAGGACTCGGGGTCGATGGACATCAGGGCCGCGGTCGCGGTGGCGGTGTCGCCCCGCTGGGCGGCGTGTATGGCGTCGCGGAGTTCTCCGGCTGCCATGAGGGTGATGCGGCCTGGGCCGGTGGCGGGGCGTGTCATCCGAGGCCGGAGAGGGCGCCCGCGAGGGCGTCAACGGTCTGGTTGATGGTGGTGGCGGCCCCTGTGTCGGCGAGGTAGAAGCCGAAGAGGCCGCATGCGGCGGCGGCACCGAGTCCCACGGCGCGGAAGCGCAGCAGGCCGGCGACGAGGACGCCGAAGACGAGGGCGAGGGAGAGGGTCACGGTCACGGCGGGGGTTCTCCTTCCGGACGGGTCAGCGGGTGCCGTCGTGGTGGAGTCGGGTCCATGCGTTGTGGATGCGGCGCCCGGTGCGCAGGCGGCGGCCGGTGCCCTCGCAGCGGCGGCAGTCGGGGCCGCGGTGGGGGCGGGTGTTGCCGGTGAGGGTGCGGCGGGTGGTCAGCTGAAAGCCGATGCCGTCGCAGGCGCGGCAGCGTCCGAACGGGCTGACCGCACA
This sequence comes from Streptomyces boetiae, assembly GCF_031845405.1. Lineage (NCBI taxonomy): Bacteria > Bacillati > Actinomycetota > Actinomycetes > Kitasatosporales > Streptomycetaceae > Streptomyces > Streptomyces boetiae. The sequence goes on from NZ_JAVREN010000010.1 coordinate 38,704, forward strand.
CAGAGCGATGTAACCGAACGTGACGACGATGAGGATGGGTATAGCACCGGCCATGGGGGGCTCCAGGGTGGGTTGGGGGCGGCCGTGCGGTGTTTCCGCAGGTGGGCCGCTAGGAGTTAGATCGCTGGTGGGGTGGGGTGTGGGGCGCTAGGAGGGCCGCTAGACCTAGCAGGCATCCCCGCTAGGTCTAGCGGCTGCGCTGGCCTAGGCCGCGCCCCGACCTTCGTCACGCTTGGTGATGGCTGCGGTGATGTGGGCGCGTTCGATGCCGCGCCGGTTGGCGCCCTTGCCGCCCTCGGTGCGGCCCCACACCTGCCCCGTGGCGATGCCGAACGGCTTCAGCGCGGCGGTGAGCTGTTCCGGGCCCCAGCCGGAGTAGACCTCGGGCCGCAGGGAGGCGAGGCGCCCGGCGACCGTTTCGTTCCACGCCTTCGGCTCGGGCATCACGGCCAGGATGTCGGCAAGGAGGTCGTAGCCCGGCCCGGCCGTGGTCTCCATCTCCTCGCCGGCGGCGTGGCCGGTGAGGGTCCCGGCGAGGAGGCGGGTGGCGCGGGCCCGCAGCGCGATCGTGTCGGCCGCCACCGCGTCGGCGAACACCCCGCGCACGATGCGGGCGTCCGCGCCTTCGCCGACGAAGTAGCAGATGCCCTTGTCGCCCCAGGCGAACATGGTCGCGCGGATGCCCCGCTTATAGGAGGACGTGCCCAGGACCATGTCGTTCTCGACCTGGGACATCACCTTCAGGCACCACCGGGCGCCGGCGTTCGCGGAGATGCCGGTGGGCAGGGACTTGGCGTCGGGGCGCTGTGTCGCCAGCAGCAGCACGATGCCGGTGGCGGGCCCGCGCTTGACCAGGTCGGTGCAGATCTCCTCGAACTCCGCCCCGTGCTTGGCGTGTTCGAAGAGGACCTGGCATTCATCCACCCCGATCACGATCGGGTGCAGCCCGAGGTCCTTCCGGTCGGCAAGCTCGGACGTGACCTTGGACTCGGGGCAGATGTCCCGCGGCAGGGACCGGATGACCTTGGTGCGCCGCCGCATCTCCGCCCGCACCTCGCGCAGTCCGGCGAGGATGTACTCGATGTCCTCTTCCTCATCCCCGGCGCGGTGGCGGTGGGAGACGCGATCCCCCACGGGGTCCAGGTCGCCGGTGCCCTTGAGGTCGTAGGTGTGCAGCTCCGCCCGCGGGTCAAGGGCGGCGATCAGCAGCAGCAGGCGCAGGAGGAACGTCTTGCCCATGCGGGGAATGGCGCCGATGATCCCGGCCAGGTACATCAGGGTGAGGTTCACCCACCGGCCGCGCTGGTCAGTGCCCCACGGCACCGGGCGGAAGAGGTTCACCGCCCCGGTCCTGGCCAGCGGCCAGGCGGGGGCGGTGGCCTTGGACATGTCCTGATCGCCCACCCACAGCACGAGGTGCCCGGTGTGCTCCTCGGGAACGGCCTCCGGCCACACGCAGCCCAGCGGGCGGCGCAGCGCGGACGCCAGACGCTCGCGGCGGTCGATCACGTCCGTGACCGTCACCCCGTGAGGGAGGTCGCCCTCCGCCCGCCAGCCGGGGCCGTCCCGGGTGATGGGGGCAGTGAAGGCCAGCCCCGGACCGCCCTTGGACTGCGCCTGGTTGATGCCCGTGATCCCCAGCGCACCCAAGGCGCGCAGCACCATGTCCGAGGTGAGCTTGTCCGCCTTCGGACGCTCCACCGCGCGGTGGATCACCGGGGCGTCCGCAGGCGCCCCCAGCCAGCCCAGCGCGAACACCGCCGCGGCGCCGGCCGCGACCGTCACCCACGTCGGAGCCAGCACATACAGGGCCAGGGCGACGGTGAGACCGATAAGGGACCCCAGGCCGAACAGCACCGCCCGCAGCTTCACCCGCCGATCCCGCATCCGCGCCAGACGGAAGTACTCGGCGGCGTTCGCCTCGGCCACCGCCCACCTGCGCAGCGGCGCCCCCTCCGCATCCGCCAGCCAACGCCCCGTCGTCGAAACGGCCTTGACCGCGCCCTGCGGGGAACGCGCCGCCAGCCGCACCGCATACAGCGGCGTGCGAACCGCGTGGAACGCCGCGACGTGACCGGCGTACCCCGCCGCCCACCCAACGGCCGCCCGCAGCTCCTCACCCGAGCGCACCCACCCGGGGATGATCGCCCGCCGCCGCGCACGCCGCGCCGCATCCCAGTACCCCGGCGCGGAGCCCTTCGGGGTCGGCTGGTCAACCAACACCACCGCATCCGGATCGGCCAGCCGATCCGCCGACTCCCCACCCGATTCGGTCGGGTGGGAGTCGGCCGATCCGGTCGGGTCCCGATCGGCCGATCCGTCCTCCCGGTCCGGGCGGGCGGAGGGTGCCGATCCGATGCCGATCACGTCCCCGATCGGGTCGGCCGGTTCCGGCCGTGGCGGGGAGTTGTTCAAGTCGGCTTCCAGGCGCGCGAACAGCTCGCGCTCCTGGTCATCGCCTTGTCCGTGGTTCACTGAAGATCCTCTCTGATGAGGGACCCGGGGCCCGGCCTCAGGCCGCCAAGCAATGCGGCCGGGCCCCGGAGGGGTTGGGGTCAGGTGGTGTGTCGGAGGGCGATGGCGGTTGCGTCGTCGCGGTAGCCGTCGGGGTCGGCGCTGACGGCCGCGACGATGGCGGCGGTGAGCGCGTCGGGGTCGGACTCGTTGTCGCGGACCAAGGCGGTGAGGTCGGCGTGGGTCAGGCTGTCGTGTACGCCGTCGCTGGTCAGCAGGACCACGGGGTCGGTGGCGTCCGCCGCGTGGACGGTCGCGATCGAGGACTGGCCCAGGCTGGCCCTGACCCAGTTGTCGTGCACGGCGGCCAGGAGTTCGATCGGCCCGCCGCCGCTGTTGTGCCGCAGGTACTCGCCCACGGTGTGATCGGTGGTCAGTTGCCGCAGGTCGCGGCCGTCCCAGCCCCAGGCGCGGGCATCCCCTGTCCACGCGATCGCCGTGGGGTGGCCGGGCTCGGCCACCGCGAGGACGGCCACCCCGTCCGGGATCTCCGCCTCGGGGTCAATCGTGGCGGCGTCGGTGGCCGCGACGAGTTCGGCGGCGGCGAGGATGCCGATCGTCGGCGTGCGGCGGGCGCCCACCCGCGCGGCGACCTCCGCAGCGACGGCGGCCATCCGCGCGACGGCCGGGCTGCTGCCGATACCGTCGACGATCGCCGCGGCGACCACGCCGGTACCCGGCACCTGATGCACAGCAGATGCGTCGGCGTTCACCTCGCGCACCCCGCGTCGGGATGCGGCACCCCACTGGATCGTCATCAAGACTCCTCTCCCGAGTCGAACAGGCTGGTCTGGTTGGTGTCGGGCACGGCCGCAGCCGCCTTGCGGCCGGCGCGGCGGGTGTGGTCGTGGCAGTCGGTGCACCACGCCCGCAGCTCGCCGCGCGGCAGGCGGGCGGCGGCCAGGCCGGTCACCCCGGGGTCGGCCGGGGCGGCGATCAGCCGCACGGGGCCGCGGTGTTTGGATGCGTGCTTGTCGTGCTCCTTCGGGCAGCGGCCCTGTCCGGACTTGTGGGGGTTGCCGCATTCGCCTCGGCACTGGCAGCGCCACCCGGCGGCGGCCATCACCGCCCGCCAGAGGTCGGCGTAGGCGATCGGCTCGCTCATCCCAGGACTTCCGCAACGTGCCGACCGAGCCACTGGGCGACGTTGGCGGAGACGGCGTTCCCGGCCTGCATGGTCTGCTCGCCCCGGTTGCCGTGGACGATGTAGCCCGGCGGGAAGCGCTGCGCGAGGAGCTGTTCGCGGGGCTGGAGCATGCGGTAGAAGCAGTCCTCAACCACGGGGGCGGGCAGCGCGAGCCCGGCGGAGTCGCGGGTGGACAGGGTGTGGAGCGGTTCTGCGGCGGTCTTGGTGGCGGCGTTGCGGTAGGGGATGACCAGGGCGTGGTGGTTGCCCTGTGCGGTCACCGTGCCCACCGGGCGGTCGACCGGGGAGGGGGTGGCGTGGTTGCGGTACTCCACCACGAACGCCCCCTCGGCCCCGCCCTCCTGGTGCGCGCCAGGCGGGAAGGCAACGCCTTCCATCTCCCGTGTGGTACGCGTGCGTAGCGGCTGGTCAGCCGTGTAGGGAGTGGTGTTCCAGGTGCCGCCGCAGGGGGTGAGCACCGCTTCCCCGATCTTCACCGTCCGCGCCGGGAGCGGCCCGGCGTCGGCGGGGAACGCGCGCCCGTCGTGCCCGCCGTGGTTAACCGTGACGACCATCCGGCGCTCCCCCAGCATCTGAAGCCCGGCCCGGATGCGGGCCAGGGTGGAGGGGGCCAGGGGCCGCTTCCCGTGCTGGTCGCGGTCGGCGATGCGCACCCCGGGGTCGGACCAGTCGATGATGTCCGCCGCCGGGCGGACGTACGGTTCGACAAGGGCGTTGCGACACCGGGTGTTCGGGCAGCGGTAGTCGTACTGCTGCCGGTACTTCCCCAGCCTCGGGCCGCGCGGATTGCGCCAGGACTGCACCGCCCGGACGTCCTCCCCACACTCGACGCACCACGCCTGCGGACGTGGCCGCAGGTCCGGCACGGGGATGCCCCTGCGGGAGAACCAGCCGTAGATGCGGTCCCGCCACTGCGGCGCCGGGGCGTTGCCGTCACCTCCGATGTGCGCGGAGGACACGGAGATGAAGCGGGACTCATAGCCCAGCAGCTCCATCCCCTGCCGCCACCAGTCGAACAGTTCCCAGTCCACCGCGAATTCGATGACGTTCTCGATCAGCACCACCTTGTAGCGGTGGACCTCCGTGGCCCGCAGCACGTCGTAGGCGGTCGCCCTCGTGCGGTCGAACGCCGCCTGCGGCACCGGGCCGAACTCCTCAAGCCCCAGCGCCAACTGGCCCCGGGCCTGCTTCTTCGCTGTGCGCCTGCGCCCGCCGGCCGGGCTGATCTCCGTGCAGATCGGCGACGCCCACAGTACGTCCGTGGCGGGCAAGCGACGCATATCGTAGTTGGAGACATCCGCGCACACGTGATCCGCGCCCGGATGGTTCGCCGCGTGCGTCTCGATCGCCCTCGCCCAGTGATTCGCCGCCAGCCGCAACTCCAGACCAGCGGCCACAAGACCCGTCGAGGACCCGCCCGCGCCGCAGAAGATGTCGGTGAACGTGATACTCACGCCGCCACCCCCTGCCGCTCCAGCTCCACCACCGGCTCAGGCGCCGCCTCGGCGAGACGCTCGGCGCGGAGGGTGTCGCGCAGCGCCCGGGCCCGCGGCGGACCGATCCGCAGCGCGGTCATCAAGGCGTCCGCAGTCAGCCCTTCCACCGGCCATTCGGCCGTCACCTTCCGTGCTTCGGCGAGGAGTTCGGCGTCCGAGCGCCGCGCAGGCGCCGCAGACTTCCCGCGGCCCTTGGCGGCCGGCCTGGCAGGCTTGCGCGAGCGTTCAGCGGCCGGGCGGGGCTTGGCGGGGACGGCCGGCAGAGGCAGGAAGCGCCCGCAGATGACCGGGCGGCCCGCAGCAGGGGCCTCGGTGCCTGTCTCGATGTGCCGGACGGCGGCGAGGATGTCTCGGCGGTAGTGGGTGATCGCCTCGGCGAGCACGATCAGCAGCACGGGCGGGATGGAGTGCAGGACCAGCCCGGCGGGGTCGACCTGCCGTGGCACGCCGAACGGCGTGCCCTCGGGCCACAGGGCGTCCCAGCAGTTCATCACCCACGTGGCCAGGCCGGTGAACCAGCGCAGGCACGTCGCCCAACCGCCGGGCCGGATGCCGTACTCCGCCAGCACCCCATCCGTGATCAGCACCGCGCCCAGCGCGAGGGCAACCATGGGGTCCAGCAGCCAGGCGATACCTGGATGCACGCCGTGCCGGATTGCGAACAGCGTCACCGACGTTGCGGTGAACACCAGCGCCACCACCGCGACCAGCACCAACACCCTGGTCAGAACCCGCTGCACCCGCCGCAGCCGGGCCACATCAGCCGCGCTCACGACCCGCCCCCCGCCGCCTCGCGGTGAGCACCGGGCCTCCCGGCACGGCGGCCGTTGACCGACTCGCAGGGCGGGGCGCAGGGCGGAGCCAGGCGCCAGCCGCCGCCGGCGGCCTTGGCCGCGTACATCGCCTCATCCGCCGCCCGCAGCAGCCCGGAAAAGTCCGCGCCCGGGTGGTCGGCGGACCATGCGGCGCCGATGGAGGCGCCCACGGTCAGCGTGGTGCCGTCGTGGTCCACCGGGGCCGTGATGACCTCGTGCAGAAGGGTCAGGTGGAAGACGAGGCCGTTGCCGTGCCGGGAGCCGGGGATGACGGCGGCGAACTCATCCCCGCCCAGGCGTCCGGCCGCCCCGTGCTGCCCGGCGGCCCACACCTCCAGGCGGGCCCCGGTGTCCCGGATAATGGCGTTCCCGGTCGCATGCCCGAAACGGTCGTTGACCGTCTTGAAGCCGTCCAGGTCGATGAACAGCACGGAGCAGTCCCCGCCGGCCAGCAGACGGACAGCGGCCCCCTCGAAGCCCTCCCGCCGCAGCAGGCCCGAGAGCGGGTCACGCGCGGCGGCCTGAAGGCGGCGGCGCATCCGCAGGGAATACACGGTCCAGCCGCCCGCCAGCGGGGCCGCCGCCGCAGCAGCCGTCAGCAGCTCACTCACGGCCGATCACCGCCTTCCGGCTGGGCCGGGGGGCGCGAGGCGTAGGTTAGGGGGAAGTGCCGGGCGGCCGTCTCCCTCAGGATCTCGGCCTGCTCCGCCAGGCCCAGCCCCTCACACCCCGGTGCGGGGCCCAGGGCGGCGTCGATGGCCGCCTTGACGAGGTTGGCGCGGCGGCGCAGCAACGCGTCTCGCGCCGCCCAGCCCTCCACCCCGGCAGGGAAGGGCAGGTCCATCACCTCACCGACCGCGGCCAGGAACTCGGCTGCCTCAGGCGACAGGCTCATGCCGCCACCGCCTTCCGCGGCCGGCGCGGGCGGCGGGGCGGGGTCAGCACGTGCAGCAGTGCGGGCGCGTGCTCCTCGACGGCCAGCACCGCCAGGCGCGAGACGCGGTCGAACAGCTCGGGGTCCTCCGCCAGGATGTCGCGGGCCGCGTCCACACGCGCCGCCCGCTCCTCCTCGCTCTCCCCCTCCACACCGAGCCACAGCGCCAGGGGCGTCCCCAACGCCAGCTCGATGAAGTCGTTCCCATCCAGCGCCTCATGGGCGCCGATGAAGCTCCTCATCATCGGGTCTTCTCTCCTGTTTCTCACAAGCAGGGGTAGACCCGGGGGCGGTGGATGACCTTTGCGAGGAGGTCCACCACCCCCGGGCAGTTGGTTGAGCAAGCAGCCGCAGTCAGCGGTGGTGCAGGTGGCGGGCGGCGGCGGTGCGCAACGTGGTGTGCGTCTCCCGGGCCCGCACGCCGGCGGCGTCGAACTGGTCCTGCGGGGCGTCACCCACGGCGGTAGCGGCGTCCACCGCTGCCTGCGCCGTGGACAGAAGCTCTGCGTCGTCGGTCGCCATGTACAGCCGGTCCATGGCCTGCGTCATCCTCGACCTGGCCGCGTACCGGGCCGCCCGTGACTCCGGGGTGTCCGACCAGCCGTCGCGGCGAGCCGCCACCTTCAGGTACTGGTGTTCCCGGTGCTCCACCACCGCCGCCAGCAGCGCGGGGATGGCTTCGGCAAGGGCCCGCTGCTGCTGCTCCGCCCGCTGCCTGCGAGCGGCGCTAGCGGTGCTGAGGTGCTGCATCAATCCGGCCGTGACCGCGCCCGCCAGGGTGGCGAGCACGGCGATCAGGCTGCCCATGTCAACGCCCGCCCTTCGTCTGAGCGTTCTGGCGGCTGCGCCGGTTGGCCTCGGCCACCTTGCGGGACAGCTCCTCGCGCTCCCGCTCGGTGAGCCACGTCGTGGCGTTACGATCCACTCCGGATCACTCCTAGTTGCAGTAGGTGCTGATTCGAGGCTCTGACCAGCGTTGCACCGCTGGTCAGAGCCGTTTTCGTGGCGATGGAACCGGACTCCGACTCCCCCCACCCCGCCCGTACAGGTGCCGCGACAGCGGATCCGCACGGGCGGGGAGAGGCAACCGGCCGCAGCGTCGCTGCGATGCCAGGAAGAACCGGACCGCGCTAGTCACTGGCGCCGCCGGCCGGTCCGGGATCACGGCGGCGCCCAAGCTCTCGTTGATGCATGGCAAGTCCTCCCCGGCCAGGTCGGCCGGTGTTGTGCCTGCTCAGGTCGCGGCACGCAGCCGCGCCGACCGACGTGACGCCTCGGACAGAGGTCGGTCTATCGCCTTTTGTCGGGGAGGCGGTTTGCCCCTTATGGAGTTGTCAAGGACCGATCGCTTCGCCTTCGGGCCCCTTCGCGGACCCTCCCGACGTGCGGGTGGTGACGCTGCACCACATGCGATGCATGTAGTACATGACTCGCATCATGGCGGACCGACTTCCGGTCCGTCAAGCCCCAAGGTGCGGGGCCTGTGGACCCGTTGCCGTCGACCAGCGACATGACCAGCATGGAGGCGGGAAAAGAGACGTTGCACCCCGCACATGGCCGACTCTGGGCCGACTCGCTACAGTCGAAGTCGTCCCAGGACGTCCCGCGCCAAGGAGGACTGTTGGCCAACGAGCGCCTGCGGGGCGCCATCGTGGAGAGCGGCCTGACGCTCGATCAGGTCGCGGAGCGACTCGGGGTGTCACCGAAGACAGTGGAACGCTGGATCTCCGAGCCGAACCGCAAACCATATCGGCGGTTCCAGTACGCCGTGGCGGCGATGCTTCGACGCGAGATGTCGTACCTGTGGCCCGATGAGCGGACGGCAGAAGAGGTCACGGCGTCCAGCGACTCGGAGCTTGTGAAGCTCTACCCCCACCGGTCCGTGGTGCCGCAAGACGCGTGGACAAAGCTGTACGCCAACGCCACCACGCACTTCGATGTCCTCGTCTACTCCGGCTTCTGGCTCACCGAGGACCCCCGGTTCCATCGCCTGGTCCGCGAGAAGTCAGCGGCCGGCGTCCCCGTGCGATTCATGCTTGGTGACCCGAGCTGCGCAGCCGTTGCGGTGCGCGGCGCCGATGAGGGAATCGGGGCGTCCATGGCAGCCAAGATCCGGAATGCGCTTATGAACTATGCGCCGCTCTTCAGGCTCCCCGGAGTGGAATTCCGCCTCCACGACACGACCCTGTATAACTCGATCTACCGAGCAGACAACGAAATCCTCGTGAACGGCCACGTATACGGCGTCGGCGCCTACCTCGCCCCCGTACTTCATTTTCAGCGGGTACCGGGCGGCGAACTGTTCGACACATACGTGGAAAGCGTCGAACGCATCTGGGAAGGCGCCCGCCCCATCACCTCGCCCACCGACTAAGAAAGCGCGAACCCATGAGCCGCACTGACTACTTCCGCGACCCCAACGCCCCCGCAGCGAATTCGGTGGTGCCCTCGGTGACTGCCGTGGTCAGGGACACCGAGGGCCGCGTCCTCCTCATCCACAAGACCGACAACGACCTATGGGCCCTACCCGGTGGCGGCCACGATGTCGGCGAGAGCATCACACAGACAGTAATCCGCGAAGTGAGCGAGGAAACCGGAATCTCGGTTGTCGTCGAAGACATCGTAGGCGTCTACACCGACCCCGAGCACGTCATGGCATACGATGACGGAGAAGTCCGGCAGCAGTTCTCCATCTGCTTCCGCGCACGGCCCACGGGCGGTTCCTTGCGCACCAGTTCCGAATCAAAGGCGGTTCGCTGGGTATCCCCCACAGACCTCGGAAAGCTGAATATTCATCCGTCTATGCGGCTTCGCATCGAGCATGGCTTGGATACCTCTCGCCCCAAGCCTTACATCGGCTAAATCGCCCCTTGGGCCGCGATAAGACGGTCCTTAACCCGTTGCACGGCAGCGTGAATCTCTGGGGCGGCGCGCTGAATGAAGCGGCCCACGATCGTGTCGGGGCCGTAGCGGGCGACGATTTCGGCGATCCGGTCGCGCGATGCCGTGGGAACTCCGTCCGGCGTCGTCGTCATGTCGCAGAAGATCAGGGCGTCAACGAGGTGCGGGTGTTCCAGCGGGAATTCCGCCTCCAGTTCCTCGCGGAGTCCACGTTCCTCAGCTTCCAGCAGGGCGCAAGAGTGGTGGGCAACGAGTCGCACAACGCGGTCGGCCATGCCCTCCTGGTCGCGCAGGAAGCGGGCTCCGTCGAGAGGGTGGAAGCCAGTGGCCGCGATGCTCGGGGAGTACCCCACATCGTGCAAGACCGCCGCAGCCTCCATCAGTTCCGCGTCGCGTCCCAGGATCGGCCTGAGGTATCGGGCGCGGTCGGCGACTCCCAGAGAGTGAGACCAGCGCCGCGGCAGCGGCTCGGCGAGCAGGTTCTCGGCAAGGCTGTAAGCCCGCGCCGTGAGGTCCATGGTGGCCATTGGCTAGGAGTCCTCCTGTTGGGCTGGTAGGGCACGAACGCGCCGCCGGCGGTCTGCGCCCACTGCAATGAGGCCACGTCCTTCTAGCTGCGCGATCGCGGAACGGACGGCCGTCCGGGAGACTCCGAACCGCTTGCACAGGTCGTTCTCCGAGGGGAAGGGGTCGCCTACCTTCACCTCGTCGTCGCGCAGGAGGTCCGTCACCTTCTCCGAGAGGGGACGGCGGTCGCCCGTCCCGGCCACGTACCAGCCAGCGCCCTGAACTGACTCGATGACACCATCGGCCTTCAGCACCTTCAGGGCCCGGCCGACCGTGCTGCGGCCAACGCCGTAGGTGGTCATCAACTCTGCTTCGGAGGGCAGGGACTCGGTGATCGCGCGCTTCTCGATCTTCCGTCGCAACGAATCCGCGATCTGGGCATAGGTACCTCGGGGACTGGCCTGCGGCACGCAACCTCCTTCAACAGTCCTCCTACGCGGCAACCCGACTTCGGGGTGCATGCATGCATGCTGGCTTGCTGGCATGCATGCAAGCAACCAGTGTCCCACTCCCTGGGCTGCCCGGTCGGGCCCCTCACCTGCGCAAATGAGAGGCCCGGTGGCCACGCGGCGGCTCCGGGGCCAGCCGCAGGAAGGCGGGGCATCGACGTTCAAGCAAGCTCTCGACGACTGAATGACCTCAGGCGTGAGCCATGACGGACGCCCCCATACGCGTGAGCGACGCGTGAGGACTCACCCGACTTGATCTTGGGCCGGAGTAAGCCCAGGTCACCGCCATGTTGTCGCCCTGACGAGGCATGCCCTCCGGAGCCGTGTGCGCAGGTTCGAATCCTGCCGGGGGCACCACACAGATGGTCGCATGATCATTGCGACCGTTCATGGTGCGCTTTCCCTTCATGTTGTGTCGATGGTCGGCCCCGTTCTTCCAGCCTACGGGGGCGGCCGTCGCTGTCTCGCGTGTCGTTCGGGACACGGCCTCGATAGTGTCGGCGGTGAGCGTGATGCGGCACAGGGCCTGGTTGGTCTTTCCGTCGTAGTGGATCTCCAGCCGCAGCACCTCGAAGAGCCGACGGGACAGGTCGTCCGGGAGCACCGCGAGGTCGACCGGGGTCACGGGCAGGCGGTTGAGCAGGTCGGGGTTCGGCACTCGGTGCGCTTCGTCTTCCAGTGCGACGAGTTCCTCTCTAAGGGCCTCCCGCTGAGCGCGCAGTTCCGCTCGGCGTTCGTTGATGTCGCGGATGAACTCCTGATCGGGTTCGTCGACGAGTTCCATGTTGCGCAGCAACCGCTTGCTCTTGGTCTCCGTTTCGCGAATGGCCCGCCGTAGGGAGGTCAGGCGTTCCTCCCGTTCCTGCCGCTGGGTGGTGTCGAGCATGCGGAGGCTTCGGTCGAGGAGATGATGGCGCGCTTCGCCGAAGACCTGGGTGGCGAGGAAGTCGTTCAGTCCGGTCATGATGCTGTCCTCGCGGACCCAGAAGCTGGTCGGGTGGTCCTCGGGCCGGTATTGCTTCTTCGGATTGCAGACCATGTACGCCGTGCCCACGTGTGGGTGTGGGGTCTTGCCGAAGTAGCGCCTTCCGCACACGGTGCAGAACATGAAGCCGCGCAGGGGGTAGATCCGCTTGGTGTCCGGGTGCTTGTTGGAGCCCGCGGCGGTGCGGGTGCGCTCGCGTCGCTCGCCCACCTGCTGGGCCTGGACGAAGGTCTCCAGGTCGACCAGCGCCTCGTGGGTCGGCTCGGGGGACCACACCCATTCCTCGACCGGGTTGGCGCGGTTCTTCCCCTTGCCCTTGCGGGCTCTGCGGTTCCAGACCATGTGGCCGGTGTGCTTGGGGTTCGTCAGCATGTCGCGGACGTTCGACGCCGTCCACCTGCCGACGGCGCGCTCCGGCTCCACTGGGGTGGGGGGCGGATGGGCGATCAGGTCGAGGTTGAGGCGGTCGGCGATGGCCTGGTAGCCAAGGCGTTCGGTGACCCGCCAGGCGAATGCCTTGCGGACCACGGGGCCCTGGATCGGGTGGACTTCGAGAAGTGTCTTCTTCAGGCCCTTGGCGCGCTTGGCCGGCACGGGGTGCGGGATACGTTTGGCCTGGTAGCCGTAGCACGGCATGCCGACGTTGTAGCCGTGCTCGGCATGAACCTGGAATCCGTCCCAGGACTTCTCCAGCATTTCGGTGACATACCACTCGGCCACGCCCTGTTTCATGCGCCGGGTCAGAACCTGCGTGGCGGTCTTGACCCGGCCGGTGCCGCCGAGGTTGATGGGCTCGTCGGCGGCCAGCAGTTTCACGCCGAGTTGTTCGAGCCGGTGCTCGATCTCGGTGCCGATGTAGGTGCGACGGGAAATGCGGTCGATGGATTCACAGATCACCGCGTCGAACCGGCGGTCGGGCCGTTCGGCTTCCTCCAGCAGCTCCTGGATACCGCCATCGCGTGGAATGGGGATCTGGAACAGTTCATGAGCGCGACCACGTCCGCGGTCGGCCAGGTCCATACGGCCGGATTCCACGTCGTAGAAGTGGACGACGATGAACGCATCCTCGGGCAGTACCTGCTGGCACGACCGCAACTGGCGCGGGATCGACAGGGTGGGGTCCTGCTGGTCGTAGGTGGAGGTCCGCCCGGCGAACGCAAGCCGGATCACGCGGGGTTCGTGGCGGTCACGTACGGCCCCGGAAGAGCCATAGGGGCTGGGGGAACCCGTTATGCGGCGTTGTCCTGCCCATTTGCGGATCGCCTCTGGGCTAGCCATTCCACCACCTCCCGGATCACCCGGGCCTGCTCCAGCTCCAGCCGCTCGGCTTCCGCCCCTTCGACGCTGCGGATCTCAAAGGTCATCTCAGGTGCCTCGTCGGGCTGGAACGGCCGGGGGCGCGTCCGGCGTCGGGGCTTCCGGTCAGGCACCTGTCCCCCGCCCCCGTATGCCTCGGGGGTCGCCCCCGGGCGAGGCCCACGCGGTGAGCGGCATGAGGGCCTCATGGCGTCCGGTAGTCCACGCGGACGGCGGGATCTCCTCCCAGCCGTCTTGGGCGATCACCACGGGCACGCTATAGCGGGCGAGTTGCCTGCCGCGCTCCCTCAGCCGGGCCAGCGGCCGGGCGATCCGGTCCAGCGAGTAGCACACGACAATGTCGACCGGCTTCGGCTGCTCCGCGAGCAACTCCGCGAGTTCCGGCCAGCCGCCGTGACGCCGCGGCGGACCGAAGCATTCGCGGATCCGCTCCTCGGCGGCCCAGCCGACGGGAGAGGCGATGTCGTAGAAGTACCGGGTGATCGCCGCTCGCCCCGCGCAGATCTGCTGGCAGCAGCGGAACTGCTGGGCGAGGGCGCCGGCATCCCCGTTCCCGCCGAGGCTGCCGTAGAACGCCGCCCGCAGCGGGAGCGCTTCGGTGCCTCCGCCAGCGGGAGGCACAGGGTGCCGCTGCTCCTTGATCGTGCTGGACCGATCCGTCATCGCTGCTCCTTTCCTGCTTCCTCGGAGCTCCACTCGACCGGCACCCACATAAACCGCAGGTCAGGCCCCCTGGAGCGGGCCTGGGATCCTACAGCGGGCCAGGTGGCAAAGGAGGTCCCGAGCGGATCACATGTATAAGTGTTGAATGTCATGAATTATGTGTTTGGTTCTGCTTTGGCAGTGAGGTCGTGCCTGGCGGGGGCGCGGCGCGCTGTGGCACTCGGTGGGTCTGCCGAGCGTCACTTCCCAGCGGGTCCGGCCTGTTGGTTGAGTCCGGTGTGGCCGGTGGCGGCTGGGTCGGTCCCAGCCCTGGTGGGGCGGCAGGTGCGCGGCTGGGCGGAAGCCGGCCGCACGGAGGCTGACTCCGCTCTCGCCGTCCTGGGTGTAGGTGATCAGCCGCCGATACCCCATGGCCCAGGGCAGCGCGCCAGGCCGCCCCGTACAGCGCGGAGTTGGCGTTGCGGGTGCGCGTCACCTCAGCGGTACGGCCGTCATCCAGGAGGCGGGCGACCGGACGACCGACGACCGCGACCCCGGGGCAGTTTTCGGCCTGAGAAGTTCGCGTTGCGGAGTCGGCGCACGGCCGCCCGGAACGCAGAGCGTGCGTGCGTCGGCGCTGGGTGTTCATCTCGCCTCCCCCTGGGCGGGGGCCTGACCAGCCCGGGAGGAGTGGGTCGTGCTGACGGTGTTCAGGCGGCTGGCGGCAAGCTCGGTGTAGGCGGGGTTGAGGTCGATGCCGAGATAGGCCCGTCCGAGGCTGAGCGCGGCGAGTCCGGTGGTGCCAGTGCCGCTGAACGGGTCGCACACCAGACCGCCGGGTGGGCTGCCGAGTTGGATGCACCGCAGGGGGATCTGGAGCGGTGAGGTGGCTGGGTGGTGCGGGCGGCGGCGCGGGGTGACGGGGATGGACCACACGTCTCCTGAGCCCCCCGCGGTTTTCCCGAGGGGTTCGGCGTCAGTGGTGGAGGTGCCGGGCTCGCGTGGGGTGCGGTCGAGGTAGTGGTGCTCCTGTTTGGTCAGGAGGAAGACGGTCTCGTGTCGGTTGGCGAGGCGGTCGCGGACGGGGAAGGGGGCGGCGTTGGTCTTGTGCCAGATGATGGCGTTGCGGATGAGCCAGCCGTCGGCCTGGAGGGCAAGGGCGACCTTCCAGGGCAGGCCGAGGAGGTTCTTGTCGGGCAGGCCGGCGCGGGGCCGGTAGGCGGGCTGGCGGTACTGGCCGGGCCGGGAGTTGGGGTAGCCGTCGCTGTTGGCGGCGTAGCTGTCGCCGAGGTTGAGCCATACCGTCCCCGCAGGGACGAGGACACGGTGGAGTTCGGCGAAGACCCGCCGCAGGTGATCGGTGTACTCGTTCAGGGTGGCTTCCCGGCCTACCTGGGCGTCGCTCCACCTCGCCTCGCATCGGGCGCAGCGCCGGTGCCCGTCCCGCTCGGTGGTGGCGGTGGCCGGGTGGGGGCAGTCCGGGGCTCCGCCGGTCCAGGAGCCGGTGGCGTAGTCGCGCAGCCGCCAGTAGGGCGGGGAGGTGACTACGCAGTCGACCGTGCCGGCCGGGAGGGCCTGCAATGTCTGGAGGGCGTCGCCGGTCAGCAGGGTGGCCGGTCCGTGGCAGCGCTCGCGCCGGGCGGCTGTCCGCGCGCGCAGCGTGGGAGGCTTCCCTTTCATGTTCCTCTCCGCTTGGTTGCTTCGGCCGACGGGCCGTGGTGGTGCGGGCGGGAGGCAGTTCGGGGCGGCGGCTGGGCGGGGAAGGGGACGTTGCTCCACAGGACTTCGGTGCGCTGGTGGCCTCCGCCCGAGTGACGGTGGGTGGTGGCGGTCAGGGTGGTGCGGTGCCAGTCGGCGTACAGCTCCTCGTAGAGGGCGCAGGCGTAGCCGGAGATGACGACGTGGGCGCGGCAGTCGTGTACGGCCGCGGCGAGGGCGCGGTGTTCCTCTTCGCCGGGCATGTCGTGGGGGTAGGCAGTGGCGTGCCGGGTGGTGGCGAGGTAGGGCGGGTCGAGGTAGAGCAGCGCGCGGGTGGACTGCCCGTAGTCGCGGATGAGTTCGAGGGCGGGGCGGCATTCGAGGGTGACGCGGGCGAGGCGTTCGGCGCAGGCCGGGATGCGGCGGCGGTAGCCGGCGAGGTAGCCGGGCATCGTCGAGTTGGGGCCGCGTGCGGTGGTGAACCGCTTCCAGCCGGTGGGTTTCAGGCCGCCGGAGCGGCCCTGGGTCAGCTCGACCCATACGCGCCGGGCCTGTTCGAGATCGCTCTCGGCGGGCTGGCGGGCGTCGTGGTGTTCGGCGCGGGAGTGCGGGGTCAGTGCGCAGACCCGCGCCAGTTCGTCGGGGTGGTCGCGCAGGATGCGCCAGAAGGTGACCAGGCGCCGGTCGAGGTCGTTGACGGTCTCGGCCCGGGCCGGGTGCTTGGCCAGCAGGACGGCCAGCGAGCCGCCGAACGGTTCGATGTAGTGATCGTGGTCCGGCAGGAGGGCGGCGATCCGGCCGGCAAGGCGGGTTTTGCCGCCGAAGTAGGCGAACGGGGGCCGGACCGTCCCCGGGGCGGCGGTGGGGTTGCGGCCTGTCATGCGGCTCCACCCCCCTGCCGGAGCACGGCCGGGGTGCGGGACAGGCCCAGCCGGTCGAGTGCGAGGTCGTGGTAATCGGCGCGCAGGTCGATGCCGAGGTAGCGGCGGTTCTGGCGGTGGGCGGCCAGGGCGGTGGTGCCGCTGCCGGAGAAGGGGTCGAGGACGAGTCCGTCTTCGGGGCAGGAGGCGGCGATGCAGCGTTGCGGCAGGTCCACGGGGTAGCTGGCGAAGTGGGCGCCAGTCCCGCGGCTGGCCGGCAGGCTCCATACGTCCCCGCGCGGCGCGGCGGCCCGGTTGTAGGAGTAGTGGCGGCTCTTCGTGAGGAGGAAGAGCGGTTCCCAGCGGCGGGCGGGCCGGTCGGCCGCCGGGTCGGGCAGGCATGTGGTCTTCGCCCACACGATCTTGGACCGGATCAGCCAGCCGTCCTCGGCCAGCGCCACCAGAAGCCGCTCGGGCAGCAGCAGGAGGCTCTTTTCCGGGACGGGCCGGTGGTTGATGAGGTTGTGGGCCGGCAGGCGGGTGCGGCCGGCCCGGGTCAGCTCGCGCCAGGCCGGGCGGGCGCCGCGCGCCCCGTGGAGGCCCTCCTGGTGGGAGGAGGCGCGGATGGCGGTGCGCTGGGAGTGGCTGTCGGCCAGGTTGAGCCACAGCACGCCGTGCGGTGCCAGCACCCGGTGGGCCTGGGCCATGACGGCCCGGAGGGTGTCGAGGTAGTCCTGCGGGGTGGCTTCCAGTCCGTACTGCCCGGCCGCGCCGTAGTCGCGGGTCCAGAAGTAGGGCGGGGAGGTGACAACGGTGTCGGCTAGGCCGTCGGGCAGCTCGCGGAGCACGGCCAGCGCGTCACCGAGCAGCAGCCTGACCCGCCCGTCGGCGTAATACTCCCGGCCCGCCGCCGGTTCCGGCACGCCGGAGGTGGCCTCCGGACGAGCGTGGCGGCGGGCGAGGTCGTCAGCGGCGGCGGTGGTCTCCGGCTGGTTGCGGTGGAGGGGCGGGCGGGCGGCTCGCCGCGGCGGGTGGGAATTTGGGGGTGGGGTCATGCTGTCCGCTCCTTCCGCTGGCCTGCCGTGCCGGGCGTGTCCAGACCGAGACGGTGAAGGGCGAGATCGTGGAAGTCGTCGCGCAGGTCGATCCCGGTGTAGGAGCGGCCGAGCTGGCGGGCGGCCAGCCCCGTGGTGCCGGCCCCGGAGAACGGGTCGAGCACGACACCGTCCTCCGGGCAGGAGGCGGCGATGCACCGCAGGGGGATGTCGAGGGGGAAGGCGGCGAAGTGCGCGGCCTTCAGCGGGCGGGTCGGCAGCGACCACACGTCGCCGGGGTTCTTGCCGCGGGGGTGGGCGGCCGTGTGCTTGCGCCCGGTGGGACGCAGCGCGGCGCCCGGCTCCTCGGGGAAGGGAGCGGCATCGGCGTACTTCGCGGCGCCGTAGACGCTGGAGCCGCGGCGGCGGGCGGTGGCATCGACGCCGGCCCGGCGGCCCTTGTTCACTCCGCCGACGACGATGCCTTCGCCCAGCGCTTCGGGGCGGGTGAGCGGTTCGCGGATGGCGTCGAGGTTGAAGAAGTACCGGCGCTGCTTGACCAGGAGGAACAGCAGCTCATACCGGCACGACAGCCTGTCGGTCACCGATTCGGGCATCGCGTTGGGCTTGTGCCACACCACGGCGTTGCGCAGGATCCACCCGTCTGCCTGAAGCGCGAAGGCCACCCTCCACGGCACGCCCAAGAGATTCTTCGGTGGCAGCTCCCCGGTGCGGTCGACGCCGGCTCGCTGCACGCTCTCCCGGAGGTGGCTGCTGGCGGCCGGGGAGGTGAGGGTGCTGGTGCGCATCGGGTTGACGGCCCGCCCCGGGGGTGTGGCCGCGTAGGAGTCGCCGAGGTTGAGCCAGACCGTGCCGGTGTCGGCCAGGACGCGGTGAAGCTGGGCGAAGACTCGCCGCAGGGTGTCGATGTACTCGCCCAGGGTGGGTTCCAGACCGTACTGCCGGTCGTGACGCACGGCCCCGCAGCGCCGGCACGTCCGCGGGCTGCCGCCGCGGTGCGCGGGCGACGCCGGGTGGGGCACCGCGGAACGCGGAGCCTGGGGGCGGTTGGTGCTGCGGCCCACGGAGTGGGTGCAGGCCGGGTCGCCGCCGTTCCAGGTGCCGGTGCCGTAGTCGCGCAGGCCCCAGTACGGGGGCGAGGTGACCACGCAGTCCGCGTGGCCGTCGGGGAGCTGGGCGAGGACGTCCAGGGCGTCGCCGGTGTAGAGGGTGATTCCCTGGCTGTCGAAATAGGGGGTGATCACGCGGCGCCTCCGACCAGTTCCCGCAGGCCTGCATCGGCCCGCTCCCGCAGCCGGGGCGGAATCCGGGAGGGAGCCGGCACCTCGGCGGCAGCGGCCTGGGCGGCGGTGTCCGGGGCGCGGAAGACCAGGATGTCGTGGTGGGCCGTCACGGTGATGGGGTGGCCGGTCAGGCGCTCGCAGCGAGCCACCGCGCGCTGCTGCGCGAGGCTGGGCTGCAGGTTGAGTTCGCTCTCGCGCAGCGGGACCTGCAGGGCGATGCAGCGGGCGACCGGTAGCAGCCGGGCGGCCAGGGCGGCGCGCTGGATGTGGCCGGGGCCATCGAGCAGGTAGCCGTGGCGGCGCTGCGGGCGGGCGGCCACGACCAGGTGGCCGCCGGGCCGCAGGAGACTGCGGGACCAGGTGAGCATCCCGGCCAGCCATTCCACGCTGCCCGGGCGGGTGCCGTCCGCGGCGTCGCTCGGCGTGGTCGTGTCGGCGCTGGGGCGCCAGGCGGTCAGGATGAGGTCGGCGCTGGCGGTCAGGTCCCCGGCCCGGCTGGTGGGCAGCACCATCCCGTCCGCGGCTGCGCCCTGGCGTTTCGCCGCGGTGAGGTTGGCGCGGGCCAGCGTCCACCAGCGGCGGCCACGGGCGACGCCGACGGCGTGCCGGCCGCAGTGCAGGGCCTCGACCAGCACCGTGCCGGCTCCGCAGTCCGGATCGATCACGGTGGCGCCGGGCCGGGTGAAGGTGCGGATGGCGTACGCGGCGGTGGCTGGGGCCACCCGCAGGTGATCCCGTTCGGTGCCGGGGGTGTAGCCGTGCTCGGCCAGGTGTTCGCCGCGCTGGCCGGTGGGCCACACCACGGGCACCATCCCGAGGTGCGGTACCTCGCCCGTGCCGGCGGGGAGTTCGGGCAGTGGCTGCCAGGCCGTCACTGGCTCACCCCCGTACCCGCCGCCGCGGCGCCGGGCTCGCCGGCCGCGCCGGGGCGGGCCAGGACGAGGAGCTCGGTGTGTCCGCGGGCCGCGCCCGGCGGTGGGCCGAGCGCGCTGGAGGCCGCCGTGACGGGAGCGGCCAGCAGGGCAATCCGGTCGAGCAGCGCCAGCCCACCCAGCCCGGCCATGTGCTCCAGCAAATGAAGATTGCCGTCGTGCAGCCCCTGCATTTCGCCACTCTGAGTAACGATGGTGAGGGTGCCGTGCGGGGACAGCAGGCGGGACCAGGGCGCGGAGGCCGTCCAGCCGGCCGCGTCCGGGGGCAGGCAGATGATCACCAGGTCGTAGCCGTCGGTCCCGACCGGTCGGCCGACGCCTGCGGTCCGGTCGGCCGACTGGGGTCGGTGTCGGGCCCGTCCCGATCGCCGGTCGGCCGGTCCGGACCGGTCCGGGCCGGTCTCCGGCGGAGGCGGGAGGAGGAGTCGGGGTCCGGACTCCTGTGCGGGTTCCGGCGTGGTGGAGTCGGCCGGCGGGGTGGCGGCGGCGAGGGTGCGCACCTGGGCCTGGCGGTCCTGCCGGGCCAGGGCCCGGGCCGCAGACGCCAGGCGCGGCAGTGCCGCCTCCGGGGCGTGGCCGGTGTGCGCGTGCCGGGTGTCGGGCTCGGGCGGCGCGAGGAGGAGGATGCGGTCGCCGCGGCGGGTGTAGGTGGTGGCGATGCGGCGCACGGCCGCCTCCAGCCAGCCCGGCAGGGACGCCGAGGGCGCTGTGGCGGGCGGCTGGGGCAGGGTCCACACGGTGGCCGCGCGTCGGCGGATCCGCCGGCGCCGGACCGCGCCGACGGGGGTGTGGGCGTGGGCGGGCGGGCGGGGGTGCTCAGCGCCTTCGGTCATGCGCCCCTCCGGGTGTCGAGTGCGGGAGAGTCCTGACACTCAAAAGGCCGGAATCCGGGCCGGTTTTGGACACGGGCCTGCCAACTTTCTTCCGCCGGCCTGGTGTCGCACGGGGCTCGCTGCCGCGCGCCGGAGGCGCTTGTTCGCCTTGTCCTCGTCCGCCGGACGGGGTGGAGGCCGGTTTCCCCCGCGGCCTGGCCCGCCGCCCGGATGACATTCCGGCAGCCCCGAGACGGCAGCGGCCCTTCCTGCACATGCCGGCGCTGCCGAATAAGAACCGGAACATCGCAACGCAGCACCGCGATGCCGCTTAAAGAACGGTGACGGATCGCTTAAAACCGCAGATCAGATGCTGTTGAAGCCTGCCCGGGAGGCCACTTTCCGGCACCGGCACCGCTTGTTCGGCATGGCCGGGAGGAACCCCTGTTTTAAGCGGTCCTTAAGTGCCCGGCCGGGCGCCGAGGTGATCTTCTTGTCGCTTGCTGTCGTTTTCTTGTCTTTTTCTTGTCGCGTGAGTGCATTCGTAGTGGGCGTCATTTCTCAGCTTCGAGAAGGAGACGCTTGCGATGACCGCAACACCGACCGTCGGCCCGGCGGGGCCGCAGATGCGTCAACTGCCGCTGGACACCGCGCGGGAGTGCTTCGGATGGCTGGTGACCGGCCCTGCGCCGCTTGCGCTGGACGGGCGGGCCATCCCCGGGCTGCCGGACCGGGAGCTGCCGCTGGATGAGCTGCGTGACCGGCTGCTGCGCCGCTGCTGCCCGCAGGCCGCCCGCGACGCGGTGTGGGCCGAACTCGTCACCCGGGCCCGCCGGGAGGGGGCGACCTGGACCCTGGCCTGTGCCGGCATGGCGCTGCCCTCGCTGGCCTCCACCGTGAGCTGGCTGGCAGCCCGCTACCCCGGCGACCCGTTCGACATCCAGGCCGAAGTGCTCTCCGGCTTCCTCAACGCCGTGGCCACCGTGGACCTGGAACGCCCGCAGGTGCTGGCCCGCTTGCGATGGGCGGCCTACCGCTCCGGGCTCGCCGCCCTGTCCGAGGCGCTGGACGCGCCCACGCCGATGCCGCCCGGGTACCGCTCGGCCCCGCCCACACCACCGGTCGGTCACCCGGACCTGGTGCTGGCCCGCGCGGTGCGCGAAGGAGTCCTGACCCGGACCGAGGCCGACCTGATCGGCACCACCCGGCTGGAGGAGATCCCGGTCAGCCAGTGGGCGGCCGACCACCAGATCACGCTCCAGTCGGCCTACAAGACCCGCCGCCGCGCCGAGCACCGCCTGACCGACTACCTGCGCCACAGCGGGGTCGCGGCCGACTCCGCCGACCCGGTCGCCGATCACGTCACGACCAGCCTGACCGCCGCGCACTCCCCCGTTTCACGCAACGTGACAGCGCTCCCGAGCAGGGCAACGAGCGAGCAAAGGAAGAAAGTTGCGGGTGCGGTGTCCAAAAAGGGCCCGGATTCCGGCCTTTTCCAGTGCGGGCGAAGCACGCCCCACCGACCGGAAGCTCCGACCCCGGAGGTGCCCCGATGCGCCTGATACCCCCGCCCCTCACCCCACGCCGCCCGGCACCGCACCCCACCCCCGGCCCGGCACCGGCACCGGCACCGGCAACAACCCGCACCGCAGGCCGGGCGGGCCGCGTGCTGCGGCGCAGTCGGCGCCCGCTCGCCCTCGCCGCCACGCTGGCCGCCGTCATCCTGGTGTCCGCTGCCCCCGCGGCAGCCGAGCCCGTGCAGGTGGCGGCGGAGGACTCCATCGACGGAGTGCTGAACAACATCCGCAACCTGATCATGGGCGTCGCCGCGGGTCTGGCGACGGTGATGCTTTCCGTGGGCGCCGTGATCCGCATGATGGCCACCGGCGACCCGGGTGAGATCGAGCGTTCCAACCGCGCCTTCAAGTCGGCCGGCTGGGGCTATGGGATCGCCGCGCTGGCGCCCCTGATCGTGTCCCTGCTGCAGGGGATTGTCGGGGAGTAGCCGATGCCCCTGGCCACTGCGCCCCGCGCCCTGCCCCGGCTGCGCCGCCCCACCAGGCGGCCGGGGCGGCGTTCCCGCGCGCCGTGGGTGTGGGGCGCGGTGGCGGCCGTGGCGCTGCTGGGGGCGCTGGGCGGCAGCCCGCAGACCCAACCCGCCGCGCCCGTCCCCGCTGCCGCGTCCGCCGATCCGGCTCCGCCGGTGGCGGCGGGCGCGGCGGCAGCGCCCGCGGCCCCGGCGGAGCCGTGCGACCCGGTGGAGGAGTGGGACTGCATCCCCGAGCCGCTGCCGCGCGACCCGGCGCCCGCCCCGCAGGAGCCGGATGACGGGGAGGAGGCGGAGGAGCCGGATACGCCGGATGGTCCGGGCGGGATGGCGGGCTGGGTCTTCGACGGCATCACGAGCGCGATCAACGCGTTCTTCACCGAGCTGGCCACGGCCGCGCTGAACCCGCTGCTGGAGCTGCTGGGCGAGACGCTGCTGACCACGCCGACGCCGGATGAGCTGCCGCAGGTGGACCGGCTGTGGTCGAACTCCTGGTACATCGCGCTGTCCGCCTACACGGTCCTGGTGATGGCCGGCGGGGTCATCGTGATGTCCTACCAGACCCTCCAGACCCAGTACTCGGTCCGGGAGGTTGCTCCGCGGCTGGCGGTGGGGTTCCTGGCCTCCGCGCTGTCGCTGTACTTCGCGACGCGGATGATCGTCATCGCGAACGCGTTGTCGGGAGCGGTGATGGGGCAGGGCATCGACCCCGACGCCCCCAGCGTGGCGCTGACCGACATGGTCCTCTCGTCGTTGGGGGACGCGGGGATGTTCACCGTCCTGCTGGGCCTGGCGGTGGCCGGGTTCCTGGTGGCGGTGCTGGTCACCTACGTCATCCGGGTCGCGCTGATCACCATTCTGCTGGCCGGTGCGCCGCTGGCTTTGATGTGCCATGCGCTTCCGCAGACCGAGGCGATCGCCCGGTGGTGGTGGAAGGCGTTCGCCGGGCTGCTGGGCATCCAGGTCGCCCAGTCGCTGACGCTTGTCGCCGCCCTGAATGTCTTCCTCAGCTCGGATGGGTTCACCTTTATCGGGTCCAACCCGACGGGCCTGGCCAACATGCTCGTGGCGTTGGCGCTGTTCTACATCCTGTTCAAGATCCCGTTCTGGATCCTGTCGGCCACGCGTCTGAGCTCCGGCGGCGGTTCGATCGCGGGCCGGCTGGTGCGCGCCTACCTGACGTACAAGACGTTCGGTCTGCTGCGCGGCGCCGGCCGCGGGGGCGCCCCGCCCCGCCTGGCCCCCGGCCGCCGCGGCCCCGGCCCGGGCCCCGGTCCAGGTCGCGGCGGGCGAAGGGGCGGGCCCTCTCCTGGCCCGGCCGCTGCCGCGCGCCGCCGGGGTCCTCGTGCTGGAGGTCCGAACATGCCCGCACGCCTGCCGGGACCGCCGCGGCGTCCACCCGGCCGCCCCCTCTTCCGCGCGCCCCATCAGCAGTTCACGCCCCCGCCCTACCGCGCCACCCGCGCCCCGGCGATGGCCCACTTCCAGGCCCCGAACGCCCCCGGCCAGGGCGGGCCAGCCCGCCCTGGGGCCCGGCCGGCCGCTCCGCCCGGGCAGCCGGTCTTCCGCGCCCCGGGCCAGGGCCGCCCGGCCCCGCGGCCCGGGCCACGGCCCGCCGCCCCCGGCCGGCCGCGCTTCCAGCAGCCCACCAACCAGCCCGCCCAGCCACCGCGCAAGGCCACCCGGCCACCCGCGGCAGCAACCTTCCGCTCCCCGGCCCCCCAGGCCGGGAACGTCCCGGCACCGCACCGCCGGCAGCCGCCCCCTCGCCCCGCGTTCAGCTCCGCACCCCCGCCCCCGCCGCGGCCCGGGCGGCCCTCGGGAAACCGGTAGGAGGAACCCCAGATGAGTACCCCGGTCCGTATCCCCGCCGACGTCGAGCGGGAGGACACCATCCTGGCCGGGCTGACCGCGCGCCAGCTCCTGCTGCTCTCCGGCGCCGGCACCATCCTCTACGGCGCATTCACCGCCACCCGGCCCTTCCTGCCCGTCGCCGTCTTCCTCATCGCGGCTGTGCCGCTGGCCGGGATCGCGGCGCTGCTGGCGCTGGGCCGCAGGGACGGTCTGCCGCTGGACCGCCTCGTGCTGGCCGCCCTCCGCCAGCACCTGGCCCCCCGGTACCGCATCGCCGCGCCCGACGGCATCCGGCCCGCGCCGGCCTGGCTGGCCGCCCGCGCCCGCCCGGCCGACGAGCCCGGGCAGCCGACGGGCCAGGTTTCGCCCGCGCCGTTGAACCTGCCGGCCGAGTCCGTCACCGAGGCGGGCGTGATCGACCTGGGCCGCGAGGGCATGGCCGTCATCGCCGTGTGCTCCACCGTCAACTTCGCGCTGCGCACTCCGGAGGAGCAGGAGGCGCTGACCGCGGCGTTCGGACGCTACCTCCACTCCCTCACCGCCCCGGTCCAGATCGTGGTGCGCGCCGAGCGGCTGGATGTCTCCGCCCAGATCGCCGAGCTGCAGGAGAGCGCCCCGCACCTGCCGCACCCGGCACTGGAGCACGCCGCCCTGGAACACGCCGACTACCTGGAGCAGTTGCGCCAGACGAGCAATCTGCTACGGCGCCAGGTCCTGCTGGTCATCCGTGAGCCGCTGCGCACCACTGCTCCGGCCGAGCTGGACTTCGGCGGCCCGCGCCGCACCCGGCGCGGCGGCCGGAACCGGCAGGACCAGGCCGGGGACGCCGCGCGGCGCGCGGCCGAAGCCCGGCTCGCCCGCCGCGTCGAGGAAGCCTCCGAACTGCTCGGGCCGGTCGGGATCACGGTCACCGCGCTGGACGCCGGGCAGGCCACGGCCGTCCTGGCCGCCGCCTGCAACCCCGACAGCCTCCTGCCGCCCTCCTCCGGTCTGGCCGGCGCCCACGACGTCATCACCACCACCGCCCCCGCCTACGAGGAGGACACCGGCCCGCATCCCTCCGCCGAGGAGCCCCCGGGCGGGGATGACCGCAGGTGGGCCTCCCAGGCCAACCCGTGGGCTGAGGGTGGTGAGGAGCTGTGATCCGCCGCCTCCTGCCCCGCCGCCCCGCCCCCGCCGGGGCCGGCCGTGACCGGACGGCACCCGGCGGCGGGGAGGCAGGGGTATTCGCCCCGGACTCCCTCGCCGTCGGCGCCCGCCACCTGGAGGTCGGCAGCAACTGGGTCGCGTCCTTCGCGGTCATCGGCTACCCGCGCGAGGTGCACCCCGGCTGGCTCCAGCCCCTGCTGACCTACCCCGGCCGGGTCGACGTCGCCGTCCACATCGAGCCGATCGACCCGGTCACCGCCGCGACCAGGCTCAAGAAGCAGCTCGCCCGCTTCGAGTCCGGCCGCCGCTCCAACGACGAGCACGGCCGCCTGCCCGACCCGCACGTCGAAGCCGCCACCGAAGACGCCTACGACCTGAGCTCGCGCGTCGCCCGCGGAGAGGGCAGGTTGTTCCGCCTGGGTCTGTATCTGACGGTGCACGCCGCCAGCCGGCACGAACTGGCCACCGAGGTCGGGGCGGTGCGGTCCCTGGCCGCGTCCCTGCTGATGGACGCCAAACCAGCGAGCTACCGGGCGTTGCAGGGCTGGGTGACCTGTCTGCCCATGGGCCTGGACCTCCTGGGCATGCGCCGCACCTTCGACACCCAGGCCCTGGCCGCGAGCTTTCCGTTCACCAGCCCGGACCTGCCGCCGGCCGACCCCACCTCGGTCGCCGCGCCCACCGGCGTCCTCTACGGCTACAACATCGGCTCCCAGGGGCTCGTGCACTGGGACCGCTTCGCCCTGGACAACCACAACTCCGTCGTCCTCGGTCGCTCGGGCGCGGGCAAGTCCTACCTCGTCAAGCTCGAACTTCTGCGCAGTCTCTACCGGGGCATCGAGATCCACGTCATCGACCCCGAGGACGAATACGCCCGCCTGGCCCAGGCCGTGGGCGGCACCTACGTCCACCTCGGCGCCGACGGGGTACGGCTCAACCCCTTCGACCTGCCCATCCACACCCGCCCGGACGGCCGCCGCACCGCCCCCCGCGACGCCCTGGTGCGCCGCTCGCTGTTCCTGCACACCGTCATCGGCGTCCTGCTGGGCGCCCAGCCCACCCCCGGGGAGCGCGCCACCCTCGACCGCGCGATCACCGCCACCTACCAGAGCGCCGGGATCACCGCCGACCCCCGCACCTGGACCCGGCCCGCGCCGCTGCTGGCCGACCTCGCCCACACCCTCAGCACGTCCGGCGACACCGAGGCCGCCGACCTGGCCGCGCGCCTCCACCCCTACGTGAACGGGGCGTTCTCCGGCCTGTTCGACGGGCCCACCACGTCCAGGCCCGAGGGCCACCTGGTCGTGTTCTCCCTGCGCGACCTGCCCGACGAACTCAAACCCGTCGGCACCCTGCTGACGCTGGACGCCGTGTGGCGGCGGGTCTCCAACCCCGCTATCCGCCGCCCCCGCCTGGTGGTGGTCGACGAGGCGTGGCTGCTGATGCAGGACCCGGCCGGCGCCGACTTCCTCTTCCGCATGGCCAAGGCATCCCGCAAGCAGTGGGCCGGGCTCACGCTCGCCACCCAGGACGCCGCCGACGTCCTGGGCACCGAACTGGGCAAGGCCGTCGTCGCCAACGCCGCCACCCAGATCCTGCTCAAGCAGGCGCCGCAGGCCATCGACGAGATCGCCGCCACCTTCAACCTGAGCGACGGCGAGCGGCAGTTCCTCCTGTCCGCCGAACGCGGTCAGGGCCTGCTGTCTGCCGGCACCCAACGGGTGGCGTTCGAGGCCATCGCCTCCCCGGCCGAGCACCGGCTGATCACCACCAACCCCGCCGAACTCGCCGAGATGGCCGCCGACGAAGAACCCGCGGACACCCAGGTAGCGGAGGAGGACCCGTTCTTCGACCTCGGCCCCGCCGACGACACCGGCCTCTAACGCTTCCTACGTCGTCTTCCCGGCCCGCCGTCGGCTGCCTCGCTTTCCATTCTCTTGCCCGAGGTGATCTCCCATGCCTCACCCGGAAACCCCTCCGACGTCCACGGTCGCCGGCGCCCCGGCCCGGCCGAAGCGGCTGCTGACCCAGAACCGCGAGCTGCGCGCGATCGGGGTGTGGAACTGGACCCTCCCCGCCTGGGCCGGCCGCCTCCCCGACGGCCGCGCCTACAACACCTCCCCCTCGGCCGGGATTTGCCGGACGGTCTGCTACGCCCGCCACGGCACCTACACCTGGCCCCAGGTCCGCGCCAAGCACCAGGCCAACCTCGCGTTCGTCCTGGACGACCTGCCCGGCTGGGAACACGCGATGACCGCCGAGCTCGGAGCGCGCCGCTTCCGCGGCGCCTGGGTGCGCATCCACGACTCCGGCGACTTCTTCTCCGACGCCTACACCCTCGCCTGGCTGCGGATCATCCGCGCCCGGCCGGAGGTGGCCTTCTACGCCTACACCAAGGAGATCAGCCGATTCCGGACCCTGATCGAGCCCGATCCTCCGGACAACTTCCTGTGGGTCTACAGCTACGGCGGCACCCAGGACACCTCCCTCGACCCGGCAGTCGACCGGGTGGCGGACGTCTTCCCCGACGAGGACGCCATCAGCGAGGCCGGCTGGCACTCCCAGGAAGCCAGCGACCTCCTGGCCGTGCTCGGGCCCCGGCTTGTCGGCATCCCGGCCAACCGCATCCCCCACTACCTCAAACGCCTCGCCGGCCGGACGTTCCGCTCCTGGCAGGCCGAAGTCGACGCCGAACGCGCCGCGCGGCGCGGTCACCTCCGCCTCCTGCCTGGAGGACAGGGGACGGCCCCGGTCGGCAGCCCGTCCGTCGCCGATCGGCCGGACGAGGCTGCGGCGTAGCGGACGCCGGTGCTCCCGCCCCGGGGTGGGCGTCCGGACGCCGCCCGCCACGACGACTCGACTACTCGCCCTTGAGGAGGCCCGTTGTGAACCTCTTCTTCTTTTCCCTCTCCTCGCCTTCTCCGGATGGCACCGGCGCTGCGGAATCCCCGCTGAGGGCGTATTTGCGCGACCCGGCCGGAGCCGTTCACCGCCTGGTGGACGGCTTCCGGGAGTGGGCCGCCGCCTGGGGCCTGCTGACCGGCACCGCCGCGGTGGTCGTCGCCGCAGGACTGGCCGGCGGGTGGATGTGGTGGCGCCGGCGCTGCCGGATGCGGATCGCCGCCGACGCGCGGATCGTGCGAATCCTTCCGCCTCCGCAGGCCGATCCGGCCGGAGCCGCCGCCCTGTGGGCCAACCTGGTGGGGCTGCTTCGGCCGGCCTTCAAGCGGCTGGCGGGGCAGCCGCATGTGGTCTTCGAGTACGTCACCGACCGGGAAACGCTCTCCCTGCAGATGTGGGTGCCGGGCGTCGTGCCTCCGGACCTGGTGGAACGCGCCATTGAGTCGGCATGGCCCGGCGCCCACACCCGCACCACGCCGGCTACCGCGCCGCTTCCCGGTCCGCTGGTCAAGGACGGTGAGTTCGACCTGGTGGCCGGCCGGGTGCGGCTGGCCCGCAGCGAGGCCCTGCCCATCCGCACCGATTTCGACACCGACCCGATCAGGGCGCTGCTGGGAGCGCCGGTCGGGCTGGGGCCGGGAGAACGTGCGGTGGTTCAGATTCTGGCGCGGCCGGTGGCCGGAGGTCGGGTGCGCGTCGCCCGGCGGGCCGCGCGGCGGCTGCGCTCGGGTCACTCGCCGCACCTGATCGGCCGGCTTCTGGAGATGCTGCTGCCCGGCCCGGGGCCGTCCGGGCGGCGCTCGCCGAGGACGGCGGCGGTCCGCGACCGGCACACGGCGCTGGAGACGGCGGCTGAGGACCGGGCGATCGTCGCCAAGG
Organism: Streptomyces boetiae; assembly: GCF_031845405.1. Classification (NCBI taxonomy): domain Bacteria; kingdom Bacillati; phylum Actinomycetota; class Actinomycetes; order Kitasatosporales; family Streptomycetaceae; genus Streptomyces; species Streptomyces boetiae. Next base: position 67,941 of record NZ_JAVREN010000010.1, read on the forward strand.
CCCGCGGGGCTCACTACGAGGTGGGTATCCACTTCGCGGTCTCCAGCCTGCTTCCCCGGTCGGCCGACAGCATGCAACGGCGCGAGGTGCGTGAACGGCTCACGGGCCGCGCCCATGCTGTGGCCGCGGCGTTCGCGGCGTTCAGCGAGCACAACTACTACCGCCGTGCCCGGCTGCGTGCCTCCCGGGCGCTGCCCCGGCTGGAGCAGCGGCGGCTGGACAGGGGCGACTTGATGTCGGTCGGCGAGGTCGCAACGCTGGCGCATCTGCCGTGGGATACGGACATCCCCCAGCTTCGGCGGGCCGGAGCACGTGCCGTCGCCCCGCCCCCGGGCATCCCGGCCCCGGGACCGGCGGTGAAGCCGCTGGGCCGGACCGAGGCGGGACGCTCACGCCCGGTGGGCCTGCACGTGGCGGACGCCCGCCACCACCTCCACATCCTCGGCGCCACCGGCTCGGGCAAGTCCGAGCTGATGGCTCGCATGATCCTGGATGACGCCCAGGCCGGGCGCGGCGTGGTCGCCGTCGACCCGAAGGGCGACATGATCCAGGACGTACTGGCTCGGCTCCCGGAGGAACTGGGGCCGCGGGTGGTCCTCTTCGACGCCGACAGCTCCGCCCGCCCGCCGGTCCTCAACCCCCTGGAAGGGCCCGAGGCGGACACGGCGCGGATCGTGGACAACCTGCTGTCGGTCTTCTCCCGGGTCTACGCCTCCTCCTGGGGACCGCGGACGGACGACATCCTGCGCGCCGGGCTGCTGACCCTGCGCGCCCGCCGGGGGAAGGAGACGCCGCTGCTGTCCGGTCTTCCTGCGCTGCTTACCGACCCGGCCGCCCGCCAGCGCGCCGTCGCCCAGCTCGATGACGACCTGCTGAAGGGTTTCTGGGCCTGGTACGGGAAGCTGTCCGACCCGGCCCGCGCGCAGATCACCGCCCCGCTGATGAACAAGCTGCGGGGACTCTTGTTGAGGCCGTTCGTCCGCAACGCGCTGTCCGGCGGCACCTCGACGGTGGACATGAACCAGATCCTGAATGAGGGCGGGATCTGCCTGGTGCGCATCGGGCGCGACGCGCTGGGGATGGACACCTCGCGCCTGTTCGGGTCGCTGGTCGTAGCCCGCACCTGGCAGGCCGCCACCGCCCGCGCCCGCCTCCCCCAGCAGCGCCGCCCGGACGCCAGCCTGTATCTGGACGAGGCGCACAACTTCCTCAACTTGCCCTACCCGCTGGAGGACATGCTCGCCGAAGCCCGCGGCTACCGGCTGTCCATCACCCTGGCCCACCAGTACCTGCGCCAGCTTCCCCGTGAGTTGGAAGAGGGTATCTCCGCGAACGCCCGTACCAAGGTCTTCTTCACCGCCTCGCCGGAGGACGCGCGGCTGCTGGCCCGGCATACCGCGCCGCAGCTGGCCGAGCACGACCTGGCCCATCTCGGCGCCTTCACCATCGCCGTCCGTCCCGTGCTGCGCGGGGCGGAGACCGGGGCGTTCACCGCGGTCACCGAGAAGCTGCCGCCCGCCATCGACGGCCGGGCCCGGGCCATCCGGGCCGCCGCCGCGCGCTCGGCGCGCACGCGGCCCACCGCACCGCCGTCCTCCGGGCAGCCCCCGCGGCCGGCCGCCGACCCCCGCCGCGCGCCCTGACCCTCGCGCCGGTCCGGTGCCGCCGTCGCCGACCGGCGAGCCCCGGCCCTCCCCTGTCTTCGACTGGAGGTTCCTTCCGTGACGGACGAGTACCCCTTCCGCCGCCCCTCCCGCAGCCATCAGCCCGCACGCGCCGCCTCACGGATCGCGGTCAGCGGCCCGCACCTGGCCCAGCTCGCCGGCCGGCTCACCGCCCGCGACCGCTGGCTGGCCCGCATCCTGTACGAACACAAGGTCCTCACCGCCCACCAGATCGCCCGGATCGGCTGGCCCTCCGTCCGCGCGGCCAACAAGCGCCTCATCCAGCTCTACCGCTGGCGGGTGGCCGACCGCTTCCAGCCCTTCACCGCCACCGGATCGGCCCCGCTGCACTACGTCCTCGACATCGCCGGCGCCGCCATCCTCGCCGCCGAAGACGGCCTCAACCCCCGCGCCCTGCCCTGGCGCCACCACACCGCCCTGGGCATCGCCCACTCCCTGCACCTGCCCCACACCACCGGCATCAACGGCCTGTTCACCACGCTGATCGCCCGCGCCCGCCGCCCCGGTTCCCCCGAGCGCCTGACCGCCTGGTGGTCGGAAACCCGCTGCGCGCGGCACTTCGGCGACATCGTCCGCCCCGACGCCTACGGCCGCTGGCACGACCAGCGCACCGGCACCACCGAATGGTTCCTGGAGTACGACCGCGGCACCGAAACCCTGGAGAAGCTGGCGAACAAGCTCCGCCACTACCACCAGCTCGCCCGCGCAACCGGCGTCACCACCCCCGTGCTCATCTGGCTCCCCAGCGCCCAGCGGGAAGCCGGCGCCCGCACCGCGCTGGCCGCCGTTCACCGGGCGCTCGACGAGCCCGACCTCGTCCCTGTCGCCACCACGAGCACCGCGGCGGTCGTCCCGGGGAACGACCCGGCCGCCGCCCGCTGGCTCCCGCTCGCCGCCCGCGGCGGACGCCTGCCCCTGGCCCACCTCACCCGTGCGTGGCCCCACCTGCCCCCCGTCTCCCCCACCTCCGCCCCCGACCCCGGCCCGGACGGCTCCGAGACCGACCTGCGCCCGGCCTCCCCCATGCCGCCCGGCTGACCGCCAACGCGCCGTCGAAGGTGGTGACCCGTCATGCTCAAAACCGCAGCCGCGTTCCTCGCCGGCCTGCTGCTCCTCGTCGCCCTCGGCGCGGCTGGCTCAGCCGGGATGCTTTCCACCCTCACCGGCCAGGGCACGGCCACCCCCAGCCGCACCGCGATGGAAGACATCCCGCCGGAGAACTACGCCCTCTACACCGCCGCCGCCCAGACCTGCCCCGGCCTGGACTGGACCGTGCTGGCCGCCATCGGGAAAATCGAGACCGACCACGGCCGATCCACCCTCCCCGGCGTGGCCAGCGGCACCAACTACGCCGGAGCCATGGGGCCGATGCAGTTTCTCCAGTCCACGTTCGATGCCGTCGTCGCCGAGCACCCCCCGCCCCCCGGCGGCGCCACTCCGCCCTCCCCCTACAACCTTCACGACGCGACGTACGCGGCAGCCGCCTACCTGTGCGACTCCGGCGCCCGCAACGGCCAGGACCTCAACGCAGCGATCTTCACCTACAACCACGCCCACTGGTACGTCGCCGACGTCCTCGCCCAAGCCACCCAGTACCAAAGCCCCACCACCCTCGGCGGGGAGAACGACGCCGCCCCCGCCGCCCTCCAGGCCATCAACTACGCCGAAGGCCAACTCGGCCTGCCCTACCTGTGGGGCGGCGACGGACCGGCCGCAGGCGAGGACGGCTTCGACTGCTCCGGCCTGACCCGCGCCGCCTACGAAGCCGCCGGCATCCCCATCCCCCGCGTCGCCCAGGACCAGTACAACGCCGGACCCCACGTCCCCGAAGACCAACTCCAGCCCGGCGACCTCGTCTTCTACGGCACCCCCGACAACATCCACCACGTCGGCCTCTACATCGGAGGCGGACAGATGATCCACGCACCCCGAACAGGTGAACTGATACAGCTCGCCCCCTACCGGTACGCCGGGGACGACTTTGCGGGCGCCACCCGGCCCTCCGCATCAGCGCAGCAGGTATAGATGGCCCTCAACGAGCCGCCCGGACCAGGGCACTTAGCTGACACGCCTACGTTCCTCCCGGGTGGTGCTCCGTCGGCGCGGTCGGTGTCAGGGCGCGGGCTCAGCGGAGGGCCGCGCGGTCACTCCGGCGGACGGGTGGCGTTCCTCAAGGCCAAGGTGGCCAGGCTGACGACAGCCGAGATAACGGGAAGGGAGTCGCCGGCGGGCCGGAGAACGGCGGCGATGCCAGCCAGGCGGGGTGCGGCATCCAGAGCGGGCTGGATCAGGGGGCGTGCCCGGTCGATGGCGTCCGCCTGCCGCTCGGCGGCGGCGATGTCCTGGGCAGTGACGGGTCGTTGGTGGAAGCGGCTGACAAGTGCTGCGGCGTCCAGGACTCGCAGCGCGTCCACGGCGCGGTCGTCGGTGAGCGCGGCAGCGTCGGGGCGTCCGTCGGGGGTGCGATAGCGATCGGTGGGGCAGTTGTGGGCGGCGGCCAGCAGCAGGACGGCTGCGAGGTCGAGCAGGCTGTGCGGGCCATAGCGGGTGACCAGCGCGTTGAGCGCGCCCAGGCCGGTGGAGCCGTCGTCGTGGTGGATGACGGCATCGGCGTAGACGACGGCGGCGGTGCCGACGGTGGGCCAGTAGTCGGAAGCTGCGGGCATGGGCTTGTTCTCCTTTCGCTGGATCGACGGGGCGGCGGGTCCTGGAGGGCGGAGGGCGGCGCCCGACGCGGTGTGACCGTGGCCGATCTGCGTGGAAACGGCGCGGTTGCCGTTCGTCCGGGCTAGTCAGCGGGGGTCGCCTGGTCCGTCCGGGCGGTGGTAGCGGTGGGCGAGCAGGTGTCCGGCGAGCGGGAGCGGCGGCGCCGTGAACGTGAGCAGGTCGTCCGCGGCTGCCGACTCGGTGAGCGCGATACGGCCGGCCAGGGGCTCCTCGGCGGCCCAGGTGAGGGCGGCGCGCAGGGCGGCACGGTCGGCCAGCAGGAGTCGTCCGGGGCCGGCGGGGTCGGTGAGCAGGCGTCCGAGGGTGATGCTGCCGTGCTGCTGGGTGGCGGCGGTATGGGCGTACTCCAGACAGGCGCAGGCCAGAATGGCCCGCGGAGCGGTGTTGCCCCGGTGCCGGTGGAGAATGAGGTGTTCGCCGGGTGCCCGGTCCTGGCCTGTGGCGCTGGGATCGGCGGCGAGGAGGCCCAGTTGCCGGAACGGGCTCGTCAGCAGCTCCTCCAGGGCCGCCGCCGGGACCGGCGGGCGGGGCGCGGCGTACCTGGCGGTCAGGGCCGTGATGTCCCGGCCGACCAGTCTCGGGGAGGGTTCGCGCCAGCCGCTGAGGCGTGCGGCGCGCTGGACGGCGGCGCGCAGATCGGCGCGGGTGAAGCGGCTCTTCCACCAGTGGCCGAAGAGGAAGCGGGCGGTGGGCAGGTGGCAGGGCCGGGCGCTGAGCAGCCACCAGTGCAGCAGCCACAGGGTGGCGGGGTCGTCGAGGTAGGGGTCGGCGCCGTGCTCGTCGTCCAGGAGCCAGGTGCCGCGGCGGGTCAGGATGGCCGGGCGGCCTGCGGCGGTGCGCTTGCCGTCGCGGATCAGACCGGCGGCGCGGGACCAGAACCGCATGGCGCGGACCATGGAGGCGCCCACGCCCAGCACGACGGGCGCCTGGGGACGGGAGAAGGCCAGCGGGTCTTCCCGCAGGGCGGAGTAGACCTTCGCAAGCCAGCCCAGCCGGATGGGGTAGGAGCCGTGCCGGCCGAAGGCCGGGACACAGCCGCTGAGAGGGGGTTCGGGCATGCCGCAGTTCTCCTTCGTCGTGCGCTGGGGTGCCGGGGGCTCGGACTGTCGGGCGGCGCCGGGCCGGAGGGCTTCTCGGGGGTGGTGAAGAGCTGTCCGCGGGCCGCGGCGCGCGGGCCGGGACTCCGGACGGAATTTGGTCCCGGGAGTCGGCCGGCAACGCCACGCGGCCGGCCCGGTGGGCGGCCGGTTCCGGGCCCCTCTCGGCGGGGCGCTGGACATGTGGGATGGCGCCGGCCGTGGCAGGCCGCGGCTCGTACGCGACAGCAGCGGCCGGGGCGGGTCACCGAGCCGTCCGCCTCCGAAGAGGCGTTGGTTCTATGCTGTCTGCGTGGCAGTCACGCAGGAGCACCGGCGGGAACTCGTGCGACGGTTCCGTTCGGTTCTCACCGCAGCGCAGGGCGAGCGGCCCACCCGGCCCGGCCTTGTTGTCCTGGAGAGCGGGCGGACCGAGAGCGCGTGGGTGGCCCACGAGCGTTCGGTGATGCACCAGGAGGTCAACCGCGTTCGCGCTGAACTCGCCCTGCCCGCAGTGAGCCTGGAGGCCGTCGCAGCAGCCGAGGAACAAGCGGTGGGTCACTCCGACTACAGCGGCAAGTTCGCCATGTACTGCGCGGACCTTGCCACCGGCGAGGTTCCCGCGCGCGGAGGGTGACCTGCACCGAGTCCTCAGCGGACTTTCGCTGAGGGTGCCTTGCTGCTCCCGGGCCGGTGGATCAGGCGGGGGGCAGGCCGTCGTCCTCGTCGCTCATCAGGATGCGCAGCAGGGTGTAGCCGGGTGCTCGTTCGCCGGGGATGAGGTTGCCGGTGAAGACTTCCGGGTTGCCGAAGACGGGCTCGCCGTTGGGGCGGCGGGTGTAGGGCACCAGGCCGTAGTCCACGCCGTCGGTGAGGTCGAAGGCCGTCCAGGTGATGGCCTCCTGTTCGCCCTCCCGCAGCGGGTGGTTGGAGACCGCGCGGGAGGCCACGCCCTCCGGGGTGCGCAGCCAGACCTGGGGCACGGCGAAGACCCAGCGAGTAGCGCGGATGCGGCGGGCGTGGTCGGCGACCCGGCGTTCGAAGGCTTCGGCCGTCTCCTGGTCGCGAAGGTAGTCGAAGTCGGAGAGGGTGAGCGTCCGTTCCCCTTGCACGACGACGATCGCGGGACTGTCGCGGGCGTGGATGGCTCGCTCCAGCCGGCCGACGACATCGTCGAGCGCGTCGAGCGTGGGCTCATTCACTCGCCGGTTCACCTCCCGTCCGGACGTCCTGATTCTTGTAGTCGTGGTAGGCATCCATGATTTCCACCCGGGCGCGGTCCCCGAGGTGGGCCAGGTACAGCAGCTGCCGCGTGATCTCGCCTCGCTGCCGACGCGCGACCCTGGTGGGCGCATCGTCCGGCTCGGCGCCATTGAGTTCCCTCAGCTCGGCGAGCAGTTCCTCGGCGGTCTGCACGGCCCGGTCCAAGTCGATCCTCACGCGGCTTCTCCCTTCGGCTTACCGGCAGTCTGCCGCATCTGCGGAGCGGGACAAGCCGGTGCACCCGTGAGCGCTGCCGCCCGAGGTTGCTGAGGCATCCGGATCGGGCGCCCCGGGTTGGGAGGGCATCACGGTCGCTGCCGCAGATTCCGCCGCGTGACGCCGGACACGGAGCTCGCTCAGCAGCCAGTCTCCGGCTCGGCCCTGCTCTGCGGTGCCTCCGGCGGACTGGCCGCGGCGCCCTCCATCGCGAGCCGGTTGCGGACCGTACGCAGCTCGGCCCGCACTCCCTTCAGCTCGGCAGCCAGGCGCCGTTCCTCGGCGGCCAAGTGCCGTTCGAGGTCCTCGTCGCGGTCCGCCTTCTTCCCTCCCGAGGGCGCGGAGAGCTTGCGGGGCCGGGTGCGGCGGCTCAGGCTGCCCGGTGAGGCCAGACGCCGGGCGGCGAAGGCGAGGAACTCCACGCGCGGGATGTACTTGGTGGGCATGCCGCGCCCGCGTTCGACCTGCATCGCGACGCGCGGGAAGTCGGCGTAGCGGCTGATCCAGTTGGAGATGGAGGAGCGAGTGAGGCCGGCGGCATCGGCGGCTTGGCCGAGGGTGATCAGTTCCCCCTCGCGGCCCCGGTACTCCGGCCGCAGCCACACCTGCGGCGCGTGCTGGCTGTCGCTCACCCGGTGGCCTCCCCGTGCGGGGTCAGGTCGGCGATCAGCCGTTCGAGGGCGGGCAGGGGGCCCACCGTCAGGGCGCGCTGGGCGAAGGTCCGGATGTGGAGGGCGTCGGCCATGCGGAAGCCGAGACTACGTGCGGCGTCGTTGAGCCGCAGGGTGGTGTCCCAGTCGGGCTGTTCGGTGCCGGAGGAGTCGTTGAGGGCGGGGTTGAAGGGGAAGACGAAGGTGAAGGCGTCGCTGCCGTCCCGGTCGTGGAGCCAGGTGATCGCGTTGCCGTCGATACGGCAAGCGCCGGCCTGCGGCCAGGCGGCCCGGCCGCCATGGAGAGAGCCGTCGTCGTAGGTGATTACGCGAGGGCCGATGGAGGTGATCCTTCGGGGTCCGGAGCGTTCTGGGGAGCGGTGGTTGATGCAGCGGAACTCGCTGCACGCGCGGGCGCGGCGCTTGAATTCTGCGAGGCTGAGTGGCATGGGCGAAGTCCCTCCGTCCATAGCAAGGAGGCCCCGCTGACGCGAATGCGCGGGACGTGCCGGCGTGCTGCGGGGCCTGGTGTCAGGTATCGCGGTGCTTGAGCCAGTCGGGGAACGGGCTGTCGGGGTCGAGGTGGGAGCGGAGCCGGTAGAGGACGCCGGGGTCGGTCGGGGGTCGGTTGGCCGGTCAGTGGTGCCCGGCGAGTGCACGGACTGAGGGCAGAAGGCCGGCGAGCAGTTCCGGCTCACCGGCCAGGACGTGCCGACCGTCCGCGCGGTCCAGTAGGCCATGCCAGCCCGGCTGGCCGCCGTTCGCGTCGGGTTCGATGGCGAACCGCTGGCCACCGTGCTCCTCGAAGTCGCACGCCCGGCCGGGGCGGGCAGGTGCACACGCCCGGGTCCGGCACCGGACGCAGGGCGGGCACGGGGGGCTGGGTGTCGTGGAGGTACTCGCCGGCGAACTCGCGGGAGCGGAACCCCGGGATGGCGATGATGTCCTCGTTGCCGTCGTGTTCGGCCACCCACCCGGCCGCGGCGGTGTCGTAGACGAAGCCGAGCCGCTGCCCGCGCGCCTTCGGATGCACGTGGTAGCCGACGAGCCCGCGCTGGGTGCCGGGGATGAAGGTCAGCAGGCCGTAGCGGGTGCCCATCACGCCTCCCCCGGGTAGACGCGGGTGCTGTAGCGGACGGTGGCCACCGGGCCCCAGGTCGCGGCGACGGCTTCGGTGATCTCCTCGACCGTTCGGGGGCGGCCGTCGGCCAGCCGCAGAACGGCCTCGATCCGGCCTTCCGGCGTGTACCGGACGATGTCCGGCTCGCCGGGCTGGTGGCAGGCGAAGAAGCCGGAGCCGGTGTCCAGGTCGCGGAAGCCGAAGACGACCTGGCGGAAGGTTTCGGCGAACTGCGCATCGAGATAGCCGGGGGCCGGCGCTCCGCCGTTGGGCAGCGGCTCGGCGGCGCATCCGTGCCAGCCGACGCCGTAGCGCAGGCCGTAGGCCCGGTCGCGGAAGGTGAAGAAGGCGCAGTATGCCGGGTCGTTCAGGACGGTCTGCCAGTCCTCCAGGGGCAGCCCGATCCGTCCGGCCACGGTGCGGTAGTGCCCGGCCATGGCCTGAGCGCGGGAGGAGGCGTCCATCTCCTCCACGCCGGGCAGCAGGGCGATGCTCAGGTAGTTCAGCGACTCCGGCCGCCCGGGGCAGCCCTCCCATCCGGTGCAGAAGGCGGCGTGCGGGGCGGTGGCCTGGCAGTCCAGGCACCGCATCGCGGCTGGCTCCCCGCGGCGCGGCGCGCGGATCAGCCGGTGCCCGTGGGAAGGGATGAAGCCGGGTGGAGGTTCGATGACGGCCAGCGGCACCAGGCGCGTCCGGGCCCCGGGTGCGCGGGCCCGGCGGGTGCCGCAGGGCTCACACACCGGGCCGGCAGGCTTCTCGTTGCCGTCGGCGGCCGACAGAAGCACGTGCGTGGCCGTGCGCGTGCAGGTGCGGTCGGGCCGGGTAGTGGAACAGCGCATGACGAGCTTCTCCTTCCTTCAGGAGTCAGGGGTGGGCGCACGGGCGGCCTGCGGGGGCGCACGGTCCAGGTCGCGGAAGGCCGCCATATGCCCCTCCCGGTCGCAGGGCGCGCCCAGCGGGAGACGTGGGCCGTATCGCAGGGCAGCAAGCTGACGTGGGTGGCCGTGCCGGTGTTGCAGAGCCGGTGCCCGGCGAAGCGCAGGAAGGCGTCGGCGACGGCATAGCCCTCTTGGCGGGGCAGCGGCCAGCGCAGGTCGCCCTCCTGCCACGTGTCGTAGGCGCGACGCCAAGCGGTGCAGCCGTCCGGGTCAGCGGCGGACAGGTAGGCCGCGTACAGGTCGAAGCCGGGCCGGACGCGGGCGGCTTCCTCGGCGGTGACGGGCCGCTGGAGCTCCCGCCCCTGGTCGTGGTAGTCGTTGACCAGTGCGCGGGGGGTGGACTGGTAGGCCGCCAGCTCCCGGTTGCGCCGCACGGTGACCAGCGTGGGCTCCGGGGTCAGATCTCCCAGCTTTCGAAGACTGCGGCGATGATGCCGAGGTGCTGGAGCTGGCCGGCCAGGGCATCGGCGGCATCTCGCAGGGCCACCGCGGTCTCGCTCTCGTCTCCGTCCGGGCCGGGCTCGGATTGCTCGAAGGCCCGGGCCGCGTCCCGGTACGCGGTGGCACGCCGGGTGAGCAGATGCCGCTCGTCCGCCGGGATCATCACCGCTCCGGGCGGGCCGACCACCAGGCCAAGGGAATCGGCGATGCGGTCGGCGTACTCAGTCCGCGCCCGCTGCTCGTCCTCGAAGTAGCGGCCCTGGCGGCTGCCGCCGCCCACGGCCCAAGGCTGGGTCCGGCCGGGCGCCTGGGCGAGCACGAACTGGGTGTCAGCCTCGGGCACTCGGTAGCGTTCGATGATGGTGTAGTCGCCGTAGGTTCCCGGCGACTCCGGGCTGGCCATGCGCTTCTTTCTCCTTTCTCCGCGGACTGCATGCGGTGCGCTGGTCGGCCGGACCGCGCGGGCGGCCTGGTGGCGCGGTGCTCAGGTGCGCCACCAGCGGGTGGCCGTGTCGATCGGGAGGATGTGGACGTGCCGGGGGTGATCACGCAGTCCTTGCCGGGCGAGCTGGGCAAGATGCTGGCCGCAGGCCGCCTTGCGCACCAGCCGCCCCAGGCCGGGCAGCGCCGAGGGGTTGGCGAACCACTCGACGCGCACGATCGCCTCCCGCGCGCACGCAGGCGCCCCGCGCCGGGCGGAACGGCCGTCGCAGCGCCGGGTCACCGACCCACCACCTCGATCGCCTGCACCCACTCCGGCCGGACCCCTCGCAGGAGTTCCCCGTCGTCCAGGCGCAGGGTCAGCGTGGCGCCCAGGCCGGTGACGACGCCCGCGTGGGCGTGGCCGTAGGCGGTGATGACGCGCAGCCGCACCTGCTGATCGGGGCCAAGGCCGTTCTGCAAAGCCCACAGGGCGGACAGGGTGATCACCGGGTCGTCCGCCCGGCTGACCTTCCGTCCCGCCACCGTGACGACCACCGGGATCGTGGTGCCCTCGTAGCGGCCGGCCGTCGCGCCGCCGACGCAGTTGTAGCGGTAGAGGATGCGCTCGTCGTTCGGGCGCGAGTCCAGCGCGTCGATCGACACCACCCGGTAGGCGTTGCCGAGGTCGCTCTCGAAGACGATCAGGTCGCCGGGTTTCACTTCTTCGGCGAGCACATCGCGGCTTTCGTACTCCTGATCGCCCCAGATCTCCGGCGCCGCCAGATAATCGCTTCGCCGTATCGAGGTCACGTTCTTCCTTCCTTTCCTGTCTCGTCAGGGAATCTGCCGGTATCCGCTGGTGCGTGCCCGGCGCGACCACCCGCCCGTGACCGTCCGAAGGCCGCCAGCCAGCGACCGCAAGGCTGGGAAATATCGGCGGCGCGTCGAAAGACCTGGTAGCGGGCGGATTGCCCCAGGAAGAGACTGTTCCCGGTCGGCCGCTGGCCGGATGCCCGGGGCGCCGGCCACTGGCCGCGCGGTAGGCGCGGACGTTCCTCTTGCGGGTCAGCTCCGCCCGCGCGGGACCGTGCGGCCAGCCCTGGTGTGCCAGGCCGACGTGTCCCGTGGGCGGCCCGGGACCTTCGTCAACGTGTCTGTGCCGGTCTCGGGGCACGGCAGGGGTCTCCGGCTTGGCAATGGGCGGCCTCGCGAGGGTTGTCCCACTGGCATGCAGGGCAGCGCCACAGAAGGCCGGCGGCGAGCGCGGCGTCGCGGATTGCGTCCTGCTGACCGTCGTCAGCAGCCTCCAGCAGTTCGCGCAGCACGCCACGACGGGGAGTGCCTTCCGCGCTGTCGTCCAGCACCGTGTCGCCTTGGACCTCGATGCGAAGCGGCACCGTCGCGTCGGGCCGGACGAGGCGGTCATCGGCCGTGTCGAGGTCGATGTGGACCAGGAACGCGCCGCTCAGGTGGTCCAGGCAGGTGAACACCAGGACGCCGCCGACCTCAATGCACGGGACTCCTTCGTCCTCGACCATCGGGTGGAAGACCGCGGTGCGGTTGGCCTGCTCGCACTCCTTCTCGCCGGGGAAGGTGCGGTCGGGCGGGCGGATGCCAGTCACGCCACGCTGTCCGACGCCCTCGGCGTGAACGGCGCGGTCCCGGTCCTCCTTCCGCTTCTCCTCGGGGCCGTAGGAGAGCCTTACCGATTCGCGGTCGCCGGCGGGCGGCTTCTTGTGCACGGTCACCGCCCCTTCCCGGCCGCCGGGCGCACGCCCGACGCGGATTCCAGGTCCGCGATCGCCTCGGCGGGGGCGCCGACATGGCGGTACATCGCGATGAAGTCGGCCCACGCCCCCGCCGGGATCGGGAGGGCACCATGCACCTTCGCCCGGTAGGAGCGCTGCAACCGGTCCAGTTCCTCGCAGGACTTGACCGCGTCGACGACGTGCACGTAGCAGCCGGGGTACTTCACGAAGACGCGGCAGCCGCACCGCAGGTCGTACCAGCCGGTCTGCGTGCCAATCGCGTCCACCAAGGTCCGGGGACGGGACGGCGGCCGGTCGGCGAACCGGGCCTCGAATGCCGCGGTGATCTCCTCGGGTATCCCGTAGTGCTCGTTTATAGCCCGCAGTTGCGGCAACCCGTCGCCGATACCGCCTTCCCTTACGGCCTTAGCGTAGGCGTCGTGCAGCCGCTTCGACTCCGGGCACTCCACCGTGGTGGGGGTCTGCGTGTGGAGACGCCAGTCCGCAACCATGTAGGCGACGCATCCGCAGTCCAGAAAGAACCAGCCCCGCCGTCCCACCTTCTTCGCCACTTTCCTCCTCCCTTCTCTGGGACTGCATAGACAAGTACTGCTGCGGTAAGGCGGTCTCTCACCGGGCCGCCAGTAGCCGTTCCGCCCGCCGGACCGATAACGGCGGATGCGCGGGAATTCGTGTGCACGGTTCGGCACAGTGCGGGTCACGAGACGTCACCTGATCTCCAGGTGCTCATCGCCGTACAGCATCCGCAGTCGCTCCAGCGCGTATACGGCCTGCTGTTCCGTGACGCCATGCATGATCAGGACATCCGGAAATCCGGCGTTGCGAGCAAGCCATTCGGGATCTTCCGATTTGGTCCAGATGCTACGGTTCCGGATTTCCGCCATCACTCACCTCGATTCATGGCGGCTACCGTCAGTGGATGATGCGCTTTCGCCTTAATACGGGGCTGCGAAAGCCCCGATCGCCGACTCCGCGGAAAGAAATGCCCGCCCTTCCCCCGCACAGGCTCGGGGTACCCGGAGCCGGGCGGGCGGTAGCTAACGGTCTCCCCCTGCCGCCGTGATAGCGGCGGTGAATTCGTAGTGCAGGCGCCGTCCGTGGTCCGCGGCCGTCAGCAATGTCGCCACGCCGGCCTCGATTCCCGTGGCTGCGGGGTCCGCCATGCGCGGCACCGGGCAGGGGGGCGAGGCCAGGGTCAGGGGCACGGGGGAGGCGACGTGGAGAAAGAAGCGGAAGTAGCCCAGGTCGCCGTCGTCAACGAACTCCGCGTCCAGCACCTCGCCGTGCGGGCCGCAGAGGACTCCTTCGGCCTGCGCGGCGCGGATCAGCAGGACTGCCGTGTCCTCCTCTCCGACCTTCGCCGGGCGCCAGGCCATGTCGATGGGCGGGCTGGCAGCCGACAGCGACGCTCCCGAATCCGCGAAGGCTTCTTGCAGCTCCCGGCACACGATGAGTTCGGTCAGCCAGATGCGGAGAGTGTCTTCCCTCACGGCGAACGGCATGGTTGAGCCTCCTCTCTGATTCCCTGCTGGAGGTCCGGCCCCGTCGGCCGGGGTTTCTTCTGCTCGTCAGCGGCGGGGCGGGAGCGGCGCGCGGCGGCTACTCGGTGAGCGGAGGGATCGGCAGGCCCGGCCGGTAGAGGACGCCGGGCTCCGGCGGCAGCCGACGGCCGGTTTCCACCTCGGTGGTCGCCGCAAGGCGCACTTGTGCCGCGCTCAGCGGACGTGGCCAGCCGTCCCTAATCCTCCAGCCGCGGACGACGTGGTACCCGGCGGTCTCGGCGTACGAGCGGGTGATGATGCCGCCCTCGCCAGCCGGTGCGAGGGCGGCGTCGAGCAGCAGGCACAGGGCGATCGCCTCGAACTCGTCGTAGGCCGCCGGCTGTCGGCGCTGGACGGTCGCGTCCAGGGACTCGATCTGCGGGGGCGGGGCGACGGCGACGACGATGCTATGGCGACCGGGCCCGAGTACGGTCAGGAGCTGGGCGAGGCATGCGTCCGCGAGCCTGGGGCCCGGCGACGGGCAGTGGGGGTTCATGAGCGCGGGTTCCTCCTTTCGGTGCGTATCGGTGCGGAGTTGGTGGGTTCGGTCGGCGGCGGTGCCGCGCGGGGCATGGCGGCATGCGCGCGTGCTCCCGTGGTCGGGCGCAGCCTGTTGCAGTCCTTGCTGCTACGGGCCGTCCTCGCCGGGGAGGTCGAGCAACTGCCGCAGCAGGCTGAGGGCTTGGTCCAGTTCGGCGTGGTCCCGGTCGTTGCGGCGGATGGTCCGCTTCCTCAGCACGGGAACGGCCAGGTCCATGCCGAGGACTTCGTCCCGGGCCGCGCGCTTGAGGCGGTAGCTGTCCGGCGCGATGAGCCAGGCGTCCCAGTCATCGGCCGGCGCTCCCGCCCGGACCGCGTGATCGGCAGACGAATCCGTTTTCCGGCAGGGGCAGTTCGGGTCTTCGCACGGGCGCCCCGCCGGATGAGCGCTGCTCACGGGCGTGCGCCGGTAGTGCGTCGCCTGACCGTTGAGGTGGGGGCAGTGCTGCCTGGCGTAGCCGAGGCATTCGGGGTGGACCGCGGGTTCGGGGGCGTAGCCGGCGTGCACGTCCATGGGCCGCACGAGCAGGTAGATCCGCTCCTCCAGCTGCTGTCCGCAGATCTGGCAGAGCCGGTGGACGAACGCCGCGTGCCGCCTGGCCGCGTCGATGGCGCCGAAGGCGGGGATGCCGTTGTGGATGAGGGTGATCCACGGGACGACCAGTCCGCCGGCCAGCGGGCGGGCGGCGCAACGGACGGGGATCGGGGGGTGCGCCACGTCAGTGCACCTCCGTGACGTCGAGTACGCCAGTGCCCTCGTGTTCGCCTGCGACCCGGTATCCTGCGGTGTGCAGCACCGCCGCGGACCTGTAGAAGTCCGCCTCGGTGCCCTCGTGGACGACGACGTGGACGGTGTCCGGGCTCGCGCCCGGGCGGACGAGGAAGCCGTCTCCGACGGGCTGAACACCTCGCTGGAGTTGCGGCTGGAGTCCGCTCTCCCGCAAGGCGGTCACCACGGCGCGGACGAGCTGGTGGGCGTGGTCCTCGAAGGAATAGCCATAGCTGAGCGCCGCGAACTCCACGTCTGCTCGGGCCGCGTTCGTGCGGGTGCGCAACAGGATCACCGGGCCGTTCTGCGCAGCGTAGGCATAGGCTCCGCTTGCGAGTTCCGCAGCGATACGGGCACGCAGCGCGTCGCCGCCCTCGATCACCTTCCCGGGAGCCGAGCGGGGGCCGCCGCGTATCTCCTCGTAGGCCGAGGCGGCGATGTCCAGGCAGGCCAGGGACCCCGGCGGGCAGACTTGTCTCACCGTGCTGCTCCTCACTTTCTGCTGGCATGAATGGGTCAGTCCGCCCGCGCGCGGCGCGGATTGCCGCGGCAGCGGAATCCCGGCAGCGGCCACGGGGACGGCCGCCGGAAACCCCGGATGGTGTGGACCCGGCCGGATTCGAACCGGCGACCAGGGGCGTTTTTAAGGCGCCTGCTCTGCCACTGAGCTACGGGCCCGGGGCGTGCTGCTGGTCAGCGGCGGGAGTCGTGGCGAGTCCGCGGGGGTTGTCGTCAGGCCGCGCGCACCAGCGCGGCGGGGCGGGCCTGGGTCGCGATCGGTGCCACGGGGTGGTGGCGCTGGGGGCGGGTGCCGGTGCCGGCGATGCGGTCGGTGTGGACGACCCAGGTGACGGCCTGCACGGTGCTGGGCAGTTCGCCCAGCTGCCGGGCGGCTTCGCGGTAGCAGTCGGCCAGCAGGGCGTACCGGCGGGCGCTGGACAGGCCCCGGTCGCGCTGGCCGTAGGTGCGGCCGACTGCGATGTCGTGGGCGTGACGGTCGATGACGACCACGTCGGGGTCGTCGGGGTCGGCGATGCAGCGGAAGAACTGCCCGGTCTTGCGCTCCGTCGGCAGTACGTCCGCCGGGTCGGCTCCGGCGAGGATCGCGGCGGCCTTGGCGAGCGCGTCGGCGAAGTGCCCGCCTTCCAGACCCGTGTCGCAGGCGGCGCGCGCCAGCTCCACGTTCGCCTCCCAGGACTTGTTGGCGGACAGCGCGGCGATCACGCCCGCGCCGGTGCGGGCGTCGCCGCCGGTGAGGGCCGCCGCGAGGTCGTGGGCGGTGCGGTACCAGGCGCGCCCGCGCTGCTGCTGCTCGGTGGTGGCGGAGCGCCACACGTTGAGGATGTTGCGCACGTACCGCCGACGGGTCCGCGCGGATACGTCGATGGGGACCACGGCTTCCTCCCTCCAGGGAAGCGCTCGCAGGGAACCAGGGGTGCGGCGCGTCGGGACCGGGGCTGCCCGGAACGCCGTCCGGCCCCGGTCCGGCTGCCGGGGCAGCGGCGGAAACCGAGGCCGGAGGGCGGACGGTTGTTGTTCAGTCGGTGGTTCGCCGTCGGCGGCGCGGCGGGCGCTGGTCGCGCACCCGGCCCCAGGGCCGGTCGCCGCCGGGGCGGACGATGAGGTCCTGGCCGGTGAGGCCGTGCCCGTCCTTGTCGAGGGCGTCCGGCACGTACAGCTCCGCCGTGGCGGGGACTGCTCCTTGCCGGCGCAGCTCGTCGAACCAGGCCAGGGCTTCCTCGCGGGTGGCGAAGTGCGCGGTCAAATGCACCCGGATCAGCCTGGGCTTGCTGGTCACGGCGTCCACCACTCCCAAGGGGAGCCGATCGGCAGGACGTGGACCTCCTGCGCGCGGTGTTCCAGGCCCTGCCGGACGATCTTCGCCAGGTGCGTGCCGCAGGCCACCTTGCGGACCAGTTCCGCGACGCCCGGGTCGTAGACCGGGAGCGCGATCCACTCCACGCGATAGACCGCATCGTGCAGGCAGCGGATCGTTTCTTCTTCCAGGTACTCGTAGCGCCGGATGAAGTGCCCCTCGCAGCGGGGCTTCACAGGGACATCACCTCGATGTTCTGCACGCGCTCCGGCCGGATGTCCGTGACCAACTCGCCGTCGTCCCGGCGCAAGGTCAGCGTCGGACGCAGCCCCCTCACCTCCCCCTCGACCGCGCGGCCGTCAGGATCGGTGGCCCGGACCCAGAGGCTGGCCAGCACATCCACCAGGGCCACCGTTAGCGCCTCGGTAATCGCCAGGCTGGCTGCCGGGTTCTTCCGCGGGTCGTCCGGGTCGGGGTCGCTGTGTCCCAGCTCGGCGGTGATGTTGTCCAGCGCGTCTGCGAGGCATCGGGCGAGCCCGAGGGGGCCTGCGGCGTCGTAGACGTAAGTCAGCAGGTCCGCGACGATGGAACCCGCGAGGCTGGGGGCCAGTTCCCTGTCGAAGCGCTGCCAGCCGTCCGGGCCGGAGTAGTCCTCGGCGTCGCCGATCCAGTGGGCTGCTTCGAGCAAGTGGTAGAACCCCCGCTCTTCTCCAGTGGTCTGAAAAATGTCGGAGCCGTCGAGGTGGGGGTGGCGCGGGAGCGGGCCGTTGTGGGCCAGCATGCTGATGCAACTCCTCTCGTGCATGCGGGTAGGTGGGTGGCACCGTGGCCGGGGCGGAGGCGCGTGGGCAGTGCCCCCGCCCCGGGGGGCGTTCAGGCGGCGCGGACCAGTTCGGTGCGCTCCAGCACCCCGGCCAGGGTGGCCAGGGTGGAGCGGTCGAGGGTGTCGAAGTCGCCGGTGACGGCCCGCAGGGCGTTGCGCTCGGGCCGGGTGGCGCCGCGTACGGTCTGCCCGTGGTGGGCGTGAGTGTTTACTGCCTGTACCACGCCGAAGGCGGTTCCGCGCCAGGGGGCCACCCGCGCGTCGTCCGTCCACAGGCTGGTCAGCGCCTCGCGCTTGCGCGCTGCCAGTGTCCGCCCTCGGCCCGGCTTGGCGGGCAGCTCGACGTGCGCGTCCAGGAAGCGCTGCCACTGCCGCTCGGAGACGTCCGTCCGGCACAGGCGCGTGACCTCCTGCGTGAAGGAGTCGGCGACGCGGTGGACCATGCCCAGCGCGTCGCGGGCGGCGGCCAGCTTCAGCTCCGACTTCCGCGAGTGCTTGACCCTCACGGTCCGGCCGGACTCGTTCAGCGCGGCGTTCATGGTGTTGTCGCAGACCACGTTCGTGACCACCGGCTTGTACGTGGTCGCCAGCGACCCGTCGAAAGAGGTGGTGGCCAGCAGGTGCGGCCGGAACGCCACCCCCTCCGGGGTGGTGATCGTCTCGGGGACCTCCACGGACACCCAGGCGACCGCGCCGCCCTTGAGCAGACCGGCCGAGCCGACCGCGAGGTCGTCGTCGAGCAGGTTGGCGACCTTGTTCAGCAGCCACTCGCCGTAGGGGTGCGGCTGGTAGCCCGGTCCGAAGTAGCCCAGGACGCGGCCGGTGTCGCTGCGGGAGAACGCCACCCGCTCCAGGTCGCGCTCCGGGCGGCCGGTCAGCGGGCTGGTCACGAACACCTCCCCGGGCACGGCCTCCCAGTCGAACAGGCGGCGCTGCACGTCCTGAACAGGGATCGCGCCGCGGTAGTGGTTGGACTCGGTGCCCTGCATACCACGGTGGTAATGCCAGGCAGTGCCACGCTTTTCCGTGAAGCCGATCAGGGTGTTCTTGTTCAGCCAGTCCAGGGTTTCACGGGACATGCCGAATGACTCCTCTCCATGCTTCCAGGGGATGATTCTCAGGAAGGGCCGCGCGGGAGCAGCAGCGGAACGGCCAACTGCCTTTCGCTTAAATACGGGGTGCCGAAGCACCCGATCGCCGACCGCGCGGTAGAAATCTTCTGCGCTTTTCCCGGGCACTCAGCCTGGCGAGCGCCGATAACTGAGGGGCAGGATTCAGGCAGGCTCAGGTGCGCGGTGCTTGTGCAGCGGGCGGTTGAGCAGCACGGCGTACTGCTCGGCGTAGTGCGCGGACAGTTCCCTGCGGTCTTTGCGGGCGCGGGCGCGGACGGCGCGGCGAGCCAGGGCCCGGGCGTTCTTGCGCTCGACGTGTCCCGCGCACCGGGCGCAGGCGTTCAACAGCCCGTCGTCCAGGCGCCCGACGGCATCCCGGCGTTCCCGGCCGGGATCGGGGAGAAGACCGGTCGGCACCTCGAAGACCCATGCCCGGTGGGGTGAGCCGCAGAAGTCGCACCGCGTGCGCAGGCGGTGCCGCTCGCGCAGGCGGGTGAGCCGGTCGATCATCCGGTCCAGGTCGCGGTAGGTGACCTCCAGCACCGCCCGGCTCTCCCACTCAGGGGCGTCCAGTCCGGCGGACTCCGACCAGAAGTGAACCGCGACGCCCAGGTCGCGTTCCTCGAACTCCAGGGTGTGCGCCACCGGTCCGGAGACCTGGGCCCAGAACTCCCGGTCCTCATCCCCCGGATAGTCCTCGTGCACGTAGGTGTCCGCTACCGTCATGGCCTCCTCCCCCCGAACGCCGGCGGCTGGCCCTGCGGCGGGTCGAGGAGGGCCGAGACGGCTTCGTCGCCGCGCAGCAGGGGCGAGTCGGTGGGGGTGGGGCCGAACACGTCCTCCACCACGCCGCGCGCCGACAGGTTCCCGGCTGGGGATGCGGGGAACGCGCCGCGCCGCCATTCCTGGTCCCACCCGCCGTCGCTGCCGATGGCGAAGGCGCCGGGGGCACGCTGGTGGCAGCGCAGCAGCACGGCGGCCACGGCCACGTCGTACGGCTTCCGGCTCGTTTTGCAGAAGTCCCGGACGAAGCGCTGCCGGGTGTACTCCCGGGCCAGGAAGGGGTCCTCGGCCGCTGTCGGCGGCCGGGGCAAGATGATCAGCGGCTCGTGCGCCTCATCTCCTGCCCCGTTGAGCGCGATGTGCCCGGGCTCGATAATCGGTCCTCCCTCGCCGTCGGGCCCGGCGATCCGGATCCCCCGGGCGGTGAGGTGGTCCACGATGAGCCAGGCATCGACCACCATGTCGGGCCAGGCATCGCCGAAGTCCTCCGTGAGCGGCGCGTAGCCGAAGTAGTGGGTGTATCCCATCTGTGCAACCTCATCTCGTGTCGTCGCGGTGACCGGCGCCGGGTCAGGACGATGGGAACTCCGACCGCGGCGCCGCGTGGTGCGCCCGGAAGCCCAAGAATGAGGCCGGGTGTGGCGGTTGGCCCGCGGCGGCCCGGTCACGTGCGGGGATCTTCCGGGCGGGTCTTGGTGCCGCCGAAGATGCGGACCTCCCACTCCTGGGATTCGTGGAGAATGACGACGGGAAGCTGTGTGAGGCCGTCGCGCTGGGCGCGGGCCAGGCGGTGCCAGCCGTCGATGATCAGCACGGCGCCGTCGAGTTCGCGGATTCTCACCGCGAGGAGGGGACGGCCGGTATCGACACGGGCAACGTGTTCCTCATCGATGCTGATCGCGCTCAGCCATCCGAAGAACGGCGCGGGATTCATCCGCCCCGGAGGAATTCCGGCAGCGATTTCCTTAGCCCGGGTCACATCCCAGCGGAATGCGAGGAACTGGAAGAACTCGCGTTCACCCATGCCTCCTCCGTTGCGGCGGGAGATTCGCGCGAAGCCCATGGGGCCCGGGCCCGGCCTGCCGGACGCGGCGCCGGGCGCGCGGGGTCACCGACTCTCCGGGGAGGACCCGGGGCGGCGGGCATCGTGGATCTGGACGAGCCGTTCCAGATCGTCGAGCGTGTTGTCCGCGCTGAAGAGGCTGCGGGCCGAGGCGTCATCCAGATCCAGGGCCCGGCGCGCAAAGTCTGCGATGTGGACCACCTCGTCCCTAGCGAACCCCAGGTCGCGTGCAGCGCGGTTGCAGACCAGGTACGGGTCGTGGTTGGGCCACGACCCGTCGCCGGAGGGCCGGTCGATCGAGGCAGCGGGGTGGGCGAGCTGCCCGCCGGCCAGCATGGCGGCGTGGTAGGCGAAGCAGCCTGCCCTGCCGCGGCGGTAGTCGATCTGGATCCAGGCGTCGGGATGAGCGCGGATGTGCCGCAGGGTGGCTCGCAGCAGTTCGGTATTGGCCATGAGGGATCGTTTCTCCTTCCATCGGCAATCAGAGCGGGGATCGGACGCCGCGGTCGCGGCGCCGCAGACCCGCACGCCCGCCCCGGGAGGGGGGAAGGAAGAGCGGGCGTGCGGGCGTGCCGCGCTGCGCGCAGCGGTAACCGCTCCCGGCCCGGACAGGGCCGGACCGGGAGCGGGTTGGGGGGCTCGTGGCGGCCACGCGGGGTGAACGACGCTTTCCGAGCGGGGCCTCCGGCCGGGCGCGGCGGTGACATGGGGCGGACGCGAACGGAACTCCGGCCGCGGAGTCTCAGGTGCCCGGGTCGTCCAGAAGGCGATGCAGCGTGGCGACCGTCGCCTCGCTGATGTACGGGCAGGCGAAGTGGCGCTCGCCGTGCGCGTCGTGCACGTCCCACCAGGCCGACGCGTTGTCCCCGAGAGGGCCGTCGTTGCGCACGGTCAGCACCACCGGGCTGCCCGGCTGGGAAACCTCGTAGACGACCGTGAACCGGTCCTGGGAGCGCAGGCGCGTGGCGAAGCCCGCCGCGTCCAGGGCCGCTCGGACATCGGTGTACGACTGCGGGGTGCAGACGAAGCAGGCGAAGCCGTCCCCCAGGCTGACGCCGGGGTACGTCCGCCCGCCGCACAGCTCGCACTTCGGGTGAGCACCCGGCCCGCCCCGGCGCGGCCCGGGCGGGGCGCCGTTCCCGGCACGGCCGGGGCGCTGGTCCAGGAGGCTGCGGACCTGGTCCTCGGTCGGGTAGGAATCGAAGGACGCGTCCTCGGTCAGAACGTCCCCGGTGGCGGCGTCGATGATGTCGTAGCTGACCCCGGCGGCATACCGCCAGGTGAGGCGTACGATCTCGATGCGGTGTCCGGCGATGTCCAGTTCACCGACGGTCTTCCACGAAACGATCTTGTCACCCATCGCCGGCCTCCCGGTGAGCGAGGCGGGCGCGTGCCTGGGGGCCGGTGTGGCGGCCCCGGTATGCCGCCCGGGCGGTTCCGGGCGCCGGGTGCAGGTGGAATGCGGCTGATCGTGGCTCGCGTGGCCGCCGGCGTCCTCGGCGAATCCGGCCAGGGCGTGGACGAGGTCGAGGGCTTCTTCGCCAAGAGCCGAGCGCAACTCGTCGAAACGGCTGGTGTTCTCGTCGGTCACCTCGCCGTCCGGGCCGCGGTAGCGGGCAGAGCCATTCTCGAATTGCCGCTCCAGCTTCCGCGCCCGGTCCAGGAGTTCCCGGCGCTGACGGTCCCGGTCCTGCTGGGGCCGCAGGTCGTTCCACGTATACCCGGGGTGCTCTCCCGGCGTGCCCTCGTACGAGAGGCTGGCGACGACGTAGGCGTCCAGCTCGTCACACGTGACGAGGTGCCAGGCCAGCGCAAGCGCCCACGCCTGCTTGGCGGTTGGGGCGCGCAGCACGTAGACGTAGGGCGCCTCCCCGTCGTGCCGTGCGGAGTCGGCCACCGCGACCGTATAGTCCTTCGGCTCGGGACTCGGCCGTTCCTCGGGTAGGTCGTAGAGCGGCCCGGCGAATCGCTCGGGCGTGAGGATCCCGGACTCGGGGACCGGGTGGTGCGATGTCATGGACTCCTTCCTTCCGTTCGGGGACAGGCCGGGCGAGCGCCGCCCGGCGGATACCTTCCGGCGCGGTCGGTGCTGCGGGCCAGGACAACCCCGCGGCACAGCAGACCCGCACGCCAGCCGCAGCTGGGCGAGGGAGGGGGCGCCAGCGGGCGGGCGTGCGGGCGTGCCGCGCAGCGACGGGAGACTCGCGCAACGGTGGGCAGCAGGACTCCCGGAGGATCGGTCCGCCCCGCCCGCCGTGGCGGGCGGGGCGGACCATGCCCGTCTCGTCAGGCGTCTGCGTATCGCTGGACGAGAACGGCCAGGTCCTCCAGGGTGTTCTCGGGATGGAAGAGCTCGGTGTCCTGGGCGGGGGTCAGGCCCAGGGCACGGGTGGCGAACTGCTCGATGTCGAGCTGTTCTTCGTCCCCGGTGAAGCCGAGTCCCCGCGCGGCGTCGTTGAGGGCGACGCCAACGTCGCAGTTCGCGCCCGTGAGGCCGTCGTGCGTAACTTCCGGATCCGGGCTGGTCAGTTCTGCTCCGGCCAGCCGCGCCGCGTGGAACGCGAAGCAGCCCTGGTCGCCGTAGCGGAACGACCGCTGGTCCCACTGCTCGGAATGTTCCTCGATGTGCTGCAAGGTGGCGCGCAGCAGGTCAGCGTTGGCCATACGAAGGTCCTCCTCCTCGTGGATGTGGGGTGGCCGCCGCCCGACGAGGGCGCGCGGCGCGCTCCGCGCCAGCGGCGCCGGGCGGGTCGGCCGGACGGGTCCGAGCCGGAGCTGCGCAGGCGCCGTGTCCGTCAGCCGTCACCGGGGCCGGGCTCGCCGCCCGGGCCGGGCGGGGGCATGGTGCGGGTGTCGCTGGCGCGGTCGTAAAGCTCGGGGTCGAACGCCACCCGGTAGCCAGCCGCGTCCAGCGCCACCAGCGCCCGGGTGGCGTGAGCGTTCTCTGCGGCCTCCCCGAGTCCGGGGGGAAGTTCGTACCAGCGGTAGAACGGCCCGGTGGTGCGCTCGACGAAGCCGCGCTGGGTCAGCAGGTCCACCAGCAGCGCGGAGAGGGGCTCCTGTCCGTCGCCGCCGTCCGCGATGACTGGGCCCTGCCAGCGCCGGTAGATTTCGACATCGCACGGCTGGCCGTCCCGGCTTTCGTGCATGACGTCTCCTCTCTCTCGCAACGGTGCCTTCGCGCCGGGCGCGGGCGGCGCGTCCCGGGCGGGCGGCCGGTGCCGGGGCGCGGCGCTCGGGTCAGGTGTCGCGTTCGGCGTCGTGGGTCTGGATCGCCGCGTCGATCTCGCGGTCGGGATCGCCGCCTTCCGCCGTGATCAGGTGCATTAGGTCGGCGACCATGTCGCGGATCAGGCTGTCGGGGTAGCGGCTTCGGTAGGCCGTCCACAGTGGAGCGACGCGCCGTGCGCGGTCGGCCACCGACAACCCGGCGTCCTGAGCGATGTCCTCCATAGCGGCCCCCTCCCCCCTTTCGTCCTGTGGTGCTTGCCTCGGCCCGTGCTCAGGCGGTGGGGTAGAGGACGACGGCAGCGCGGGCGCCTTCGGGCACGCCGCGGGGGAAGAGCCTGCGCAGCGAGGCGTCGTCGAGCAGTTCCTCGGGCATCGGGTACAGCGCCGTGCCCGGGCCGCTGTCCTGGTGGTACATGCCGTCTCCCAGGGCACGGGAGAGGGCCGATACCCGGTTGCCTTCCGGGTCGCTGGCCAGGGTGACGACGTGATCGCCCGGCCAGGTCCGCAGCAGGCGGATCAGCTCGGCCACGGTGAGCAGATCGCTCTTCGGTGCGGAAATGGGCATGACGGGACTCTCCGTTCGGGTCGGTGAGGTGCCCCCCGGCTCCGCCCCGGGGGGCGGGGTCGGCCGGCTGCGCCGTGTCCAGGGGGCAGGCGCACCACGTCCGTCCTCCTGGCGCCGAGCGGCGGGGCGGGTTTCAGGTGGTCAAGGCTCCGGCTGGTGCGCAGGCGTCGGCCGTCGTGCCGGGGCGGGCGCACCAGTGGTGGATGTCCGGGCCTTCCGGCGGGCGGAACGTCCAGCCCAACTCCGGCTCCTGGTCCAGGTGCCGGGCGGCGTCTCCGTCGGCGATGGCCGACAGTGCGGCTTCCACGGCCCCGGCCGCCTCGCACCACGCGCACGCCTCACCCGAGCCGTCGGGGCAGTCCCCGTTGCAGCGCTCGTAGAAGTCGCTTTGCAGGAAGCGCAGTTCGGTGCGCAGCGCGTCCAGGGCGCTGGCGAGGTCGCCGAAGCACTCCGGCACCGAGTCCGGCAGGTAGCCGGGGGTGTTGCTGCCCACGTGCAGGTGCACGGCTACTCCCCTTCCCCGGCGATGACCCCGTCGTCCAGCGGCCGGTCGGGGTTGTTGTTCGCGAAGTCCTGGGTGATGTCCGCGCCGTCCTCGGTCACCTGGACCGAGTAGCCGTAGGTGGACAGCACCCCGCACGCGGCGTCCTCCTCGCTGTGCCGGGCGATGTCGGCGCGCACGGCTTCGCGCAGCGCGTCGGCGGCGTCCTCGTAGGTGTCCGTGGCGGCGATCAGGTCGCCGTTCTCGCACCACACCCGGAACTCCCGCTCGGGCGCGCCGTCTTCCTCCTGCCGGGTCAGGGTGGTCTTCGACGCCAGATGGGTCAGCGTCTCCTCCAGCACCGTCGCCCCCGGCGGGCACATCAGCCCCGGGTCGGGCAGCGGGTCGGTGCTGTACCCGTAGGCGTAGTCGGTCTCGGGGCCGATCGCCACGCCCTCATCGTCGGTGACGTCCCGGCCGTAGATGATCTCTCCGTACCAGAGCGCGCCCTGCGGTTCGGCGTCCCAGGTGTTGCTGGTGTCGGTCATGTCCGCGACTCCCTTCCACGGTCACCGGACACGGGCGCGGGCCCGGGAAGCTGCTCCCGGGCCCGCGCGGTGGTGGTATCGGCCCGGCGCACCGTGCCCTGCTCGCGTGCGGTGTGGCGCGGCCTAGCGGCCGGCGACGATCCTCACGCTCATGCCCCGGTGGGCGTAGAAGTGCTTCACGTCGCCCGCGCTGGCCTCGGGCGTCAGGGGCAGCGGCAGCCACTCGCTGAGCTGTTCGCTCCACGCGTGCCACTGCCCGCCGAACCGGGCCACCTTCAGCTCTGACAGGTCCGTCATCTCTCCCTCGCCATTTGCGGATCGGCGCCGCCCCCGGGACGCGGACCCCGGGGGCGGCGGCAGGGCCGGGTGTCAGGGGAGGAACGGCGCGTCCGGGCCCATGACGGCCGCACCGATCGCCAGCTGGAGCTGGAGCGCGTCGTAGGCGCCCGGCGGGAGCGTCAGCGTCACGCTGCCGTCCGCGTTCTCGACGGCCGCAACGGCCGTCCGCTCCGGCGCCGCTGCCGACTCCGGCTTGGCCGGACCGGCCGCGCCGCCGCTGCGGCCGTCGAGCAGCCTGCACATGTCACACATCGTGCTCTCCCTCGCACTGGTCCATATGGTTCGGCCGTTCGCCGCTGAACAGCCGTGGGTACGCCCGGCCAGGCCGAGGCGCACGGCAGAGCCGTTCAGAGCCGCCGCGCCGCCCCGTGCCCCCAGCGCGGGGGAGCACGGAGGGAGGGGACCCCGCCCGGCCCCGGGGTGGGGAAACGGGGGCCGGGCGGGGCGACTTGGGGGCCGGTCACCGGCCGCTGTAAGCCAGGTCCGGGGCGTCCAGCAGGGACTGCGGCCCCTCGAAGAACAGCGGCTGCGGGCGCATCCGGTCCGCTTGCCGAAGCTCGCGGTGGATGCGCTCCAGCACGTCGCCGCCGTCCCCGGCCGGGGCGGGCGGCTGCGGCTGCGGCTGCGGCCACTCAACCGGCGCCGACTCCGCCCCGCATCCGGCGTGCAAGCACAGCTCAGGCATGTACGCCGGGTAGTCGAGGCTGCCGACGTTCCGGTAGGCCGTGGCCGGGTAGTTCTGCCGGAAGCCGGGCTCTCCCCGGTATGTCTCCAGCACGGTGCGGACCGTGGCGTCCGGCGCGACGGCGAACACCTGCCGCAGCACGTCCCGGTGGGCGTGCCAGCAGGCATAGGGGCCGTGGCGCCCCGACGCGGCCGTTCGCGCGCCAAGGCCCCGGGAGTCCGTGACGCGCAGGCGGGCGGTAATCGAGCTGCGGCCCGACCAACGTGCGTCACGGTTGACGGCGACGTTGCCCGCGTATTCCGATCGCGAGATGTCATCCACGATGTCGTAGAAAGTACTGAGGGAAACTCCGCGAATGTTCATGGTCCTCCCTCCGGCGCGAAGTCCTCCATTCCCCCGCCGCCCCTGTGGGCGCTGCTGACCTGTGCCAGCGTTGTGCTGGCCTCACTTAAATACGGCGGCGGGAAGCGCCCGATCGCCGAACGCGCCCGAAGTTTTCCCGGATTCCATCCGGAACCCTTCCGCCGCGCCACACAGGAGCGCGGCGCCCGCGATTGCGGGGGAGCGCCGGTTCCTCGAAGGGCGCCGCATCGCGCGGGAAAAGCCGAACATGGCGCTACTGACACGCCATTCGGTGAATCCGGCACGCATCAGCCGCACGCCCGCTCAAGCACGGCACCACGCCGAACTAGGCTCATGCTGCGCTGCCCAGGTCTCCGCGTGTCGCGCCCAAGTGGCGTCCGCACCTGAATACGGGACGGCACTGCGCCCGATCGCCGAGCGCGGGGAACGAATCTGCAAGATTCTTCCCGCGCGCCCAACGGCGGACGCCATACCTACGGGCCGTCAATTACCCTGCCCGCGATGGGGCAGGGCAGGCGCGGCGTGTCAGCCGGTAATGACCGGCGCGGCGCGCCGCGTTGGCGGGCCGTAGGATGCCCTCACCTGAATACGGCGGCCGGAAGCGCCCGATCGCCGAGCGCTTCCGGAGTTCTTTCAAGATTCTTTCCGGCGCACGCTGGCACGCCGTCCGGACAACCGTCCGGGCGGAATCCCTGCGCACGCGGGAAAACACCCGGGGGGACTCCCCCAGGCGTTCATACGGGCGCCGGTAGGTCCGGGTGCCCGTGAGCGTCTGTAAGGCGTTCTCACCTCAAATACGGCGGTCGGAAGGGCCCGATCGCCGACGCTGGCCCGGTTGCTTTTCGGCCCGGTTTCCGGGCAGGGGTGTAGCCCGGGTGCCGAACTGGGGCACCCGGGCTGTCCCTTGCGGCACGGCGCGTTCTACCGGCGGCGCGTGGACTCGTAAATCATGTCTTCCCGGACGGAGTCCAGGGCGGCGCGCAGGGTCTGCCACTCCTCCCGGGCGCGCTCGCGGGTGCGCTTGAGGTTGTAGCTGGAGTGACGTACTCCGCCGTAGAGTTCCTGCGCGGCGCCACTCATCACCCCTGCCCGGCCGAGGTCATCGGCGTTGCCCGCGAGGCGCAGCATGACCCCCAGCGTGGGGAACTCGGCACCGTCCCGCCAAGCGGCGCGGAAGATCGCGTCACTCTGGCCGGACAGGTAGGGAATCACGGCCAGCACGGTCAGGGTGTCGGCGTGGGGGACCCCGCGCATGATCTGCGCTCCGGGAATGGTGTCGATCTCTTCCGGCGCCACGTCCAGCCGGTAGCCGTTGCGGGCGGCGGCGTCGCGGACGGCCCAGCGGTGCAGGGTGGACCGGGTGATGATCATGGTCGTTTCGTCCCTGCGGACATACTGCCACGCGGACACTTCCCGGGTGTCCACCCACAGGGCGGCAGGCTCGCACGTGGCGATGATCTTGGCCAGACGCTTGGTGAAGATCAGCACCGAGTCCTGGGTCACGTCCGCGCTCACGTCGTCCGTGCCGTACAGCGCGCGCCCACCCGGCGCCGCCGTTGCGCTGCCGTCCATCCGCTTGCGCGAACGGGTCGAGTCCACCACCCGGCAGTATCGCTGCGCCAGGTCCTGAAGGGTGCGGAAGTCGTCCTCAGTGACCCGCGCCATGTCTTCCGGGCTGATTCCGTCCCAGTTTTCAGCGGCTTCCCTGCGCGCCGTTGCGGAAATCTGCTCCGCCATGCTACCGACTCCGATCATTCGCGGCGCCGCCCTTTGCGTTACGCCTCGATACCTCTATTTCTACCGCATTCAGCCGCACGGAAACGCCCTTGACGCAATAACTCCAAGATTCTTTAGCGGTCGGCGGGGCAATGAGAGGGTGGGCGCAGCAGGCGGAGCAAGGAGAACCGAGGAAAGCCGAGAGAAGCAGGGGAAGCGAAGGGACAGCCAGCCGGCCAATCAGTACCCAAAAACAATAGGGGGAATTGAAATGCCGATGGCGCAGACAATAAAAAGGATGCACTTACCCTCACTTGCTGCACAGCCCCGCGCCGACACTATTTTTCACACCCGTGGGGGTAGTGAGTCGGATGCCGCATCGGAACAGGACAAATAGCGCCCGACCTGCGACAATACGGCACGAGGGGGGTTCCTGCCTGAGAGGCCCCCCGATCGGCCCGCAGATCGGCCCGCAGATCGGAACCCCGATAGGCCAGCAAAGAAACGCCGATCACAGCCCCTTTCCCAGACTGCCAGACGTGTCGGCGTGATGCGCCTTATACAGCCGCTCCCGACCTAGCGCGGATGGCATACCTGCACTCACAGGGAAGGATAATGGCAACGAATTAAGCACTGCGCTGCGGAACAGGGCGGCAGCGTTTCCCCCGACTTCCAACTAACACAATACCCGCAATACCGGACTGCGGAAACCGCCGGGACCGGCCGCCTTATCGCGGGCGCTCACCGGGGCGGCGGGTGGCTGGCCTCCGGGCCGTGTCGAAGAATCTGATAGTTTCAGCCGAGGGCTCTTCATCTATCTCCGCCAGGGCAGTGGTGAGGAGTGCCAGCGTCCGCGGCACTCCGTCCGGTTGCCCGAGACGAACCTGGAGCCTGGCTATTTCACAGTAGATGGTCTCGTTGTGAGGGTCCAGCCGACGGGAGATTTCCAGGAAATGCAGGGCCTTTTCCGGGGCGGAGGAACGCAGAGACCGTACAAGCAGGCTGTGGGCGTTCAGGACGTCGCGCCGCAGAGCCTCCCGCGGTGCGTCGAGCCAGTCGCCGGCCAGGTCGGCCGCCAGCTCGCCCTGGTACAGCTCGTCGATCCGGTGCAGCGCCCTCTCCTGCTGCTCGGCCGGGCGGGAGGCGAAGTCGGCAAGTTCGGCCTGGAGTTGCCACAAGTCCACCGACAAGCGTCCGGCGTCCAGGCGGTAGTGGCCTTCATGGTGGAGGACGAGGTGTTCAAGCGCGGGCGCTTCGGCGGCCAGTGTCTTGCGCAGCTGGCTGGCGGTGGCGTGGAAGGCGTTGTGCGGGCGGCGGGCCTCGGGCCACAGTGCGGCGCACAGGACGTCACGGTGCGTTCCTGCGCGGTGGAGAGCCAGGAAGGCGAACAGGTCGCGGTGGCGCGGGGCGAGGGAGATCTCGGGGTCGGTAGCGTCGAGTGGCTGCAGGGCGAGACGGAGCCGGCCCAGGACGACGAGGCGTGCCGCTTCCCCGGCCTCCTGCGGCTGGCTGGCTTCGCCCTCTGGCGGTTGATGGGCGGCTTCGGACGGCGGTTTGGCGAGGTGTGTCGTGCTGCCCTTCGCGGGCCCGGCGGTGCCGCTCACCCTCCGGTGCCGCTCTTCTGCCCGCTCAGCGGTGCCGACGGGGCTGCGGCGGGGCGCTGGCCGGGCAGCCGCTTCTTCCCTCAACAGGCCTACGAGCTCATCGGCTTCGTCTGCCGGCAGGGTGAACAGCCTCACGCCAGGCGCCACGGGGGCCGAGGGACTGGTGGCGGCGATGGTGCCGTCCTGGCGGACGCGGAGGGTGGTGCCGGGGTGCCACGGCCCCAGCAGCAGACCGCTCAGGCCGAGGGACGAGCCGTTGTCGAGGATGGCCTGCAGGCGGCGGTCTGAGTGCGGCTGGGACGTGGCGACGAGACCGAGTTCATCCGCCGGATCAGCGCTGACGGCGCCACGGCTTCGGGTGAGGAGTTCGCGCTCCATCACCTCCAGGGCCTCGTCCAGGTCGCCGGTGACGCGCAGCCGCAGCGCATGGGGAACCGCCGCAATTTCGGGTCCCAGGAGCAGTGCCGCGTCGGGGGCGGGGATGAGGAGCCGCGTCTGGCGGGAACCGGGGCGGTGGTGGTCGGCCAGCATGGCCACCAGCAGGGCGCGCGCTGCATCATGCGCTCCGGGCCCGGTCAGGCCGAGGCCGCGGGTGCGTGCAAGGTCGAGCGCGATGGCGCGGCCGTCCGCGATCCCTACGGCGGGGCGGTCCTCGACGGCTTGCGCCTGGGCGAGTTGGCGGGCGCGGTCGCGCAGAGCGGCCTCGGGAACGGGCACCGCCCGCGGTGTCGCCGGTTCCAGCTCGACGAGGCCGCCGTCTGGTGCGGGTGGGTGGGCGCGGTCATGGGCGAGGCGGAGGGTGCGCACGACCGGGGCCATGGACAGTTCCTCACGCTGCCCGTGGCCGGGGCGGTAGTGGATGCGGCGGCGCAGCAGGAGAGTTGCCCAGGCGGCGGTGATCAGGGCGGCGAGGCCGAGGCCGACGAACGCCCCCGTCGGCGTCACGACCCCTTGGTCGCCGTCGGGTTCGCCGACGTCGGGGGCCGGGGTCGCCGGTTGCTGCTCGGGCGCCGGCGTGGAGTCCTGGGGTACGGAGGGGGTGGGTGTCGGTGGTTCGGGGGCCGGGGTGGTCTCCTGCGGCGGTTCGGGCGGGCTGGGGGACGGAGCCGGCCCGGCTGGGGGATCTGCCTGTTCGTCGCCGTGGTCCTCGCCCGGCCTTTCGCCGGGTGGGGAGGGGGCGGATTCGGGAAGGTGGAGGATCCAGCCGGGCCGGATGAGGCCGGGATGCGTCAGGGCGCGGCCGTCGGCCTGGCTGACGCCTTCGTTGAGGCGGAAGATCTCGGGCCACCGGTTGCCGTCGCCGAGGGCGCGGTCGGCGATGCGCCACAGGCTGTCGTACACGCCGTCGCTCGGTAGGCGGACGGTGACCGTGCCGGGCGCGTCCGTCACCTCCGGTGGGTCGTTCTGCGGCGCGGTGACGAGCAGGGTGTGCGGGGGGAGGGGCGCGAAGTCGGCCGGGGCGGTGTGCCGTTGGTTGTTCTCGGCGGTGGTGTCGGGCAGGTGGAGGAGGACGGCGGGTGCGGGTGCTGCTGGTGGGCTGGTGCGGGAGGTGAGGGGGCCGAGGGTGAGCATGCCGATGAGGGCGGCGGCCAGGGCGTGGGTTGGGGACCGGGAGGTGAGGTGGGGGCGGGGGAGGCCGGTGGCGGCGTCGCGGGCGGTGCGGGCGACGTCGAGGACGAACCACGCCCAGGTGGGCCACAGCACGCAGGCGAGAACGCGGAGGGTGTCGCGGGTGCTGAGCGGGGTGGAGAGGGTGGTGAGGAGTTCGTCGCCGCTGGGGATGCGGGTGGGCAGGGGCTGGCCGATGTAGTGGGCCAGGCCCCAGGGGATGCCGGCCAGCAGGACGGCCAGGACGAAGGCGGCGAGGACGGCACGCAGCAGCCGGACGGACAGCCACGCCAGCCGGACGCCGGCCCCGTGGTCGTGGGGCGGGCGGGCGCGGGGCGGCATCGGGCCGGGCATCGCGGGCTTCTCCCTCTTCTACGGTTGCGGGCCGGTGATGCCGGGCTGGGGCTGGGCGGCGCCGGAGGCGGTGACGGTGAGGGTGTCGACGCCGACCAGGTGCAGAAGCTGGGTGTCCTGGACGGCCGTCACGGTGACCGTGACCTCTTCCTCGGTCGCGCTGACCATCCCCTGGGTGCCAGCGCCGGTCAGGTAGGTGACGGCGAGGCGGCGGGCCTGGGCCGGGTCCAGGCGCAGGGTGCCGTCGGCGCGGTAGACGGCCAGGTCGATGGCCTGGGCGCCGGCGCGCGCGGCTTCTTGGGCTTCGCCGAGGGCACGGACGCGGGCGGCCAGGGCGAGCCCGCCGTCCAGCGCCAGGCCGGCCATGGCCATGAGGGTGACCATCAGCGGCACGACGAACGCGGTGATCTGCCCCCGGTCCGCCCACAGGCGCCGTCGGAGGGGAAGGATCGGCCGCCTCACGGGCGTTCGCCTCCCGTCGCGGCGGGCGTGAGGGTGGAGCCGCGGTAGAGATCGACGGGGGCGGTGAAGTTCGCGTCCAGGGTGGTGGTGCCGGGCAGCGGGATCATCGCCAGGTCCTGCAGGCCGACCGTGCAGGTGAGGGTGGCGGTCACGGTGGAGCCGGGCTCCAGGGTGCCGTCGAGCTGGACGGTGATGGTCTGGCAGGCGATGCCCGCCTCCGCCAGCGCGGCGTCCGCGGTGGCGCGGGCGGCGTCCGCCGCCTGGCCGGGGGTGCGGGCCTGGCTGGCGGCGCGGGCGGCCTGGTGCGCGGCGTCGTCCAGCCGCATGCGGGCATCCGATCCGCGTTCGGCGTAGACGACGACGTACAGGACCAGGATCAGCACGGGGAGGAGCAGCACCAGCTCCGCCGAGGCCGATCCGCGGTCCCCGGACCGGCTGCGCCGCTGGGTCCGGGGGGCGCGCTCGCGGCGGGTGGCCGCCCTGGGGCCCCTCACGGCGCGGCCCCGGTTTCGGTGGGGGGCTGGAACTCTTCGGTGGGGCCGGCGGCTTGGGCGTGCACGGGCAGGTGCAGCCACGGCAGGACGGGCAGCGCGCTCCCGTCGACCCGCACTTCGGTGCGCTCGCCGTCGCGGTCGGCGGTGATGGTGACGTTCCGCAGCGGGCCGCCGAGCTGGCCCAGGACGGTGCGGGCGTGGGTGCGGCCGTCGGTGGCGGTGGCGTCCTGGGCTCGGGCGGCTGAGAGTCCCTGGGAGGCGGCGGCCTGGGCGGTGTGGACGGCCTGCGCCCACACCGCGACGTGCGCGATGAGCAGGATCACCGTCATCAGCAGGGGGAAGACGACCACGGTCTCGGCGATGGCGGCTGCGCCCCGGTCCTCGCGCAGGATCTGCCGCCACCGGCCGCGGTTTCGCCAGCCGGGTTCGGGTTGCCGGTGGGTGGGCATGGCGGCGGCTGTCAGGGGCGGGGCGGGTTGGTGAAGTTGATGTTCTCGGCCGCGGCGACGATGTCGTCACCGAAGACGAAGCCGACGCCGGCGGCGACGCCGGTCAGCAGGCCGGTGAGGATGGTGGCCTCGGCGCTGTAGCCGCGGTCGTCGGCGGTGAGGCGGGCCAGGAGGAGGACCAGGCGCGCCCGGAGCCGCAGTAGCTGCTTCTTCATGGGGAGTTGCTCCTTGAATCGGGGGTGGTTGGTCGGGTCATAGGGATGCGGTGACGTGGGACATGGCGGCGTAGACGATGAACAGCACGAACGCCATCGCCATCAGCGAGGTGGGGAACGCGGTGCGTTCGTTGGCGGCGGTGGCGGCGGCTTCGGCCTCGGTGGTCGCCCGCGCGCGGAGGGCCGCGGCTTTGGCCGCGAGGGAGGCGCGCACCTTGGCGCCTTCAGTGCCGGCCAGCGTCAGGGCCGCGGCCAGGTCGGTCAGTTCCGGCACGGCGAGTTCGTCGCCGAGGCGGCCGAGGGTCTCCCAGGGGGAGGTGCGGGTGGCCTCGGCCGTGCGCAAGGCGCGGCGCAGCTGGGCGAAGGCCCAGCCGTCGCCGATGTGCGCGGCGTCGTGGAGGGCGCCGGTGACGCCGGAGCCTCCCGCGAGGAGGACGTGGACGAGGTCGAGGTAGCCGCCCAGGGCGTGGCGGAACGCCGCGCGCGCCCGGGCTGCTTCGCCGCGCACCGAGACCTCGGGCAGCAAAAATCCGCCTGCGGCCAGGGCCAGGGAGCCGCCGGCGGGCATCACCCAGCCGGGCGTGCCGCCGCCCAGGGCCGCCAGCGCGGCGAGGGCGGTGGGCAGCAGCAGCCCGGCCAGCGCGAGCGCGGCCTGGTCGGCCAGGTGGCGCTCGACGGTTCGGCCGAGCGCCGTCAGGTCGCGGGTCAGGCCGGGCCGCGGGAGACCTGCGGCGCGCAGCAGCGGGACCAGCGGGCGGCCCAGGCGGGCCGCCCATCCCCCGCCCGGGGCCTCCGGGCTGGCTTCGGCGGGCAGGAGCGCAGGGCGGCGCGGCCCGGCGTCCGCACGGACCGTGTCGATGAGGGGCGCCAGGGCGGGCCGGGGCGGCCACAGCCAGACCGTCAGCGCCCACGCCCCCAGGCCGACGCCGGCCGACAGGACGACGATCAGCGTCACCTCTCCTCGCCTCCCTTGATCGTGGACGGGGTGAGGAAGCGGGCGGGCTGCTCGATGCGGGTCAGCCGGGCCAGCCAGACCAGGGCAACGGCGATGATGGCGGCGATGACCAGCAGCATCACCTGCCCGCCGGGCGAGTCGTACGGGGTGAGGAAGGCGCGGTTGAACAACACCATGCCGCCCACGAAGACGGCGGTCGTTCCCGCGACGATGCGGACGGTGGTGCGCACCCTCGCCTGGGCGGCGGCGACCCGGCGGCGCATCTCCACCTGCGAGCGGGCCGTCTCGGCCAGCGCGGCCAGGCGCGGGGCGAGCTGGCGGGCCTGATGCTGGGCGGAGAGGATTAGCACGCTGATCACCAGGTCCGCCGTCGCGTCCGCCAGGGCTTCGGCTAGACGCCGCAGCGCGGGCGCCAGCTCTTCTCCCTCGGCGATGGCTTCGGCCAGCGCCTGAACGTGCGGCCGGATCGCGTCCGGCGCGGTGCCGGCGGTGGCGGTGATGGTCTGTTCCAGACCGGCTCCGGCGGCGAGGGTGCCTTGCAGCATCTCCGCCCATCCGGCGATCGCCTCGATCAGCTCTGTCTCCCGCTGCCCTCCCCCGCCGCTGGTCAGGCGTGGTGCGAACCAGACCGCGGCGGCGGCCAGGGGTCCGGCCACCGGCCAGCGGGTCAGCACCAGCGCCGCCAGGCCGGCGGCCGTAGCGGCCAGCGCCCACCGGCCGGCGTGCGCCCGCCGCGCGCCGGATCGCGCCAGACGGCGGCGCGATGACCCTTCGCCTTCCCCCGCGCCGGGGCGGCGCCAGCCGGCCACCACCAGCAGGACGCCCAGGCCCATACCGAAGCCGAGCAGGCCCAACAGGGCGGCGCTCACGCCCGGCGCCTTTCCATCAGCCCCGGGGAGAACCCGGCCGCGCGCAGCTCGTCCAGGGTCTCTGCCCTCATCGGGACACCGGTGACCGCGCGCCGGTCATGGCCGGGCCGGAAGATCTCGTTGGAGATGACCTGCCGTTCGTCCGCGCCGACGACTTCGCGGACGGAAGCGACGACCCGCTGGTGCTCCGCGCCGCGGGGCCGGTCCAGGTGCACGACGAAGTGGATCGCGCCGGCGATCAGGAGGTTGGTGGCTTCCATCGGCAGCCGCTCCGCGGACTGGGCGGCGTAGGCGGCGAGCTTGGTGAACGCCCCCGCACTGCTGCTGGCGTGGAGGGTGCCCAGGGAGCCGTCGTTGCCCTGGCTCATGGCGTTGCACATCGGCACGACCTCCGGCCCGCGGACCTCGCCGACGATGACGCGGTCCGGCGACATCCGCAGCGCCCACCGCACCAGCTCCCCCAGCTCGATGGCGCCCTCGCCCTCGGTGTTGGGCTCCCGGGCCTGGAGGGCGACGACATCCGGGTGCGCGCGGCGATCGGTATCCAGGCCGAGCTCGAAGGTGTCCTCGATCGTGATCAGCCGCTCCTGCGCGGGGATTTCGGCGGCCAGCGCCCGCAGCAGCGTGGTCTTGCCCATCCCCGTCCCGCCGGAGACGAGGATGTTCTTCCGCGCGCGGACCATCGCGGTCAGGAGGGATTCCAGCCGGTCATCAATCGTCCCCAGCTGCTTGAGCCGGGCGAGGGTGACGCGCGGGTGGCGGTGGCGGCGGATCGCCAGCGCCGGACGCCTGCTGACCGCCATCACGGCGAACGCCCGCTCCCCGCCCGGGAGTTCGAAGCTCACACCGGGAGTGGCACGGTCGAAGTGCCGCTCCTGCGCCCCGCCGCGGCCGGCGAGGTCACGCACCAGACGCACCAGGTCCTCGTCCGTGGCAGCCACCGGCGCCACCTGCTCACGCCGGCCATCGGCATAGCGCACGAAGACCCGGTCCGCGCCGTTGACGTTGATGTTCTCCACCTGCGGGTTGCGCAGCAGCGGCTCCAGCCCGCCCATCCCGAAGAACTCATCCAGCACCTGCGCGATGGCCGCGCTCTCATTCTCCTCGGACACAATGCGCCGGCCGCGGTTCAGAAGCGCACCGGCGTAGTCCTCGGCGGCCTCCCGCAGGATGGACTCGGCCTGCGCGCGGCGCTCCTCAGGTCCCGGCTGCGGGCGGCCCGCCTGCTCATCCGCCCGGATACGCTCCGAGAGCTGGGTGGCCAGCTCGTGCCGAAGGTAGCGGCGCAGGCCCTCGACCGCGTCCTCCAGGGACATCCAGCTGCCCACCAGCGTGGTCGTGTCGGGGATGCGCACCCCCGGCTGCTGCGGTGGCGGCGGCCCGGGTGCGGGGGCGCTGATGACGCCGTCCGGAGGCAGGACGCGAGGATCGCGGCGGGGCTGACCGGAATCGGCGGAATAGGCAGGTTGATTCATCGCAGGATCCGGTAGGTCGCAGGAACGGTGAACTCGCTGCTGTCGGTCACTGGCTCCCGTGGGGGCTCGGTGTCCTGGGTGCGGCGCCAGGGCGGCGGGGCGGTCAGCACGTCCCGCGCTGTGCGGGTGGCCAGCTCGGCGGCGGCCTGCCCCAGCCGGGAGCGGCCCGGCGCGGCGCGCGGGGCGGGACGGCCGGCGAACGCCCCCGCCCCCGCGGGGTCGTGCGGGAGGCGGGCAGCCACCTCCAGCCCGAGTTCGGCTGTGCCCAGTGCCTGGGTCACCTCCGCGGTGGGGTATCCCTCGCCCACCAGCACCAGCCGCGGGCGCGGCGACCACGCGGCGGCCGGGCGCACCATCACGGCCAGGTGGGCCAGGGCGTCGTCCTGCGCGCCGGCGACCAGCAGCATCACATCCGCCGCCCGCACGACCTCCAGCGCCGGGGAATCGGCCTCCACCCGGCCGCAGTCCGCGATGACCACCACGCCGGGGCGGGAGGCCGCCCGCCGCAGCAGCGGCCTGGCCGGGCCGTCGGTCAGCTCGGTCAGGGCGGCGCGGGCCTGCCCGGGCGCGGGCGGGCCGGCTACGACCGGAAGCCCACCGGGCAGGCGCTGGGTGTGCTGCCAGATCAGCCCCGGATCCTCCCCCGAGCGCCGGCCCGCAGCCGCCAGGGTCACCAGGCCCGGGGTCAGCTCCAGGCGGTAGCGGGCCACCAAATCGCCACCGGCGGGGTCAGCTTCCACGACGACCGGCTGCCCGCCCGCCGGCCAGCTGGCCGCCAGCGCCACCGCCGTCGTCGTCACCCCCGGCGAACCCTTCAGACTGCACAACGCCACCACGGTCACGACCCACCTCCGGCAACGATGACCAGCCGCAGTTCCCCGGCCGGCCAGCCGGCCATCGCCTGCGCCTGGTCGGCGTCCATCTGCAGCGTGGCGACCGCTTCGCCGCGCTCGTCCGCCCCCTCCACCGCCGTGACCACCGCCGTCCAGGACGGCGCCACCGGCGCCCCGGCCTCCGAGCCCTCGCCTTCGGCCGGGGCGGCGACGACCCGCACGGTGTTCCCGGGCTGCAGGCCTGGCGGGAACTGGCCCCGCGCCAGGGGGATCGCGCTCACCGCCTGCCCGGCCGGAGGGACCCGCGGCTCGCCCAGGACTTCGGAGGTCAGGACCGTGCCGGCCGGGAGGCTGTAGGCGGCCGTCCGGCCCTCCACCTCCTCCAGCGCCCCCGCGCCGATCACCTCCACCCCCGGATCGACGGCCATGCTCACCTCGCGCACATCCCCGGCCGAGATCTCTTGCCCGACCGTCACCGGCTCCGCCAGCACCAGCACCGCCTCCCGCTGCCCGAGTTGGGCCGCCACGAGCACGCCGCTCGCGGTGCAGCCGGCCACCAGCAGCACCCCGGCCAGCAGATGGGGCACCCGCCGGCGCCGCGCCACCCCCGCCAGCCGCGCCCCCTCGCCCCTCCCGCTGCCCCCGGCGGGAGGCGCCGAGCGGCGCGGTGCGGACATCGTCGAAGTCATCAGGGCGTTCACTTCCTCGAAGAGCGCTCGATCAGGGAGAAGGGCGGGTCACTGGGTCAGGGCCTGGCTCTCCAGGACCCGGAACGAGGTACTGCTCGACGTGGTCAGGCCCGGGAACTCCCCGGATTCACCCGCGCCGGACCACGTCACCGTCCAGGTCACCTCCGCGGACACCGGGTAGGAATCGCCGGGCTGGCCGGCCGAGGAGTCGGTGTAGGTGTGGCCGCAGTCAGGTGAGGACCGCCCCGGCGCCCCGCCCGCCTCGTAGGGGGTGCCGGGACTGGAGCAGACCACCTCGCTGCCATCCCCCATCGACCAGGTCACCGACCGCGGGGTCGCGACGGCCGTCACGCTCACCCCGGGCACCGAAGCCGTGGCCGAGATCTCCTCCCAGCTCCCCGGCTCCAGCCACAGCCACGTCGGCACCCTCACCAGCTGATCCCCCGCCGGACT
Source organism: Streptomyces boetiae (assembly GCF_031845405.1). Lineage (NCBI taxonomy): Bacteria > Bacillati > Actinomycetota > Actinomycetes > Kitasatosporales > Streptomycetaceae > Streptomyces > Streptomyces boetiae. Next base: position 107,084 of record NZ_JAVREN010000010.1, read on the forward strand.
CGCCGCGATCTCCGGGGCCGGCAGCCGCAGTTGCTCCCGCGCCTGCTCAGCCAGCTGGGCGGGCGAGGGACCCGCGGCCTCTTCCGCATCCTGCGCGTCCGGGATCCACACCGGCGGCCGGTACAGCGCATCCCGCACACCCTCCCCCGAGCAGCGGTAGACATACCAGGCGCCCTCCCCCTGCCCCGGCTCGTCCTCGTCCGTCTCTTCCTCGGCCGCGGGGGTCACCAGGTCGGCGAGCGCCGCCCGGGCAACCTCCCGGTGCGGCAAGGCCGGGGAGAAGGCCGTCGCCGTCGCCTCGGCCGGAGGCCGGAAATCCGGTGCCGGCTCGTAGGCGCAGTCAGCCAGGTTCAAGTCGTCGTTGGCGTACTCCGGCTCCTCCGCCTCACCACGGCCACCGCCGTCTTCAGGAGCAGGCGCCGGGGCGCCACCGCCTCCTCCCCCGGGCGCCGGGACCTGCGGCTGCCCCTCGCCGGCCCCGAGCTCGCAGCCCGGGCGAGGATTTTGCTCGCAGTCCACCGACCCCCAGCCGTCGTCGGCCACGGCCGGGGCGACAGCACCCGCCACCACGGCCGCCGCGCCGACCGTTCCCGCCGCCGCCCGGGCAAGGATGCGCCTCAGCACGACCCCAGCTCCTGTACCGCGAACCGGGTCACCCGCCACACCCCGTCGGACTGCACGCCGACTTCGGCCCTGATGGCCCGGCGCCCGCCCGGTTCGTCATCCACCGGCTCGCGGGTGTCCTCGAAGTACCGCAACCAGTCCGAAGAATCCCCGCAGTCCTCGATCAGCACGGTCGTCGGCTCCTCCGGAGGCTCCGCCGAGACGACCTGCGGATCGTTCACCGGCCGCCCGAGGGTGATCACCCCGTTGCGGGCATCCGCGTACAGGCTCCCCGAGATCGTGGTCAGGGCGTCCCCGGACGCGTAACGGGCCAGCTCGGGCGAGCGCCAGTCGGAGGTCTCTCCGGCCTCGGCCATCGCCCCCCACATCCCCACGTAGGCTTCCACCGCGGCCCCTTCGGCTTCCTCAGCCTGGGACGGCGTTGTGGGGGTAGCCTCGCCCGGCGAAGGAGAGTCGCCCGGCTGCTCCTCGGCGGTCCCCTCCGAGGCAGAAGGCGCGGAGGACGGGTCACTGCATGCCGCGGCCAGGAGGAGCACGGCAGCCGCAACTCCCCAGCGGACGGCGTGGGTTAACCGGGCCCGGCTACGGGCCCGGCGGATGATGTATCGCGTCGTCGTCACATGCAGCACTCTTGGCGTACCGGTGCCCGGGGTCCAGAGTTGTCCTGTCGCGCAACACGGGCAACACCTCCTCGGAGCGCGATGGGCAGGCGCCGGGGACGACTCGTCACCCGCTAGGGCCGGTGCTGAGTGCTCAGCCTGGCGCGCAGGTCATCCGCACGGGGATCTGCCAGGTCGTCGAACAGGTCGCGCGCAGCGCGCCATGCCTGGGTGGCCTGGTCGTGAAGGCCGCGTTCGGCGGCGAGGTCTCCGCGGCGGGCGAGGGCTTCGGCTTCTCCCCACCGGTCGCCCGCGTCCCGGCGGACGGAGATGCAGCGCGCGAGGACGGCTTCGGCGTCGTCCCATCGGCCGTGGCGACGATAAAGATCGGCGAAGCGCATGAGGGTCCAGCCGATGCCGAAGCCGTCATGGAGGCGGGCGAAGAGGCTCAGGGCCTCCTCCAGGCAGGCCGATGCCCGGGGTTGGTCCGCTTGGAGGCTGTGGACTTCGCCCAGAGCGGCGTGCATCGCAGCCTGTCCGTGGCGGTCGGCGATGTCCGTGAAGAGGTGCAGGGCCCGGGTGAAGGTGCGGGCGGCTTGCGCGGAGTCACCTTGGTCGATGGCGAGGTAGCCCCGGCCGGCCAGGGTCCAGGCGAGGTCGTGAGGGCTGTCCAGCCGTTCACGGATAGCCAGGGCCCGGGTATAGAGCTCCTCCGCGCGCTCGGTCTGTCCGGTCTGCCGCCAGGCTTCGGCGAGGTTGGTGGCGATCCAGGCTTCTCCGGCTGCGTCACCCGCGGATCGGGCGGCTTCCAGCCCGGTTTCGTGGGTGTCCTTCCACAGCGTCCACGGCTTGCGTAACTGGAGCCAGGTCCACAGGCGCACCGGCAGTTGCCAGGCGGCGCTCTCGTGTTGGTCGGCTGCTAGGCGTGTGATCGCGGTGAACGCCGCTGCCTCGGTTTCGAACCAGCGGTATGCCTCTTGGCGGGACCGGAAGGCGGGCGGACGGACGGCGCTGGCGGTGGTCGCGGCGGGCACGGGCCGCTGCGGGGCGAGGGCGCGTCCCGCCGCGTCAGCGGCGAGCAGGTACCAGTCGACGAGCCGCTGCCGGGCGGCGTCGCGTTCCTGCTGGCTGTCCTCGGCCGCGGCCCGCGAGGCGGCGTAGACACGCAGCAGGTCGTGCAGTGCGTACCCGCCGTGCTCGGCTTCCTCCAGGAGGTGGGCATCCGCCAGGTGCTCGATCCGGCGGCGTGTTTCCTCCGGTTCCGCGTCCGCCAGGGCGGCGGCGGCCGGGATGCTGATCCGCCGGGCGGGGTGGAGCCCGAGGAGTCGGAAGAGCTTCGCGTGCGGGGGCGGGAGGGTGCGGTAGGACCAGGAGAACGCGGCCTGCACTGCGGCCTCGTCGCCGGTGGCCGTCAGCAGGTCCAGTCGGCGGGGCTCGGCGGACAGCTGCGCGGCCAGTTCGGCCACTCCGGCCTCCCCCCGGACGGCCACGCGCTCGGCGGCGATCCGCAGGGCCAGCGGGAGGTGGGCGCAGCGCTGAGCCAGGGTGCGCAGTGCCTGGGGGTCCGCGTGCGCCCGCGGGCCGATCGCGGCGGCCAGCAGAGCCTGGGATTCCTCCGGCGGCATGGCGCCCAGAGCCAGGTGCTGGGCACCGGAGCGCACCGCCACGCCGGTGAGGCGGCGCCGGCTGGTGACCAGCACCGCGCAGCCGGGCGCGCCCAGCAGCAGCGGTTCCACTTGCCGCGAGTCGGCGGCGTTGTCCAGCACGAGGAGCACTCGGCGCCCCTGCACGACGCTGCGCAGCATTCCCGACCGCTCTTCCAGCCCCGTCGGCACGGAGTCTGCCGGAACTCCCAAGGCGGTCAGGAACCCTTCAAGCACCGGCTCCGGATCGAGCGGCCCGGCGCCCGCGTGGTCATCGGGGCCGTAGCCTCGCAGGTCGGTGAAGAGGACGCCGTCGGGGAAGGCGCTGGCCATGCGGTGCCCCCAGTGGATGGCCAGCGCGGACTTGCCCGCCCCTGGGGGGCCGTCGATCACGGCTGTCATCACCGACGAGGCCGCCTGCGCCTGCTCCCACAGCCGGTCCAGCGCGTCGAGTTGCTCCTGGCGCCCGACGAACGTCGCCGCCGCGCCGGCGGGCAGTTGCGCGGGCCTAGGCCACCCTTCCCTCCCGGCCAGGGCGGCCCGCGCCAGCGCCAGCAGTTTTCCCTCTGCCTGGAGTTCGGCGTCGCATGCCTGCGCCAACTGCAGCGTGGGCTCTGCCGCACCCGTCTCCACCCGGCTCAGCCAGCCGGGGCTGTAGGAGATCGCGGCCCCTAACCGCCGCAGCGAAAGCCCCCGTTCCTCTCTGCGCTGTCGCAGCGCCTTGCCGAACGCCCTGTTCTCCCCCACCTGCGCCATGCTCCGCCCGCCCTCGCCATCCAAAGGGTCGCCATCAGCAACCGGGAATCCGGGGCGAATCCGCGGCGAACTCAGCCGCTGGCCGCGGCACCCGCCCACATGTGACTACAGCATATGACTGCGCCAGCACGGCCCGCAGCCGAATGACAGAGATGTGATTCCGCGACAACTGCCCGACACCGCAGCGAAACACCACACGAGGCCCCCCGCGCCCTCCGCAACGCCTGGTCGTGGCGCATTCCCGACAGCCCGTCAACGGCCGACGAACCGGGCCGCTACCCTGCCCGGGGAAACACGCGGACGCGGCACGCAGGAGGAACCCCTATGCGTCCCCTGACCTTTGTCGTCGGCACCGGCCGCAGCGGCTCCACCGCCCTGTCCACCATCCTCAACGCCCACCCCGGCATCCTCAGCCTGAACGAACTCCTCGCCTCTCTCCAGGACCCGGCACGCGCCCTGCCCGACCGGCCGCTGACCGGCGAGGAGTTCTGGCGGATCCTCGCCGCCCCGAATGCCGTCTTTGACACCATGACCCGCAGCGGCATCCCCCTCCCGGAGTTCCTCTACACCCGCAGCCCCGGCCGCCACTCCGCCGAAACCGGCGGCATCCCCGCCCTGTGCCTGATGGTCCTCCCCCACCTCACCGACGACCCCGACGCCGCCCTCGACGCCCTCGCCGCGGAGGTCACCGCCTGGCCCGTCCGCCCCGCGCCCGGCCACCACCTGGCCCTCTTCGACCTGCTCGCGCGCCGCTTCGGCGGCACCGCCGTGGTCGAACGCTCTGGGTACTCCCTGCCCTGGGTCCCCGCCCTGCACCGGGCGTTCCCCCACGCGCGCTTCGTCCACCTCCACCGCAACGGCCCCGACTGCGCCCTGTCCATGAGCCGCCACCCCGGCTACCGCACCATCCTGCCCCTGCGCGAGATCCTCCAACGAGCCCACGTCGAAACCCTCGCCGACCTCACCCCCCAGCACATCGCCAGCCTCCCGCCCGACCTCACCGCGCTGCTCGCTGACCGCTTCGACCCGTCCCTGATCCGGGACCGCGCCATCCCTCTGCCCGACTTCGGCGCCCTGTGGTCCGAGATCATCACCGACGGCACCGCCCACCTCAACGCACTCCCCGTGGACCAGTGGGCCACCCTCGCCTACGAAGATCTCCTCGACCACCCCCACCGCGAACTCGCCGCCCTCGCCCACTTCGCGGGCTCCGAGCCCACTCGCGACTGGCTCGACCACGCCGCGGCCCTCCTCAGCCCGGCCCACCGCGGCAGCGCCGCCCGACTGCAACCCGCAGAACGCGCCGCCCTCGAACACGCCTGCACCCCCGGCACCGCCGCCCTCACCGCGGCGCACCGCCCCCTCACGCAGTAGCAACCGATCAACGTCTATCGGGCCGCTCCGGCGAATTAAGAGGGCGAAGGGGTCTCCCCCCGCGGGCACTTCTGTGTCGGGAGCGTAAACAAGGTGCTCGTGGCCGCCGTCGTGCTCCAGCTCGTCGCCGAGGGCGGGATGACGCTGGAGGACACGGCCGAGCGGCGGCTGCCGGGCCTGGTGCGGGGAACGGGGACGAAGGCCGGAACATCACCGTCCGGCACCGGCTCCAGCACACCAGCGGGATCTTGGACGCCGACTGGCCGCCGATGGGTACTCAGGAGCGATACCTGGCACGCCGCTACGATGCCCGCACCCCCGAGGAGACCGTCGCCCTGGCGATGGCCGCCGAGCCGGAGTCCGCGCCGGGAGCGGAGTGGCACTCCTCCAACACCGGCTACGTCCTCCTGGGCGTGATCATCGAGCGGGGCACCGGCAACGCCCGTCACGAGGAGGTCCACGCGCGCGCCCTGCGACCGGCAGGCATGCGCCACACTGTGTGGCCGGGCGACCGGCCCGGCCTGCCGCATCCGCACGCCCAGGGGTACCCCCGCTTCGCCGCGGGCGGGCCGCTGGTGAACACCACCGAGTTGGCCGACGCTGACGCCTCCGGCGGCTACCTCTCCACGACCGCGGACCTCAACCGCTTCTTGCGGGCCCTCTTCGACGGCGCCCTGATGGACGAGGCCGGGCTGGCCGAGATGCGGCGGACTGTTCCGGTGGACGAGCTGACCCAGCGGATCTGGCCGGGCGCGGAGTACGGGCTCGGCCTCTTCTCGCGCCCGCTGCCCTGCGGTGGCACGGCGTGGATCCCCAGCGGCGACGAGATCGGCTACAGCACCAGGACGGCCGTGACGCAGGACGGCAGCCGCAGCGGGGTGATCTCCGTCTCCACGCAGCAGTACGACTCCTTTGACAGTGCGCTGGCCCAGGAACGCTTGGTCAGCCGACTCGTCGACGACGCCCTGTGAGGAACGCCGGAGTGATAGAGGAGTTCCGCCCGGAAGCCGTTCCGGTCCTTTTGCCCGGCGGGCAGGCTGTTGCGGCTTCGCCGGTTCAGTGGCGTTCGGCTATCCGGTCGAGATCGGCGTCGAGGACCGCCAGGTCGGGGTGGTTCCGTAGTTGCTGTTCGCGCATCCATGCGGCGATGTCGGCTTTGTGAGCTGCGTGGACCTCGTCGATGCTGGTGTCGGTGATGATGGCGAGGGTGTCCATCTGCAGGTTGCTGAGGCCGTGGTAGCGGTTGGCGGGCGCCAGCATGGTGGCCATGTCCTGGGCGTAGGGAAAGCCTGCTGCCGTGAGCTTTCCGAGCACCCACTACCGGAAGGGAGTGTCCTGGGTTCGCCAGGCGGGGTCGTAGTTGTCGTACTCGGGCTCGTTGGGGCCGGGGCCGATGATGGGCATGAACCGGTCTTCCCCGATGTGGTTGCTCGTTATGCGGAGGTCGATTGGTCGTGACGTTCCGGTTCCGCGATGCGACAAGGCCAGCCCGGGGGCGGGCGGTTGGTGTGGCTGTGGCGCGGGCGTCTCGCCCTCGGGGCCGGCCTCGGCGGCGGGTTCGCAGTACCTACGGCGGCGGGAGCGGGTCGCCGGGCCGCGCCGGCAACGGGTAGCGGGTGAGGGCGAAGACGAGGTGAGCGGATTCGCGTGGGGTGGTCACCTCGTGCTGAACGTCTGCGGGCAGGAGCAGGACGTCCCCGGCCTCGGTCACGATGTCCCGGTTGGTAGCGGTGGTGTCGGTGATGGTCCAGCGTTTCGCGCCGTGGAGTTGGAGGATGATGCCGTCCCAGTGGTCGACGTGCGCGCCCAGGGAGTCATCGCCGTGGACGGAGTGGTAGAGGGTGCAGGGGATTTGTCTGCGGGTGAGGCGGGCGAGGTGGAGGGCGACCAGGGCGGCCCAACCGCTGGTGCGGGTGTGGATGTTCTCGTACACCCGTGTCCTGGCGTGCGCGCGGTAGGCGTCGGCCAGGTCGCGCTCGTCGGGCGATCGCTGGAGGCCGGCGGTGCCGGCGAGCGTCACCAGCCAGTCGCCGTGCGGGCCTTGGGGGGACAGCTGGGCGGCGCCGAGCCAGTCATCATCGAAGAGCGCGGGCCGGTGGACCACCTGCCGCAGCGCGAGGTTGTCGGTGGCGTGCTTCAGGAGCAGGGCGTAGAGGGCGTTCACGCAGGCCGATGCGGTGTCCGCCGCGGTGGGAGGGGCGGCGCTCATTACGAGATCTCGCAGATGTGGTGGGTGACGCCGTCGGGCCGCCTGGCGATGATGTAGCCCGACAGCACGCCCTCGGCGGCGTAGTCGGTGAACGTCTGGTCCTCCGGGTCCAGGACCCGGGTCTCGTGGAGGATGTCGCCGGGTTGCAAATCCGCGGCGTGGCGGGGGCGGAGTTCGAGTGCGCGCTGCGGGGCGTGGGTGGTCTGGACCAGCACCTCGTCGGCGGCCATGGGGAACGGCTGGTCGTGCAGCAGCAGGAGCCGGTAGCCGGCCGCGAGGGCGTGCTGGGCGGTGGCCTGCTGGAGGTGGCGCAGGAACGCGGCGTGGTGGTCGGCGATACGGAAGACCTGGAGCCGCAGGCGGCGTTCACCGGCGGGGGAAGTCTGGATCAGCGCTTCGTCGGCGGCCATCGCCAGTTCCGGCTCGGCGGCGAGCAGCAGTACGCGCAGCCCTTCGGTGGCGGGGTGCTCGGTGAGGCTGTGCTGGGCGGTCCGCAGCAGCGCGACGCGCTGGGCGGTCAGCGCCGGCAAGGGCGTCGTGGTGGTGCTGGTGGTGGATGTTTCCGTGGTCATGGTGTTCTCCGCTTCCGTTGAAGGGATGGAGGTCAAGGTGGTTGGAGGGATGTCGGGTTCAGCGGGTGCCGGGGGCGCGTCGGCGGACGGCCCATAGGACGGTGTGGCGGCGCATGGTGAAGGAGGTGCCGTCGTGGAAGTCGAGGCGCCGGCTTCCGTAGGGGAGGGCGGTCATGTTGCGGATGGTGAATACCTGGCCGCCGATGAGGAGTTGATCGCCGATGCGGACGCTGGTGGGGTCGATGGTGACGCCTTCGGTGATCTCGGGGGTCACCGGCCGCTCCGGGCGGTACGCGGGCGCGGCCGGGGTGTGTAGGCGGAGGCGGTTGAGGTCATGCGCGTTCTCTCGGTGGGTGGGGGGCGGTCCGGGCGGGGCCGGTGGGTTGAGCGGCGCGGCGGCTGGTGGGTGGGGGGCGCCCGGCTGGGGACGGGCACGGTGCGCCGGGGGCGGAAGGCCGGGGGCCGCGGGTGGTGCCGGGCTGGGCGCGCCGCTCGCCGGCCGCGGGCGGACCCTGCATGCGGGGCCCGGTTGAAGGGACGGCGGATTTCACCGTTCTTCTCCTGCCGCTGGGTCGGGGCCGGTTTCGGGGGCGTCGGTGGTACCGCCGTGCTGGCGCCGGGCTGTGCCGATCTCCAGGGTGGCCAGGGCGGTGGCCGCCAGCCACACCCCCAGCCGCGGTGCGTGCGGCGCGCAGAGGTGGACGGCGCGTTCGGCGAGGGCGCCCAGGAGCGTGGCGAGGGTGCCGCCGAGCACGGCGTAGCGGGCGAGGTTCACCGGCCGGCCCTCCGGGTGGGGGCGGGCACGGTGCGCGGGTCGCGGCGGCCGGACGCGGGCGCCGGCGTGGGCGTGGGGATGTTCACTGTGGTTCTCCCTGCTGCGGCGGGGAGGGCGGGAGAGCGGCGAGGCGGGTGCGCAGCCGGGCGGCGTCGCGGCTGTGGACCTGCCCGTAGAGCTGGAGGGAGTCCTGGTAGCAGCCGCGGGCCTCCTGCTCCCGGCCGCGTTCCTGGTGGTGCTTGCCGAGCCATTCCAGCGCGCGTGCCTGCCAGAGGGGGGAGCCGGCCTGCGTGAACTCTTCCACGGCCTGGTGGAAGAGGCGTTCGGCCTGGGCGTCCCCGCCCTGGGCGGCGTGGGCCCGGGCGAGGAACGCGGCGGCGCGGGCGGCGTCGTAGGAGTCGCGTTCGGCCAGCAGCGTGGCGCGGGCGGAGGTGAGGTATCCGATCGCCCCGGGGGCGTCGCCCTGGGCCAGGGCGACATCGCCCAGCAGGACGCGGGTGAGCGCGGCGCCGCGCCAGTAGCCGATCTGCTCGCGCACTTTCAGGGCCTGCTGCAGCAGGTCGCGGGCCTGGTCGTACTGGCCGCGCAGGCGGTGGACGTCGCCGGTGCCGTTGAGGGCCTGGGCCTCGTCCCGCCGGTCGCCGTCCTCCTCGGCAAGGGCCAGGGCTTGGCCGAAGCAGTCCAGGGCCTCGTCGTAGCGGGCGAGGTGGCGCAGGCCGGAGGCGCCGGAGGTGAGCATCCGGCGTTCGGCCGCGCGGTGCCGGGCCCGCCGCGCGGCCGGCAGTCCCAGGTCGAGGTGCGCGCGGACCCAGAGCTGGTGGTTGCGGCGCCGCAGGAAGACCGGCCACAGCGCGTCGACCAGCTGCCAGGTGGTGTCCCACCATTGGGCGGCCATCGCCGTTTCCACGCCCGTCATCAGGTCGGGCAGCCGCTCCTCCAGCCAGGCAAGGGCCGCCGCCTGGTCCTGGTCGGGGAACGGCAGCGGGAGCTGGCTTTCGTACTGGTAGGTGCGTTCCAGGGTGCGGTGGCTGGGGCTGATGAGGGTCTCGGCCGCCGTTGCGGTGCGCAGCAGGTACTCGCTCCAGCGGCGCTGCGCTCCGGCGCGCGCCTGGGGGCCGTCCTGTTCGCGGGCCTTGGCGGCGGCGTGCGGGTGGACGGCGTCGTGCAGCCGCCACCATCCCGCGGCCGACGCGTGGTCGGCGGCGGGCTGCGGCTGGCCGGTGAGCGGTTCGGCCAGCCGGTGGGCGGCCAGGATTCCCAGGGTGAGGGCGGCGGCGTCCAGGGGGGTGCCGCAGGCGGCGGCCACGTCGTGGGCGCCGAAGCGCTGAAGGTGGGGCAGGGCGCCCAGGGTCCGGTAGGCCGCGGCGGCCTGGGCCGGGAGCTGGTCGTGGGTGTGGTCGAGCACGGCGTTGATGGCGGCCTCCTGGGCGGATTCGGGCGGAGTCGAGGGACTGGGGTGGTGGAAGGGAAGGGTGGCGGGCTGGCCGGCGGCCAGGTGAGCGCCCGCGACGACCAGGGCCAGGGGCATCCCGGCGCATACCGCCACCAGATGCCCGGCGGCCCTCTCGTCCAGGACGGGGTGTGCGGTTGCCGGGCCGGCGGCGAGCCGCGTCAGGAGCTGGCGGGCTGCTTCCTGCGGGAGCGGGGCCAGGGCGTGGAAGAGGGCGCCTTCGCGCATCAGGCCGGTCAGCCGGTGGCGGCTGGTGACAACGAGCAGGCTGCCCTCGCTGCCGGGCAGCAGCGGGCGGACATCCTCCGCGCGGGCGGCGTTGTCCACCTGCACGGCGACGCGGCGCTCGGCGGTCACCGACCGCCACAACGCCGCCCGCTCCTCCACATCCGAGGGCAGGCCGGCGCTGATCCCGAAGGCCCGCAGGAACCGGCCGAGCACCTCGACGACGGTGGCCTGCCCCGGGCCGGGCGCCTCGGGGCCGCCGCGCAGGTCGGCATACAACTGGCCGCCGGGGATGGCCCCTTCCTCGGCGAGATCGCGCAGCAGGACCGTGGCCAGCGCGGTCTTCCCCACCCCGCCGGGGCCGAAGACGTTCAGCGCGGCCAGGGGGAACGCCGCGCCCGGCCCCCGCAGCGAACGCACCGCGGCCAGCGCCTCCTGGCGGTCCACGAAGTGCGGCGGGCGCGGCAGAAGCTGCCGCGGAACCGGCAAGGGCGGCGGCCCGGGCTGGTGGAGGTGGACCCCTCCGTGGAGTTGGCTGGCCTGGATGACGGCGGCGGGATGTGCGTGCCCGCTGACGGAGTTGGTTGGTTCCTGGCCGGTCATCGCTGCCACCGCATGCCGATGCCGGTGAGTTTGTTGATCTTTTCCAGGTCGAGTTTCCCTTTCCGGAAGGCGGTGCGCTGAGTGTGAATCCAGGCGCCCAGCCGCACCGTTTCCCCGTCTTCTGCCTGGATCGCGTGGTGGTCGGGGATGCGCAGGTGTCCGTGGGTGGCGTAAAACTCTCTAGCTGCCTGGAAGTTGCGCTCCCACCGGTAGGCGAGGGTGTTCCAGACCATGCCGAGAGCCTCCAGGCGCTGGCGGCGCTGGGGGTTGCGGCCGGCCGCCTGGCGCTGGGTGTGCAGCCAGACGCCCAGGGGGAAGGGCGGGTCGCCGGTGGTGTAGTCGTGCGGGATGAGGAGATGGCCATGCGTCTTGCGGTAGGCGCGGGCCGCCTGGAATCCGCGTTCCCACTGCTCATCGTGCGGGTTCCACACCATTCCCAGTTTCGTCAGCGCCTGATGGCGTTCTTCGGCCAGGCGCCCGGTGTGGTGTTTATCGCGCTGCTTTTTCAGCCAGGCGCGCAACGACACCGCCTCGCCCGAGCCGGTATCGACCAGGAGATCGGCGGGAACGTCGAGGTGTCCGTGCTCGGCGCGGAAGGCTTCCGCCGCGCGGAGCATCCGCGTCCATCGCTGCCGGTGAACGCCCCAGACCATGCCCAGCTCCTCCAGGGCCTGCCGCCGCTGCGGTGGCAGGGTGGCCTCCTCGGTACGCCGGTTGACGATCCACTCGCCCAGCCGCAGGGGCGGGTCGCCCGGCACGACGAAGTCAACGGGGACCAGCAGGTTGCCGTGGCGCTCGCGGTAGGCGCGGGCGGCGGCCAGCATCTCCTGCCAGCGGCGCTCGGCCCGGTCCCAAACCATGCCCAGCCCGTCCAGCTCCGCGCGCTGCTCGTCGCTGATCTTCACCCCGCCGGTACGGACGCGCAGCAGCCACGCCCCCAGCTTCACCCCGCCCTCGGTGTAGTCGGTGCGGACGTCGAGGTCGCCGCGGCGGCGGGCATAGGCACGGGCAGCGGCCATGTACCGCTCCCGGTCCGCCTGGAGCGGATTCCACACCACGCCCAGCTCTTCCAGGAGCCGGACCCGCTCGGGCAGCAGCCGGCCCTCCCGGTAGACCTGGCGCTGCCGCGCCAGCCACGCGCCCAGGGCCAGCCCGTCACCCGTGTGGTGGGCCAGGGGAATGAGGAGATCGCCGTGGCTCTCGCGCCAGGCGCGGGCCGCGCCGTAGAACTCCTCCCAGGCCACCGTGGCGGCCTGGATGGCGTGGGTGCGGATGGCGGCGGCGAAGTGCGCGGGCAGCGGGATGCCCGTGACATGCAGCCAGTCGGGCAGCTGGGCCTCCGGCGCCAGGGCCGGACCGTAGTAGCCGGCGTCCTGCCGCTGGCGGTCCAGGAACTCGGCCAGGCGTTCGTCGTGCGCGCGCAGCGCGCGCAGGACCCGCCACACCCCGGCCCACTGCGATCCGGCCAGCCCCTGCTGCGGGTCCTGGTCCTCGGTGAGGATGACCGGGATGATCACGGAGGCGGTCTTTTCCTTGCGTCCGCCCAGCCGCAGGGCCCGCCCCACGGCCTGGATGGTGTCGATCACGCTGTCGCGCCCGTCAAGGAAGGCGACCGCGTCCACCGCCGGGGCGTCGACGCCCTCGGAGAGCACCCGGGCGTTGGTGACCACTACCACTTCCTCGCCCGTGTCCGCGCGCAGCCGCTCCAGGACCTCCTGCCGCTGGCGGCTGGATTGCGAGCCGTGGACACACCCGGCCCACACCCTGCCCTCGAAGCCCGGCACCTCCGCGGCGACCGCCGGGAGCGTCCTGGCCACCCAGTGGGCGTCGCGGACCCGGTGGTGGTAGGTGATCAGCCGCTGGTGCCGGAACTCGGCGGCGGCCCGCAGCACCGCAAGCTGCCTGGCCAGCATGCTCGGGGCGATGGCGGTGCGGCCGACCCGGAAGAACGCGCCGCGCCCCTCGGCGGCCTCAGCGGCCAGGCGGCGGACCTCCTCGTCCCGGACCACCGAGACCACGACGCGGTAGTCGGCCAGCAGCCCGTCCTCGCGCGCGGCGGCGTAGGTGAGGCGGTACACCTCCGGCCCGAACACCTTCGGGTCGTGCATGCTGGCCATCTCGCCCGCGGCGCCGTCCGGGGAGTCGATGATCCGCGGGGTGGCCGTCAGGTACAGCCGCCGCCGGGCGGGCACACGCACATCGTCATGCACGGTGGACCAGCGCCGGCCCTGCGCTCCGACGGTGCGATGGGCCTCATCCGCGATCAGCGCGTCCCACGCCGCCAGCCCGTGCAGCAGGTGGGCCTGGGCAATCTGCGGCAGGCTGCTGTAGGTGCTGGCGGCCGTGACCACCCCGGCGTCACCGGCCAGCGCGGCGATTCGGGCCGGGTCGGTCGTCACGTGCGCCCGCACCGCCTGACGGGAACTGGCCTGTCGCTCCATGACGCCCGTGTCCGAGCACACCGCGATCACCCGGCCCAGCCCGTGCTCGCCCAGCACCTCCCCCCACTCCGCCAGGGCCTGGGCCAGCAGGTCCACCGTCGGCGCGACGATCAACCGCCGCGTTCCCGGGACGCCGCCAGCGGTATGGGCTCCCACCCGGGTCTTGCCGGTGCCGCAGGCCATCACCACCTGCACGCGCGGCCCGGCCTGCAGGCCCTCGGCGACCGCGGCCACCGCCGCACGCTGATGGGGCCACAACTCGGCGTGATCCAACGCGGAACTCGACAACTTTCTTCTCCGGAAGACGAGACGGACAGATGGGGGCCGCCGGGGAACTCCAGCCCCGGCAGCGGGAGGGAGGAGGCGGGTTAGGCGGCCAGGGTGAACAGGGCGAGATCGTTGAGGATGTCCCGCAGCACGCCGAGGTCAAGGGTCAGCACGACCGTGTGGTGGTCCGAGAGATCCCCGACGTCGATCACCTCGATCTGGTGCACGGCGGGCAGCAGCACGCAGGAGAGGTAGACCCGGTCGATCCGGGTCGCGGGGCCGTGGGTTTCGCTGGCGGGCATGGTGGCCGCCAGGGCCTCGGTCATTCCCTTCGCCTCGGCGAGGTGGCGGGCGGCGTCCTCAAGCTCGGCCAGGCGCAGCTTCTCGTCGGGGACGGTGTCTGGCACCCACACGCCCCCGCGCTTGCGGAAGCGGTGCGCGCGGTGGGGGGCGTTGGGGATCTGGGCCGGCTGCGGCAGCGGAAGGTCGCCCGGCGTCCCTTCCTCGGGGTAGGAGTTGGAGTCCATCGCCACGGCCGCCGGCAGCGCGGTCGGGGTGCCTTCCTGGCCCTCGACTCGGGTGCTGTGCTGGTCGTTCAGCCGGGTCAGCCAGTCCGCCTCGGCCTCCCGCTTGGCGGGGGAGTCGTAGCGCAGGTGCGCGCTGGCCGCGATGATCGGGATCTTCGTGCCGGTCAGCCGCAGTGTGACCACGGCCGGGTCCAGCCACCAGTCGGGGCCGGTGTCCGGCCACTGCTCCAGACCCTCCACCACCGTGGGGTCCGCGTACAGGGCGGTGGCTTCCTTGCCGTGGGCCAGCCACCCGGCCATGCCCAGCGCCCGGCACGACGCCTCCCACAACCGCGAGCCCGCCCGGGTGTTCCGGCTGCACCCCACCAGCTCCTGCCGCATCAGCATCTGCGGGTTCAGCGACTTCAGCAGAGCGTGCATCCGCTCCCATTTGCCCATGTCTCCGCCGCCGTTGAGCTCGAAGTTGCTGGTGACGATCCGGATGAAACGCTGGCCCGGCATGAGGTTCCTCTCTCTACGGACTCGGTTGTCGGTGGGTATCCGCCGGCTCGCGCAGGGGCGGACCGGGGGCGGGGGGTCAACTTCCGTCTGCCTCGGCCGGCTCCGTTCGGCGGGCGGCGGCGCGGTGCAGGAGGAGCTGGAGCAGGAGGGGGTGGCTGAAGCAGCGGCCGGTCTGGTGCGGGCCGCGCACCCACCACCGGTCCTCATCCGACTTGCGGCCCAGCACGTCCGGCAGCACCAGCTCCTCGTGCGCCGTGCCCAGGTGCCGGACACCGTCGGGCCACTGCGTCACAGCGGCAGGCAACGGCGCTTCCGGCGCGCGGAGTTGCGGGTTCCGCGGGGCCGATGGCGTGCGGGGAAGGAGGAACCACCAGGCGCCGGGCGTTCCCATCACCCAGCCCAGCCACGGGGCGTGCTCGATCCCGCGAACAGCCCGCAGGCCCGCGCGCGGTGTTGCGCCGACGGCTTCGAAGCCGCGCAGGAGCTGGCGCAGCGGGGCGGCATCCCCACGGCACGGGGGTATCGCCGGGCCGGGATCAACGAGCGGAGGACGTTCCTGAAGAAGAAGCATGACCATTCCGGGGTGAGAGGCGAAAATAGGCCGAGGCGCGGGCGGTTCAGCCGGTTGCGCGCAGCGGCAGGTGCTGCCAGCCGCGCAGTACCTGGTGGACCCGCCTCAAGGGCGGCTCGGCGCCCGGCCGCAAGGCGCCGCAGCGGCGGGCCAGCGCGCGAAGGAGCACGGTGACCTGCGTCGTGGCCAGGTCGTCCACCGGCGGGCAGGGGTGGAGCGCGAAGCTGGGCAGGTGCGCCAGCGGCAGGAGGGACGCGAGCGGGGCGGGCGGGGTGTGGCGGGCAGGCCGGAACCGGCCCGGCTCGCTGACGTGTTTCGGGTCGCGGCCGGCGGCGCCGTGCAGGAGCACGACCTGGGCGTCGCCCGGGACGCTCACCCCCTTCACGGTGAGCGCAGCAGCAAGACGGCGGGCCGTCCACTGCACCGGCGGCTCCAGCCGTGCTGTCTCCGCCACCACCTGGGTCACCAGGAGCCGGCCGCGCGGCGTTCCCGCGGCGCGGTGCAACTCCGCCCACAGCCGCGGCCGGAGGGAGAGCAGGTGCAGGGCGGAGGAGAGAAGGCTGAACGCGACGGCCATCCCCGTCAGCGCCCAGACCACGGTCAGTTCGACGGCCGCCTCGAAGCGGACCTCACCGCGGCCGGCCGCGGCGTGGACGGCCGCCAACCAGGAACCCGCACGCACCGCGCCCCGGCCCGGGACGCGGGTCAGGCACTCCGTCAGCTCCCCCGCCGCCGCGCCGGCCGCCCGCGTCCGCGCGGTACCGAGCGGGCCGAGGAGATCAAGACAGCGCACGGCCAGGTCCGCCAGCCGCACACCCTCGCCCGCCGGCAAGCCCAGCACGTGCACCGTCACCGCCGAGACGAACCGCCGGGCTAACTCCACGCCGTCCACCTCGCGTTCGCCGCCACCCGCCAGCACCTGGCCGACAACCGCGTCGGCGTAGGCGGCGACAGCCTCCCGCAGCACGCGGGTCTCCCGCGCGGGCTGGGCGTGGGCGAGCACCGCCTGCACCGTCTCCCGCTGGGGGCCGCCCGCCGCCAGCGCCGGAGCCAGCAGCGCGTCACCGGCCGGGTTGAGCGCCGCGCCCTCGCCCGGGACGAACGCCCGGGGCCTGCCCAGGGCGGCGCGCACCGCGTCCTGCCCCAGCAGCAGCCATGTCGCCGAGCCTGCGAGCGGCAGCGCCGGCCCCGCCTCCCGCAGCCTGGCGTAAAGGGGGTACGGGTCGGCCAGCGCGTCCTCGGCGAACAGATCGCCCAGCGCAAAAGCGGTCGACGAGCGGGGAGTCCGGTCGGCGGTGCGGAAGGAGGTCATCGCACGAAGGTCCTGGTGGTCGGCATGAGGAAAGGGGATCGGCGCGAGCGGGGGGGAACGCCCTCCGGCGGCCTGTTGGGTGGTCAGGAGGCGGGCGTTCCCAGCCGGGCGAGGCAGGCCGGAGTATCCCCGGCGGGGAGGCCGGGAGTGAACTGCCGGGCCCGCAGAAAGAGGCGCCGGGCTTCCTCGGCCCGGCCGAGGTGCTGCGCGAGGGCCGCGGCCCGCAGCAGGCAGCGGCCCTGCCAGTCGGGGCAGCGCAGGCGGGCGAACTCCTCGCCGGCCTGCCGCAGGAGCTGCAGGCCGGCCATGGGTGCGGCGGAGTGGGCGGTGGCTTCGCCGAGCACCGCCAGCGCGCGGGCGGCGCCGAATGAGTCACCGTGCGCGAGCAGGACTTCGCGGGCCTCCTGAAGCCACCGGCCCGCCTGAACGGCCTGCTCCTCGGCCGGCTCGCCGCCCGGGCCGAGGACGGCCAGGGCCAGCTCGATGCGGGTGAGCGCCGCGCCGCGCTCATCCCCTAGGCCCAGCCGCAACTCCAGTGCCTCATTCAGCACTTCACGGGCCTCCCCGGTCTCACCGCGTTCGCCGTGAATACGGCCCAGGTCGTGCAGGGCCTGGGCCCGCGCGGCGCGGGCACCGTGCCGTCCGGCCAGCCCCGCTGTCGCGGACAGCGCGGCGAGCGCGGCATCCCCGCCGCCCAGGCCGTGCAGGCCGACGGCCAGGGCCTGGTGCGCGGCCAGCTCCGCCGCGGCGTCACCAAGGCGGCGAGCCGCGTCCAGCGCCATCCGCTGGCAGGAGGTCATCGCGGCCCACGGGGCGAACAGCCGCCACCCCGGCCACAGGCCCGCGGCCAGCCGCACCACCAGCGCGTCCAGGCCCGCCGCCGCGCCGGCGTGCACGGCGTGCACGGCGCCCACCAGCGTTTCCCAGCGCGGCGCCAGCCACTCCACTTCGCCCGCGGGGTCCCCGCCCAGGCGCTCCAAGCCGGCGCCGACGCCTTCGAGGTAGCGGCGCACGGCTCCCGAGCGGGTCCCCTCACCGTCGACCGCCCGCGACACCTCGCCCGCGTGCCGGTGGACGCTCTCGCCCACGGTGAACAGATCCTCCCCCACGGCGTCGACCAGGCCGCGATCGTGCAAGAGGTCGAGGTAACCCCCGGCGAGCTCGGCGTCCGCCCCGGTGACGGCCGAGATGAGGCCCGCGTCGAGAACTCCTCGCGGCAGGTCGCCCAGCCTCCGGTAGCAGGCGGCGGCCCCGGCATCCTGCTGCGCGAGGGCTCGGTAGGCGACATCCAGCGCCAGCCGCATCGTCTCCCGCGGCGGCACCGCCACCCGCTCCTCCCCCACGTCGCTGGTTCCGCAGGGGGGAAGGAGTTCACCGGCCAGGTCACTCGCGGACCACTGCGGCCGGCCCTCCAGCACGCCCGCCACCAGCCCGGCCACCAGGGGCAGGCCACGGCACGCCACCGCCAAAGCAGCCAGACCCGCGGTACTCCCCGGGGCCAGCGCCCGGCGCAACCAGTCCGCCACCGCCCGGTCCGTCAACCAGCCCAGCCGATAGACCTCCGCGTCCTCCGCCAGCTCCGGCAGCACCCGGCGGCTGGTGACCACCGTCAGGCAGCCCGCACCCGGCAGCAACGCGCGCACCTCCCCGCCGCGCTGCGCGGCGTCGATGAACACCGCCAGCCCCCGGCCCGCGGTTATCGCCCGCCACCGCGCCATCCGCTCCGAAAGGGCATCCGGAACCGACCCGCCCAGCTCCCGCAGCCACCTCCCCAGCACATCCCCCACACCCGAGC
Source organism: Streptomyces boetiae (assembly GCF_031845405.1). Taxonomy (NCBI): domain Bacteria; kingdom Bacillati; phylum Actinomycetota; class Actinomycetes; order Kitasatosporales; family Streptomycetaceae; genus Streptomyces; species Streptomyces boetiae. Next base: position 125,328 of record NZ_JAVREN010000010.1, read on the forward strand.
GCCGGGACAGGTCCGCGAACAGCACCCCGCCCGGCAACTCACCTTCCGCCGCCAGCCCCCTCAGCCACTCGGTGACCAGCGCCGTCTTCCCCACACCTGCCGGCCCGCACACCGCCACCAGCGCCCCCACGCCAGCCCTTCCCCCACGACCGCGCACTTCCTCCAGCCCCGCCAGATCCGCCTCCCGGCCCACCAGCAACGGCCCGAAGCCCAAACGCCGCCCCGACGCGGAACCGCCCCAGCCCGAAGCCGAGTGCACCCCGGCCTCTCCCATGGCCCCCAACCCGAAAGCCCCCCGCCCCGCCGGACAGAAAGCCGAGCCCGAGGTCGCTCCGTCAGCATTACCCGTCATCGTGATCACTCGTTCAAAGAAGAGGTTCGAAAAGGACACCGCCCCGGCGCCGAACAGACTCCGGTGGGGCCGGCAGGCGGTCCCGCCTTCGCCCGAGCCGGTCACGACGCCCCGCTCTCGGCCGCCCTGACGACGCACCAGGTGCGCGGCCCGTCCGTTCCCCACTCCTCGGACAGCTCCTCGACGATGGCCATCCCTCGGCCGGATTCCGCCTCCGGGCCTGCGTGCTCTACTCGCGCCAGTCCGGGGCTTCCGTCGTCCACGGCCAGCCACAGCAGGTCCTCGCCGAAGGAGATCGAGACCCTGATCTCTTCCGCCGCGGCGTGCTGAACAGCGTTGGTGACCAACTCGCTGATGAGCAGCAGAGCTGTACCCAGCAGGGCTTCCAGACCCCATTCCCTGAGCGCGGTGCCGCCGATGTGGCGCATCTGAGGAACGCACCGGGGGGCGGACGGGCACGTCACGATGAGGCTGAGCGGACGCGCCCCGGGATGCGGCAAGAGCCGCATCCCGGGACGGATCTGAGTTGGGACCATCGTCATCTCACTGTCTGGCTCGATGGGGGACGGGCCGGGTAGCTAGCCCGATACGCACGGTGGTGCCGGGAGGGGTCCACGACAGCACGCCGACGGCGAGGGTGTCTTTGGGACGGGCTTGGGACGATGTCGCGCGGCTCTTTGCCCGAGGGGTTACGGCAGGCCACAGTGGTCAGCCAGCGGGAACGCATAGAGTCGGACCGAAGCGGAAGGAAGGGGTCCGGCGTGGCTCAACAACCTCGGGGAGTACCACCGTTGCTCCGTCACCCCCTCACTCACGCACGCGCGGTGTTCGGCTGGAGCTTGGAGAACACGGCCGTCCGCATTGCTCAGGCAGGGCGGGAGATTGGGCTGAACCTGTCCGCCGACGGCGTTCAGAAGGTGTGGCGCTGGGAAAACCGGGGGGTACGACCGGACGGGGCGAACCAACGCGCGCTGGCGCGCGCCATGGGGGTGCCCGAGGAGCGGGTGCGGCTACTGCACTGGCCCCAGTGGCTGCCCGGTGCCGAGACGGCCCGGGTTGCGTTCCCTTGGTCCACTCAAGGGGCCCTGGAGGCCCTTGAAGCGCTCATGGAGGATGCGTTGATCGACCGCCGAGGGTTCATGACGGTGAGCGGAGTAGCAGTAACGGCAGCCGCTTCCGGCTGGGCCTGCGCCGAGCCCGACCGGCTGACCGCCTCCGCCCACGGCGGCCGTCTCGACGAGGAGACCGTCGCCTGGGTCGAGGACCGCATTCCCGCCCTGCGCAAGCTGGATGATCGCCTCAGCGGCGACAGCGTCCTGCGCCTGGCCCTGGCTGACTTGCACATGGTGACCGAGCTGATCAGCCACTCCTCCTACTCGGCTGCCCTCGGTCAACGCCTGCTGCGAACGGCTGCTGAACTCGCCTACCTCGCCGGATGGGTTGCCTTCGACTCCGGCCTGCACTCCGCCGCCCAGCGGCACTACCTCACCGCGCTGCATGCCGCGCACGCCGCCGACGACCGGCCACTGGGCGCCAACGTCCTGGCCGGCATGGCCTTCCAGGCCGCCCTCGCCGGCGCCCCCGTCGAAGCCGTCAGCCTCGCCGATACTGCCGAGGAACACTCCGGCGACACGAGCCCCCGGGTGCGGGCCTTCCTCGCCAGCCGCCAGGCCCGCGCTCATGCTGTCGCCGGCGACGAACGTGCCTGCGCCCGGGCGTTGAACCGAGCCGAACAACTCCTCGACACCGCTGACACCGCCGCGTGGCAGGACCCGGCGTGGGTGTACTACTTCGACTCAGCCGAACTCGCCGCCCAGGCAGGGGCGTGCTTCGTCGACCTGGGCCAGCCGGAGCAGGCCGAACCCGTACTGATGCGCGCCCTGGCCGACCAGGCCCCCTCCTACGTCCGGGACCGCACCATTTACACCATCCGCCTGGCCCGCGCCCGCCTCCAGGCCGGGCACCTCGACCACGCATGCGATCTGGCCGCCCAGGCCGCCGAGCTGGCCCACAGCGCCCGTTCCAACCGCGGGAGCCAGGAAGTCTCTGCCCTCCGCACCTCCCTGCAACCGTTCAGCTCCAGCCCCGCCGTCACCGCGCTCGACGAGAGGATCGCCGCCCTGGCGGCCTGACCCATGCCCCAGACACGCATCGCCGTGGTGACCGGCGCCAACCGCGGCCTGGGCGCGGAGATCGCCCGCCAGCTCATCGCCCGCGGCCTCCACGTCCTGGCCGCAGCCCGCAACCCGGGCGGCGCCCAGCGAGTGAACGATGTCCTCGGGGCCGGAGCCGAACCGCTCCAACTCGACGTCACCTCACCCGCCAGCGTGACGGCCGCCGTCGAGCATGCCGTCGGACGGCACGGCCGACTCGATGTCCTGGTGAACAACGCCGGTGTCACCGACGGCGCGGGCCGTGCCAGCGAACTCCCCATGGACACTCTGACCGCCACCCTGGAAGTCAACCTCCTCGGTGCCTGGCGCCTGGCCAACGCGGTGATTCCCCATATGAGGAGCGTCGGTTACGGGCGCATCGTCAACGTCTCCAGCAACCTCGGCTCCCTCAGCCTGATGACCAGCAGCAGCGAACCCGCGTACCGCGTCTCCAAAGCCGCGCTCAACGCGATGACACGCGTCCTGGCTGCAGACCTCACCGGCACCGGCATCCTCGTCAACGCGGCATCCCCCGGCTGGGTAAGAACCGACATGGGCGGCCCCGGGGCGCCCCGCACTCCCGAACAAGGCGCCGACACCCCTGTCTGGCTCGCCACCCTCCCTGACGACGCCACCACCACCGGCGGTCTCTTCTACGACCGGCAGCCCCTGCCCTGGTAAGACCCGCGGCCCGACGCAACTCGGCAACGGCTGCATCCCCGCTATCCAGGGAGGAGGCGGCGCGCACTAGGCGATCGAAACTCTCCAGCCGGGCCGAGATTCTCGGCCGAGCGGATAGACGTCTCGCGTGTAGGACGAGATGCGCACACGGACCCCGTGGGCGGCGGTGGCGTCGTTCTAGGGGGCTGATTCTGCTCCGCTGACGTGGAGGAGGAGGGCGGAGTGGTCGGTGAGGCCGAGTTGGCGCGGCTGGTGGAGGTAGTGGCAGGCGAGGAGTTGTGTGCGGTGGGGGGTGGTGAGGAAGGCGTGGTCAAAGCGGTAGCCGTTGCCGCTGCGGCCGTGCCAGGAGTGCTCGGTGGTGTCGGGGTGGAGGTGGCGGAAGGCGTCGGTGAGGCCGGCAGTGGTGAAGGAGCGGTAGAAGTCGTATTCCCAGGGGCCGAAGACGCTGTAGTGGGGGGTGTGGCCGGGTTCGAGGACGTTGAGGTCGCCGGCGGCGATGAGCGGACCGTCGCTGCGGGCGGCCAGGGCGGGCAGGGCGGCGGTGACGGCCTGCTGGAAGGCGCGCTTGTTCTCGTTGCGGCGGTCTTTGGGGCCGCGGGAGGGGACGTACAGGCCGAGCAGGGTGAAGGGGGTGTCGCCGATGCGGACGGTGGCGCAGGGGGCGCGGTGGGGCAGGACGGTGATGCCGCTGGGGAGGGGTTCCAGTTCGGCGGAGCGGGAGGCGAGCACGGTGCGGTAGTCGCGGTCGGCGGGCTGGGGGGCGAGGACGGAGGCGTACCCGTGGTCGCCCAGGGCGGTGATGAGGGCGTCTGCGCCGGGGCTGGTGCCCACTTCGGTGAGGATCAGCAGGTCGGCCATCTCCTGGCCGGCGAGCCAGGCTGCTTGCCGGCGGGCTCGCTCGGGGGCGGCGTGCTGGACGTTGAAGACCATCAGCCGCGCGGTGGTGGTGGAGGGGGTGTACCGGGGTGGTTCGGGGGTGAGGAGGGAGAGCTGGCCGGCGGTCATCGGTGGGGGGGTTCTTTCTCGTCGAGGAAGACCTCGCCGGTGGCGTCGAGGCGCTGCTGGAGGCGCAGGGCGGTGGTGCGCAGGAAGGCGAGGTCTTCCGGGGTGAGCGGGGTGCCGGTGGCAGTCAGGTTCTGGGTGACCTGCTCGGGGGTGGTGAACCCGACGAGGACGGCTGCGTTGTCGGTGTGGTGGAGACAGTACTGGAGTGCGGCGCGGGCCAGGTCGCCGGTGGAGGGGCCGAATCGGTCCCGTAGGGGTGCCAGGCCGTCGTGGATGGTGGCCAGCGTCTGGGGGGTGAACCAGCGTTTGCGCAGGCGGTGGTCTCCGGGCGTGAAGGCCGGGGGGTTGCCGGGGGTGTATTTGCCGGTGAGCAGGCCCTGGGCGAGGGGTTTGTTGATCAGGACGGAGGCGTTGTGCTGGGCGGCGAAGGCGAAGATGTCCTGCTGGCCGGGGGGTGGGGGCGGGGTGAGGGCGTTGTGGCGTACGGCGAGGTAGTCCGGCCGTACCTTTCCGAAGAGGTGGCGGAAGCGGGTGTGTTTGTCTCCGCGCTGTCCGGCGGGCACTCTCAGGCGTTCGGTGGCGAAGCGGTGCGGGCCGCGCATGCCGACGGCGCGGATGAGTCCTTCGCGCTGGAAGGCGCGCATCTGCTCGATCGCGCCGTCGAGGTAGCGGTCGTCGGGGCCGAAGTTGGCGTTGTGCAGGAAGTAGATGTCCAGGTGGTCGGTGTTCAGGTTCTCCAGCGTGGTGGCGAGCTGGCGGCGCATGTGGGAGGGAAGGTAGGGGTGGGCGGCGGTGCCGGCGAAGTAGCCGACCTTGGAGGACAGCACGAGGCTGTCGCGGGGCACGGCGGCCACCAGGCGGCCGAGGAGGCGTTCGGAGTGGCCGTGGCCGTATACGTCGGCGGTGTCGAAGAGGTTGGCGCCGAGGCGGTAGGCGGTCTCCAGGCCGCGCAGGGAAGCGGCGTCATCGGCTGTTGACCAGCCCATGGGCAGGCCGAGATTCGTGTCGGGGCCGCCGATGGCCCAGCAGCCGACGCCGATGGGGTGCACGGACAGGCCGCCGGTCAGGGTGCGGTGCGGCAGCGTGCCGGTGGGGATGCCACTCACACACTTCCTCCTTTTCTTCTCTTTTCCTGTCAGAGACTCCGCGAGGGTGGGGCGGGTGAGGCTAGGGTCGTGCGGCGTGACGAACCCACACCTCACTACGGATCTGGATCTGGACGCGATCACGGCGACGGGCTGGGCCGGTCGCGGCGACTTCACCGCTGCCGAGTTCGAGCGGGCGGAGCGCTTCTACGCTGCTATGCGTGTCCATGACGAGCGGCTCGCCCGTGTCCGCGCCGACGCCTCCTCGCTGATCGAGGGGTGGACCGGGCACCGGCCGCGCGATGTCGGATCTTTCGGCACCGGGCTGAACCTGGAGACCTCGGACCTGGATCTGGGCATCGGCTACCCGGTGGCGGAGCGGGAGGTCCTGCTGAAGGCCCTTGAGGGGCACGCCCGGTTCCTCGGCGAGCGCGCGACCCGGTTTTCCACCACGCGCCTGGTGTTCTCCTTCCGTGTGGAGGGTGTGGAGGTCGATCTGAGCGCGCTGACGGTGGAGGACTTCGTGGTGGCCGGCCGGATGCTCGACCAGATCGCGGCGTCCATGACGTTCGAGGAGCGGGTCTGCCATACCTGGGTCAAGCATCTGCTGAGGATCTCCGGGCGGCTGGAGGAGTACGCGGCGTGGAAGCTGGTGACCTACCGCCGGTTCTGCCCGGAGTTCAACTGGGTTCCCATCCCGGAGAAGACCGGGACCTGATCGCCCGCGCGGCGGCCCGCCGCCCCCGCGGGGGTGGCGGGCCGCCGCAGGCCGGGCCGGTTCAGGTGCCACAGGGGTCCGCCGCATTGATCAGCCGCCACCCGGTGGCGGTCTCCCACCGTCGGTGCTCGCGCCGCAGTGTCCGGGCGTGCTCCGCCCCCAGGACACCGGCGACCTGCGGCAGGGCGGCGGCCATGCGCTCACGCAGCCGGTCGATCTGCGTCTCCAGCACGGCGCGGACCCGCTGCGACAGCGCCTCCTCCCCGCCCACCCGCCCGGCGGCGGCCGGGTGTGCGTCGATCGCGGTGATCATCTGGCCGAGGACGCTGAAAGACGCGTCCTTCATCACCACCCGCGTCTGGCGCACCGCCCGCCGAGGGGGGCCGTCCAGGACCTTCTCCAGCGACTTGAGCGTGTAGTCCAGCGCGAAGTTCCGGTCCACCCAGCGCTGGGCCCAGTCGCTGGCCACGCCGATGCGCCAGTCCGCGTAGGTGGCGTCCACCCGGCCCATCGACGGGCGCTGCGCACCGGCGAGCCCGGCCTGCTGCACGGTGCGGGTGTAGGCGGCGCCGGTCAGGCACTCCATCGACACCAGCATGTAGGAGATGCCGGTGTGCAGCGCCCGCCCGGTGGCGTGCTCGGCGACGAACGCTTCATCCCGCACGCCGCGCACGATCTCCTGTGCCGGCATCCGCGGCTGCGGGTGCAGCAGCAGGTCCGTCCGTCCCTGGAAGGCGTAGCTGGCCTTGAGTTCCTCCAGCGTCATGAGGGGGTCGAAGGTGATGTAGGTGAAGCGGGTGGGCACGCCCAGGGCGGAGAGGGTGCGGATGGCCAGGGCGTTCTGCTCGCCGGTGGTCTCCTTGTTGAAGCGCCGGAGAATGGAGTCCACGCCGGATTCGACCCCGAACAGCATCCGCCGCAGCCCCCGGCCGACCAGTTCCCGCCACATGACGGCCCGCTCCGCGTGCCACGCCTCGTCCCGGGCGGGATCGACCACCTGGTCCATCCGGCAGGACGACTCCCACGCGAACCCGGCCCCGTGCACGAGCCGGGCAACCTCCAGGGCCCGTTCGGCCGCGCCGGGGCCGCGGCCGATGAATTCCTCGTCCACCAGGTACAGCGTGCGTGCGACGCCGGGGTAGCGGTCGAAGATCCGGCGTAACTCCGCCAGGAGCCAGGGCAGTCCCTCCGGCTCGGCGCCGGACCAGAGGCCCTTGTGGCCGCGTGGGCAGAAGGAACAGAAGTTGGTGCACCCGCGGCTGGTCTCCAGCTGGGCCACGCCGTGATACTCGAAGGTGGCCGGCAGCAGGTCCAGCTCGGGCAGGATGTCGCCCGCCGCGTCCCGGGAGGCCGGTTTGGCCGTGCGGCGCCGGCCGATCGCCAGCCCGCCGCCCCGGGCGGCCCCGTTGTAGCCCAGGCCGGGGACCTGGTCACGGCCCAGATCGCCGTGCCAGTGCGCCAACAGCGCCTCCATCGTGGCCTCGCCCGCGGCACGGGCCACGAGCAGCCGCGGGTAGCGTTCCAGCAGCAGGCCCTCGGTCCGCGCCGTCAGCGACCCGCCGGCCACGACCATCGGCGGGTCCGGCAACGCGAACGCCGCGTCCAGCAGGCTGGTGAGCAGGTCGTGCTGGCCGAAGGTCGCCGACACCCCCAGGATGTCGGGCCGGTCCGCGGCCACCCGCCTGATCAAGTCCTCCAGCGTCACACCCAGCTGCATATCGGCCAGCTCCACCGAGCCCCTCAGCGTGGAGCGGGCGGCTCGGGCCACGTCGCTGATCCCCAAGGGAAACCGGGGCAGCGGGAAGTACTCGGGGTGATACAGCGCGGCCAGCAGCACCCGGGGACGGCTGAGCCGGTCCGCGGCGAACGCATCCAGCGAGGCGAGCGACAGCCAGCCCTCCGGCGCGTCCAGCCGCAGATGCCCCTTTAGCCACCCGGGCCAGCGCCGGGTTGCGTGCGGCCGACCCGAGAGGTCCGCCGCCGCCCAACGGCTGTCGCGGCGTTCGAGAAGCATCAGTCGCCGTTCCAGCGTGCCGCGTACGAGCACCCGCCCGGGAGCGCGTTCGGCCACGGCGGCGCCTAATTCGTCAGGGAGCGCCGACAGTTCGCTCCAGGCGGGCGCGAGTGCGGCCCGGTCGAGTCCGTGGGCCCCGGCGAGGCGAAGAGCTTCCAGCGCGCGGGCACCTGTGGAGTCGGGCATGAGCATGAGAGAGACCTTCTTCCGTGGATCCGCGCTGGTCCAGGGCTGCGCGGAGGGAAAGGGGGATGCTGACGAAGCCAGAGGTGGCTTCCTTCGCGGGACTTCCGGCGTGCGTGAGCGATCCACCGCGGCCCGGGCCTACGGGCCGGGGCGCCGAGGGCGGCTACGCCGCGCGCTGTCCGGCGGCGGGCGGTGGCGCGAGGGCCGCGGCCTGCACCAGCCAGCCAGCCGTTCCGGCCAGCTTCCGCAGGCCAGCCGCTCCCCGAGCAAGGGCGGTGTCCCCGAGCAGGGCCTGGGCCCCGGCGAGCACCCGCTCGGCCTCCTCGCGGGCCGGTCCGGCCGACTGCACCGCGGCGTACCGCCGGGCCGCCGGCAGCACATCGGCGATGTGCCCGAGCAGGCGGACCCTCAGTACGTCGACCACCGGCCCCTCCAGCTCCTGACCGGCCAGCTCCAGGCCCAGCTTCACATCCGCGTCCCGCTCGGCCGCGACGCGGTCGACCGCTCTGGCCGCCGGCGCCAGGACCCGGATCTCCTCGGGGAACGACATCGCCACCACTCCTCCGCCCACCACCATCTCCAGCCACGCTGCGTCACTCAGCTTCAGCAAGCAGTGAACCGCCCGGGCCGTGCGGGCGGTACGGTGTGCGGGCAGCGCAGCGGTATATCCGGTATACGAGGCGAGGCGGGAACCCCATGCCCCATCAACTCAACGCCCAGCTCCGGGAGTTACTCGCCGAGGCCCGCCTGACCTATCAGGCCGCCGCCCAGCACGTCCGCGCCGTCGCGGCCGAGAACGGCCTCCACGGCCTGCGCACCAACAAGTCGGCCGTCCATCACTGGGTCCGCGGGGCCGTCCCGGAAGAGACCACCGCCCGCTGCCTCGCCGAAGCGCTCTCCCGTCGCCTGGGCCGGCCCATCACACGCGCGGACCTGGGCCTGCCAACCGCCGCCTCTGCCGCAGAAGATGACAGCATCGGACTGTCCCTCGGCCCCGACCCGGTCGAGGTCCTGCAGATGATCGGAGAGGCAGACGTGCATCGACGCCGGTTCCTGACCACCTCCGCCTACTCCATGGCCGCCGCCACCCTCCCCCTGCAGACCGTCCAGGAGACCGCCCGCCGCACCGCCGCGGCCCGGGGCGGAGCCGTCGCCGGCACGGCCGAGGTGAACGCCGTGCGCGACATGGTGCGCCTGTTCGCCGACATGGACGAACGCCACGGCGGGCAACACGGCCGCTCAGCCTTCGCCCAGTACCTCATCACCGACATCGCCGCCCTGTGCCGGGCACGCTTCCGTACCGACACCACCCGCCGCCGGATGCTCTCCGTCGCCTCCGCCGCCGCCCACCTCGCCGGCTGGAAAGCCTACGACTCCGGCGAACAGGGCCTCGCGCAGCGCTACTTCCTCCAGTCCTACGCCCTGGCCGCCGAATCAGGCGAACCTGGGCAGGCCCCCTTCGTCCTGCGCACCATGTCCCAGCACGGCATGAAACTCCACCGGCCCCAGCACTGCCTGGACCTGGCCGACACCGCTCTCACCCGCGCCCGCGGACAGGTCGCCGCCCCCGTCGAGGCCCTCTTCCACATCACCCACGCCCACGCCCTGGCCAAGACCGGCCAACGGCCCGCCGCCGTCACCGGCATCGAGCGCGCCCGCGCCGCCCTGGACACCGGCTACTGCGACGACGTGCCCTTCTGGGCCCTGGCCTGGGGACCACCCCAAGCCACCGTCCTCTCCCGCACCGCCAAGGTCCTGGAAACCCTCGGCGACCACCCCCGCGCCGCCCAGCACTACGCCCGCGCAGCCGCCTCACGCCCCACCGGCACCTACGCCCGCATCATCGCCCTCGACCTGACCGCCCAGGCCGAATCCGCCCTCCGCCAAGGCCACCTCGAACAAGCCTGCGCCACCTGGCACCGCGCGATCGACCACATGGACGGCGTCGCCTCCACCCGCACCCGCTCCGCCCTCGCCGACATCCGCCGCCACCTCACCCCCTACCGCAGCCGCCGCCTGCACCACACCACCCAACTCGACGAACGCGTCCGCCACCTCCTGCACCCAGCCACACCCCAGCTCTGACAACTCAGACAGTGATGAGCCTGGAGATCGGTGAGACGAGTTGCCGGACATTCAGCTATCTGGGCCGCAGGACGAGCCCATGCCCTGCAGCCATCCACCTGAGTTCCGCCGCAAGGTCCTTCTCCCATCGAGTCCGACCGCAGCGTCGCCCAGGTCGCTCAGCGCACCGCCTACCACCGGGGCTTCCAGACTGTCGGCGCCTACGCCCCCGTCCTCACCCTCGACACCGCCCGCGACGAACCACCGCGCCATGCTCCAGTTCGGCGACTCCACCCTCTGCCTCGCCGAGATCGCCCGCCAGTCCGGGCGCGCCGCCGATACCGTCGCCGAACGCCCGGCCCTGCGCCTGCTACGGCGCGACCTCGACGTCGAGGACGACGTCCTCGCAGCCGGCGGCGGCCTGGCGGAGCGCAGCGGACTCGGCTTCGTCGGCCGTCAGTTGCCACCGGGTCTTCACGACGGTCCACTCGGCGACGTAGCGGCACGTGGCCGAGGTGGCCGGTCCGGCCGCCGTTCAAGTGCCCGCCGCCTCCCCGGGTACAGACGAAGACGCCCGAGCCCGTCGCCATCGACCACGCCTGGCGGACTGCGGTGGCCTGGCGGCCATGCGCCACGACTACCGCGACCCCGCCGGTGGACGAGGACCAAGAGCACGCCGCCGGGTCACCGAATCTCCGACCACGCCTACCAGAACGCGCAAGCAGCGCGGAGCCCATCATTCGCGCCGGGCTGGCCATGATCGGGGCCTCGGTCCGGTGGGCGTGCTCCTCGGCCAGGGCATCTCGATCCGGACCGACGACGTCGCCCTGACCGCCGTCCACCAAGGCGGCAACGTCATCTGGGCCGAGCCAGCGGCGACGCGTTCGATGAGTTCGCCCACGGCGTCCAGTGCTATCTGACCGACGTCCTTGCCTTGGGCCGGGACGAAGCAGTCTTCGCCGACCACGGCTGGAAGCTGGTGGACCGCCGGGCCGATCTGTTCGCTATGGACTTGCCCACCGGCTGACCGCAGCGCCCCGTGTGGGGCCGCAATCCACCCCGGGCGCGGCCCCACACGGCCGTCTAGGCCGCGCACTCCCCCCAGTTCACCAACCCCCAAGCGGCAGCAACGAAGCGGCCACAGCCGCAACCACGACCCGTCAGCGGCCGGATTCCCGGCCCCCAACCCGCTAGGGAGGCCCTGTGAGCGGACAGTTCCAACTCGCCCTGCCCGGCTTCGGGCCCGAGATGCCGACCGCTCCGCCAGGGTTGAAGTCTCGGACTTGGAGAAACAAGGGCGGTCAGCCAGACGATTCCGTTACTGTCAGGGCTGGCTGACAGGCCGTCATCTCAGGTGTTTGCTTTGAGGGGAGGGGACGGTGACGGAGGGGATGTCCGGGCGATCCCGGGTGGTGGTGTGGCTGACCGCAGTGGTCTGCGGGGCGTTGACCGTCGGGTTGGCGGTACTGGTGGTTGTGGCCAATCTCGATACGGCGGCACTGGCCGGAGGGATCGTCGGCACGGCGGCCTCCCTGTTCTCCACCGTCGTCGCGGTTCTAGCGCTCGTGCGCTCCTCCGGCAGTCCCGTTACTGCTCGGCCTCCGGCTCGGGCCGGCGGCGTGGGAGGTGAGTTGCACAACACCATCAGCGGCGGCATCCAGGCGGGTCCGGTCTATCAGGGGCGGGACTTCTCCTTCGGTACCCCACCCCATGAGCAGGCCGCGCCCCCACGGCAGCCGCCGACGGGCGCGGGCAGCGACGGCACCCCGTCGGCACAGAGCTGAACAGGAAGAAGGGAGGAAGGGCGGATGGCGGACAGGGGCGGGTCTGACTTCCGGGTCGTGAACTCCATCAGCGGCAGCGGCGTCTTCATCGGCCCGGTCATCCAGGGCCGGGACATCACCGTCCAGTTGCCGCCGCAGATTACCCCAGCCCTGGGCGGCCTGCCGGGGGCTTCGCCCGCCTTCACCGGCCGTGAGAAGGACATCGAGGAGGTCAAAAAGGTTCTGGCCCCCGGCGGGAGTGATGCGGGCGGGCCGCGGACGGTGCTGGTCAGCGCGGTCTCCGGATTGGCTGGTGTCGGCAAGACCGAGCTCGCGGTGAAGGTCGGCAACCTCGCGTGGAAGGTGTGGGGCTGGTTTCCCGGTGGTGTGCTGTTCACGGAACTGCACGGCTACGACGCGGAGCGCCTCGTCCCGCCCGAGCAGGCGCTGGAGGGGCTGCTGCGGGCGCTTGCTGTACCCGGCGACCACCTCCCGCGCACCCTCCAGGATCGGCAACGGCTCTACCACAGCATCCTGGCCGCCTATGCCGAGCAGGGACAGCGCGTCCTCGTCTTGGTCGACGACGCCTCCTCTGCCGACCAGGTCCGTCCCCTACTGCCCGCCGACGGCGTCAACGCCGCCCTGGTCACCTCCCGCCACACTCTGGCCATCAACGCCCGCCTGCACGACCTGGACGTCCTGGACGAACGCAACGCCGTCGAGATGCTGCGCGAAGAACTGCGCATGTTGCGGGGCGACGGGGACACCCGCGTCCGCGACGAGCCCGAGGCAGCCGCGAAGATCGCCCAGCTGTGCGCGTGCCTGCCACTGGCCCTGAACATCGCCGCCGCCCTCCTGGCCGATGACCACACCCAGCAACGCACCGCGGCCGACCTGGCCACCGCGCTGGAAGCCGAACATACACGGCTCAGACGGCTACGCCGGGATGAACTTGCGGTTCGCGCTGCCTTCGACCTGTCCTACGCACGCCTCGATCAGCAGCAGGCCCGACTCTTCCGGCTCCTTCCCCTCAACCCGGGCCCGGACCTGTCCACCGAAGCCGCCGCCCGCCTCGCCGCCGTCGAAGAACTGGGCGCCGAGGAGATCCTGGAAAGCCTGGCCCGCGCACACCTGGTCGAACGCAGGCATGGCCGGCGATGGGGCATGCACGACCTGGTCCGTCTGTACGCCTACGCATGCGGCCGTGAGCCGTCCCAGGCCGCCGCAGACCAGCGTGAGACGGCTCGGGCCCGTCTGTTCACCCACTACCAGGACACTGCCGCCGACGCCGCCACCCATCTGGAGCTCTGGCCCGGCCCCCGCTCATCGGGCTTTCACGACCGGAGCCGGGCCCTCCAATGGCTGGACGCAGAACTCGCCAACCTCATCGCCACCGCCACAGCCGCCCCCCGCCTCGGACACCCCGCCACCACCATCGCCCTCGCCTTTGGCCTCACCGGCTACCTCGACCACCGCCGCTACTTCGACGACTGGATCACTCTCACCACCACCGCCCTGGCCATCTGCCGCGAGCTCGGTGACCGCCACCGTGAAGGAGGGGCGCTGAGCAATCTCGGTCTCGCCCTGGCGGAGGTGCGACGGTTCGAGGAAGCGATCGAGACCCTCACCCGTGCGGTCGGCATCTTCCGCGAGCTCGATGACCACCACCGTGAAGGAGGGGCGCTGAGCAATCTCGGTCTCGCCCTGGCGGAGGTGCGACGGTTCGAGGAAGCGATCGAAGCCCACACCCGGGACCTGGCCATCTGCCGCGAGCTCGGTGACCGCCACGGCGAAGGGCAAGCGCTGAACAACCTCGCTCTCGCCCTGGCGGAGGCCCGGCGGTGCGAGGAGGCGATCGAAGCCCACACCCGTGCGGTCGGCATCTTCCGCGAGCTCGATGACCACCACCGTGAAGGCCAAGCGCTGAGCGATCTCGGTCTCGTGCTGGCGGAGGTGCGACGGTTCGAGGAGGCGATCGAAGCCCACACCCGTGCGGTCGGCATCTTCCGCGAGCTCGATGACCACCACCGTGAAGGCCAAGCGCTGAACAACCTCGCTCTCGCCCTGGCTAAGGCGGGACGGCGTGGTGATGCAGTTGCTGTGGTGGAACAAGCAGTGAAGATCTACCGTGGCTTGGCCGCAAACACTGAATCCGGTCGCGAGCCCGAATTGGTTCGTACGCTTCTGCGTTCAGCTTGGCTGAAGGTCGATGTGGAAAATGGGCGCGTCCTCCCTGGAGCTTTGGCGGCAGCGGAGGAGGCGGTAGAGCGGTTGGACCAGCTGACGGAAACGCGACCGGCGGCCTTCTCCGGCCTGCTGCGTGACGGGCTGGGACTGCTTGCAGCGATCCTGGAGGGGCTGGGGCGTGCCGAGGAAGCGGAGCAGGTTCACCGCCGGATCGCGGACTTCCCCCCTCGCGGGACTTCTCCTTCCCATTGATGAGGGGCCCGGGCGGTAACGCCGCTGCTCCCGCGCTGCGTGAACATCCAACGCCACCTAACCACTGTGCTCGCTGACCACCGCACCGCCTGACGTCGGACATGCTCGCGCCCTCCCCACCTGCGCGGTGCTGTTCCGCGGCTCTCTCCGCCTCGGGATCCGGCGGTCTTCCTGCGTGAGTGCCGAGCCGTTTCCTAGCCGTTCGACAAATATGCGTCGAGGTTCCCCAACAAGCGGGGCTGAGGGCCGGAGTCGCCGCAGGTCAGCGCCTCACCGGCCCAGCATCGACCAAGCGCCATCTAAGCACTTGGCCGCAGGTTCGAGTCCTGCAGCGAGCCCAAGCAGCGGAGCCGCTGCTTCAGGGTGCCGTTTCGCGTGCGTGGTCCTTTCGGCGCGGTGCGGTGTCGGTGGCGTCTGTCAGAATCGCGCGGTGACCGGTGGCAGGGACATGGTGACGCTTCGGCAGCTGGTCGGCGGTGTTGTCGAGGGCCTGGTGGAAGAACACACGCACGACGCTCTGGGGGATGCCTGCATGCGGCTGGGGCTGCCGCAACCGGCCGCCGGGGGCACGAAACGCGAGCGGGTGCGGGAGAGCTTCGCGGCTGTGGTGGACGACGAGCTGCCCGCTGTGGCTGAGCGGGTGCTCCTTGCCCTGCGACCGGACCCGGCGACGCGCAACGTCATCCAGGACCTGCTGTGGGCGGGCGGGAGTCGGGAGATTCCTAAGAGGACCAGGCGTGAGATCGCCCGGTCCCTCGGCCTGCAGGATCTCGTGCACGGTGCCGACCGGTTCCGCGCCCTCCTGGACCGCCTGTGGGTCCTGGACAACGACCCCTTCGCCTCTGTGCTCACCGGCAGGCCGGCGGGCCTGGGCGCGCGTATCGACCAGCACGTGTTTCGCAACCCGGGGGACTGGGAAACCGAGTACCTCTTCGAGCAGCTGGGGGCGATCGAGGCCGGTGACGCACGGTTCATTCGGTTCCTCGAAGGACTCGTCTCGCCGGAGGTGATGCCCGACGAGCCGGCGCAGCGACGGATCGTGGAGACCATCAACGAGTGCCTGCGGGTGGTGGCGGCCGAGCTGCGCGAGACCGGGACTGAGGATGGCTATCCGGTGTTCCGGGTGGTCGCCAGCGGTCTCGCACACGCGCGACGGCCGAAGAACCTGATCTTCGCGTCGCTGGCCAAGCCCGACCTTCGGTTCCGCAGCGCGGTGGACAACGACGTCGAGATCGTCGGCAACGCGGACAAGGTCTTGGTCTACGACCGTCCCATCAGCGCGGATGGCATCCGGTGGCGGGACCTTCAGGCGTGGTGGCGCGAGACCCACCAGCTGCCCTCGGACGTCGAGGCGAAGGCCACGCTCTATAACCGGCTCGGCGAGTGCCTGCCGAGGAGTTCGCCCCCGCAGCGGAACCTGTGGGAGCTCTACCACGCCATCCACGGCCCTGCCGTTCCCGACCTGCCCGCGCTCCTGCCCGAAGTGTGGCTGCACTGGGACCCGAAAACGGTCCGATCCCGCGGCCGTGACGCTCTGTTCAACCAGCGCATGGATTTCCTGCTGCTGCTTCCCCACGGCCAGCGCATCGTCCTGGAGGTGGACGGCGCCCAGCACTACAGCACCCCCGATGGCCGGGCCAACACGGCCGAGTACGCGGCAACCGTGCGCGCTGACCGTGACCTCAAGCTCAGCGGCTACGAGGTGTTCCGCTTTGGCGCCACCGAACTCATCGGCCGGGACGATGCCCGCTCTCTGCTCCAGCAGTTCTTCACCGAACTCTTCCGGCGCTTCGACGTCAGCCCGCGCACCGACTGACCCACCACGCGCAGGGAGGCGTCCGCCGATGGTCATCAGCGCGGTACGCCCCCCGCGGGAGGCCGCGTCGGGCGCGAGGCCACTCGGCGAGCGGGAGGCGCGGACGGCCGTCAGCCGCACTCGTCCGCCGCCAGGCGTGGCGTTGGCCATCAGGCCGGCGGGCAGGTAGGTGCGCAGCAGGGTCTGCGCCCCGGTCCGGGCATACTCAATGAGGCGGGAGTGTCCCCGAGCGGGCCACTGTGTCTTGTGGGTGCCATTAGGGCATCCCTGCCTCTGGGTAGGACCGTGAAGGACGTACTCAGCGGGGTTCGGGGTAGCCGGGCAGATCCAGCGTGGTGGGAGGCTGATCTTCGAGGCTGGTGCCGAGACGCAGGCGGAAGTGTTCGCCGTCGACGGGGCGGAACTTGACGCCGAGGCCTTCAGCGTTGCCGGTGTCGAGGGCTGCGAGGGCCTGCCGGCTGTTTACTGCTGCCGCCCTGGGGTGGGAGAAGTGCGCGGGGCCGAGGTCGAAGGTTCGTCCGGCCAGCGTGAGCGTCAGCTGCTCGACTGTGGCCCGGAGTCCTCTAGGAGTCTGTGGTGTGAGCGCGGAGCGCAGGCTGGGGGAGTCGTTGCCGTTGAGGGTGCAGGTCAGAAGGCGGTGTCGGGGCGAGGCGACGGTGTGGCCGTCGATGAGGAGCCGTGCGACCCGGAGCGAGACGCGGTCCTCGGCGGTGATGTCGAGGGGGATGGGGAAGTACTGCATGGTGTGCTGCTGAAGGATGGCGAGGTCCTCGACATACAGCCTCATCTGCTCCCAGCGCTGCATCTCGTCCCCCGGCACGTCCGGGATATTCCCGCCGCTGACGGTCTTGCCGTCGACCTTGACTTCGAAGGTCTCACTGGCCAGGAGCTGCTGGGGCAGGCGGAAGATGCGCGCAGCGGCGGCGGGCTCGATGTTTTTCAGCGATGCGGTGAACTGAATCGTCGCGGGCACGGCGCCGTCATGCGGTATGAGCAACCGCAGCGCTCCGCCGGGCAGTTCGACGTCGACGGATCGGCCCAAGCCTCCTTGGCCCAGGCTGTGGACCTGTCCGCTGTAGGAGGCGGTCACCTTCTCGTCTGGGCCGAGGAGCAGCAGCTCGGCTGCCAGTCCGGCGTGTGGTGCGGGGCCGTTGGGTCGCAACTGGACCTCCACGTTCCTGAGGGTCTTCGCAAGCCATTCGGGCCCGGTGATGGAGAGCGCTTCGACAGCTTCGGGGGGAAGGACCACCTCCTCGTATGTGCCGAACCCGAAGGCGCGCGTCACCGTCTCATCCAGCTCGGCATCCGAGCCAGCACGCCCGGTCACGGTGATGCTGACTGGGCTGACCTCATGGGCGCGGGGATGCTTGCCCCGAAGCGTATGGACCACCCGGTCGCCCTGGCGGGCGAAGTCCACCGTCCAGTGCGGGTCCAGGTTGTCGACCTGGCCACCCAGCGCGGATACCCGTTGCGCCAGATCCTGCATACCGTCGGCCAGAACGGCCCTCTCCTGGTTGTAGACCTTCGCGGCCTCGAACAGCTGGTCACGCTTGAAAAAAGCCTCCAGGTCGGAGTGAAATGCCAGTCGGCTGTCCAGCTCCGCCCGGTCCATCACCCTCACGCGGACGCTTCGCCCGCCCGAAAGGGCGTTCACGAACTCCCTCTCCTGACGGCTCAGAGTGCATGGCACGGCCAGGATCCATTCGTACGGGCTGTGCTGCATGGCCCGCTCGAAGGATTTCTTGATCGACCTCTGGCGGCCCTTGAACGAGGAGCTCGGGAAGCCGTCCGGGTAGTACTTCAGCTGGAAGATCCGCACTCGTCTGCCGACGGTGACCTTGATGTCTATCCCGTCGTCCCCGCCGCGCCCGTTGACAGTCTCGACCGTTGCGTTGCCGTCGTACATCCGGTGCACCAGCGCCTCGACGATACGGTCGAACCTCGGCTGGTCGAGGTGATCCCACTCAATGGCCATCCTGCCTCCCACGACCTTCGGCCCTGCCCCATTGTCCTGCCCGGCACCGACACTCCGCGTGGGTTGTACTTCGCAGGGTGCGCGCGCCCAGCACCGGCCAACATCGTTCGCGGTTGGCGGCGCCCTGCCTGCCCTGCCGGGGAATTCGGGTCTCCGACAGGACGGGGTAGGCAGGGGTCCGGCGCCTGCGGGATGATCTCGCAGGCGAATCCATCTGGAGCGTGGTGGTGTGCGCGTGCCGGCATCCGGACGGGCGGCGCAAACCGGCGGTCCGCCCGGATCCGGCTCACACGGTGGCGTCACAGGTCTGCTGCGTTCTCTGGGCCGCGTACTGGTCAGCGCCGGGTCTGTACCCACACTGCGAGCAGCCCCACCTCGGCTGTGCTAGCCCCGCAGCTGGGGCCGCGCGGGAACTGGTCGGCCACGACCCGGCGGCGCCGACCGATCCACCACGCACAGCGCCACCGCGCTGCGCCGACTAGCGACAGCAGCGCGCTAGCCAGATGTCGGCGCGAGCGAGGCGTTGCACGGGCTTGGCATCCGGTGGGAGCAGGCGACGGTGGTGGTGCCGCAAGCGAGTAGTGCCTGTTGCGTGCATCGGGCAGACTTCCGGATCAACTACTCGGAGGGCCCGTCTGTGGCGTCGCGTCATATGCTGACGGGCGCGGGGATCGGCCAGGGCAGTGGCGGCATCGGGGCGCTGGTGGGCGAGGTCGGTGTGGACTGCGCGGCCGTCGGCCAACCGGATGGCCCCGCCGACCTCGGCGGGCCGGGCGCAGACGAACAGCATCAGGCGCGGCGGTTCGGGAGTTCCGGAGCGCTCGGTGTGGACGGGCAGGGCCTGGTTGCTGAAGCCGGCGAATCCTGACGGCTGGCTCGGGTGGCCGGAGTCCTGGATGACGGTCAGCCCGTGCGGCTCGCTGTCGCGGTGCGGGATGAGCTGCATGCACTTCGCGGCCAGGTCGAGAACGGCCCGGCGGCTGGTCAGGCCGTCCACCGTGACCAGGCCGGTTTCGCGCATCCGCGCAGCGATAGCGTCCGCAGCGTCATCGGCCGCCGGATTCACGTAGTGCCGCGCGAACGTCTCGCGCGGAGATCTCTGGCTCATCGTCTCCTCCGGGAGGTGGGGGTGCTTTCACTATCGGGAGAGGCGGCTAGCCTGGGAAAGCGACGGATTGGCGACTCGGACAAAGCGGGCCCTTGCGACCCGAGGTTGCGCGTTCCGGCGCTGTGCCCCCGCCCGCCTGCTGCCCATGAGGACCGCGATGACGTACACGCCGCCCACCTGGCCCGTATCCGTCAAAGGCGTCGCCATCGGGGCCCGCCAGCGGGTGCTGCTGCTGAAGAACGAACGGCAGGAATGGGAACTGCCCGGCGGCAGGCTGGAGAAAGACGCAGGGCCCGGCGGCGTCCGGGATGACAGCCCCGAGCAGGCGGTGGAACGCGAGCTGGCCGAAGAGACCGGCTGGGAGGTCAAAGCCGGACCGCTCATCGACGGCGGGGTGTGGATCTACGAACCCCTCCCCGGGCGGCGGGTGCTCATCGTCACCTACGGCTGCACCGTACTGACCCCCGAGGCCGAGCCGGTCCTGAGCCACGAGCACAAGCAGATCGGCCTCTTCTCCGCCGACCAGATCGACGCGCTCAACATGCCCCAGGGGTACAAACGCTCCATCCACCTCTGGTACGCCCACCTCGCCTCGAAGCCCGGGTAGGCCGGTTGTGGCCGAGCAGCAACGCCCGCTGGAGCCGCCGCCATTGATCCCGCTCGCTCAGTGGCACTGGGCCACCCCCGCGGCGCAGGCGGTGCTGGCCGGCGGCAGCCTCGGGGCGATCCTGCGCTTCTACCGCGCTGTCCACCGCATCAACCAGACCGCGCTCGGCGATCTCCTCGGCTACGACAAGACCACCATCTCCGCCCTGGAACTGGGCAAACGCACCGTGAATGACATCGCCTCCCGACGCCGCATCGCCACCCTGCTACGTCTGCCCGCCCACGTTCTCGGGGTCACCGACCCAGCCGACGCCGACCACCGCGCCATGCTCCAGTTCGGCGACTCCACCGTCCGCCTCGCCGAGATCGCCCGCCAGTCCGGGCACGCCGCCGAGGCCGTCGCCGAACTGTGGCCACTGGCCGCCCGCCTGGAAGCGCGCGTCCACGACGGCCACACCGAAGCTTCCGCCCTGCGCCTGCTCGCCCGGGCCCGCGTCGGTCTCGGCGTCGCCCTGGGCAACGTCCTGCCCGAAGAACGCCTCGCCACGGCCGCACGCTGGACCGCCGGCTCCCTGCGGATCGCCCCCCACCTCGACGACCCCCGCTTCACCTCCTACGCGCTGCGGATGCACGGCAACGAACTGCGCAAGGCCGGCCTGCGCGGCGCGGCCGTCGAACGGCTGCGCCGCGCAGCGGCGCTGGCACCCGACCGCACCGACCGCGCCGCCGCCCTGCCGCTCCTGGCCCGCGCGGCCGGCCAAGCCGGCCAGACCTCGCTGTTCGACGCGGTGATGCGCGAGAGCCAGGCCCTGCTGCCGGAGGTGGAGCACACCTCGCTGTTCAACCCCTACGCCCTGCACGAGATCCAGTTGCGCGGCCTGGTCGCCACTGACCGCCTCGGCGCCGCCATCCGCCTGGCCGAAGCAGGCCCCCCGCCGGCCGCTACCGCCGCCCCTCAGTGGCGGGTCATCGCCGCAGTGACAACGGGCCGCGTCCGGCTCCTGGCCCAGGACCGCGCCGACGCCGCCGAGAGGCTGACCTTCGCCATCGGCGAAGCCTCCCGCCTGCGCCTGCCCCACCAGCTGCAGCGCGTCCTGCGGGCGTCCGCCGGACAACTGCCCGATGTCCACGCGGTCGCAGAGCACGCCCTGGACCGGCTGCGGAGGGAGATGGCCGCGTGACGGTACCGCTGTCCAGCGCACGCATCGAGACATCAACGAAGGCCGACGCCCCCGACCGGCCACAACAGAGCAACCGCAACGGAGATGATGGCGGGAATGGATCGCACTCGGCTGTGCGGACACAGAAGGCGCCGGGGGCCGCGACTTGCTCCCCCCGGGAGGAGATGCCGCCCGATCCCATCGACCCTTCACGCAGAGAGGCCGTAGGAACGCCACCGCCGACCTGTCCGGCGCACGATCCCCTGCTCCTCCAGCCGCCGGAGCTGATACAGCACGGATGACGGGCTGGACAGCCCGACAGCCTGCCCCAGTTCCCGGATGGTCGGTGCAACGCCGCGATCGGCGATGCTCGCCCGGATCGCCCGCACGATCTGCTCCCGCCGTTCAGTCGCTGCCCTCACCCGCCCGCCTGGCTTCGCGCCGCTCAGCTTCCCGAACGCGGCGGCGCAGTTCCCCCCAGGCCGCCCTGCTCTGGTCTGCAGCCCAGAACGGATGGACGGCGATCCGGCAGGACAGCCAGATCAGCCTCCGGCGCAACGCCGCATAGGTGGACGGCCCCGCGACAGCGAGCTCCGCGTACGTGACGTTCCAGGCGTGCTGGTCGCGGATCAGATCGTGAGGGAAGTCAGGCAGCCTCATACCCAAATTCGACCACATGTTCGATTAGCTGTCCAACGAAGGCCCCACGCCATTTCTCCGCCCCGATCGCCGCCGCTCGCGCCTGAGCCGCGGGGGTGCGGGCTACCCGGCCTTGGCGACGGTGCCGGTGTCGGGCCGGTGGCCGGAGGGGCCGGTGGTGAAGGTGGCGGTGTGCCAGGCGCGATGGCGGGTGCTCTTGTGCAGGGTGGCTTCCTGGATGCGTCCCCAGGCGCGCAGCCAGGCGACGCGGTCCTTGCCGGCGATGATGCCGCACGCCTCGATGAAGGCGATGAACTGCTGCCGGGTGGGCACGGCCTTGCCGTGGAGGATGCGATGGACGGTGCTGTGGGGCAACTCGCCGTGGCCGCCGGCGCGCTGCTCCATCGCGCGCAGCGGAGGTGCCCCGGCCCGTTCGTAGAGGTCGACCATCGCGGGCAGCAGGTCGGCCATGTCGCGGATCAGCTCGGGCCGGGAGGGGCGGTAGTAGGCGTCCTCCTTCGTTCCCAGGCGGCCGGCGGTGGCTTCGTAGCGGGCCATCCGCCACAGCCGGCGGGCCTGGTCGACGTTGCCGCCGCACGCGCGGGCGTACGCCTCCACAACCTCGATGCGGGGCACGGACGTGCCCGAGGCCGCGCGCTGCAGAGTGGTGGGGTGGTAGCCGACGACCCTGCTCAGCTTGGCGTAGGTCAGCTCGGCTTCCCGGCGGTGGGCCCGCAGCCAGGCGGCGAGTTCGCGCAGGGCCCTGCCCGTGGAGGGCAGCGGCTTCTCAGGCCGCCCCATGCCGCCACCTCCCCGTGTGCGGCCGGGCGGCCGGGCGGCGCCCGAGCACCAGCCCCGCGGGGAGCAGGGCGAGCAGGAGGTGTCCTGCGGGGACGAGCGGTATCCGGGAGATCTCCTGGACGGCCACGAAGACGATGACGACCAGCAGGACCTTCACGGTGCGGTACTTGGCGGGCCGCGGCCCGGGCGGCTTGCCGGCGGGTGCGCCGCCGGCGGGCTGCTCAATCACGAGTACTCAACCCATCTTGTAGGGGCCTGGCGGCCTTAACCGCCGCCAGGCAGAAGACTGTTGGGCTCCACGCCGCGGGTGCTTGCAGACACCTGTGCGGCTGGCTTCATGCTGGCAGCAGATCTGTTCAGCGGGTAATCCGAACCGGCGGGTTGATGCGGCTCTGTCCCTGCTACCGATTACAAAAAAGGGGTGAGCTTGACACGGTTTACAGGACCGCTATGCGGGGAACGACCTCGCGATTTCGTGGCGGTAGGGCCCTGCCGGGGCCAGGCTTCCGCAGGCGTTGATGCAGCCGTGTCCCTCTCCGGTTGCTGCAAATGACAGCACCTGGGACTCTCGTAGTGCACGGCTTTGCACGTGCGGGTGCAAGAACGACGTACCCAACCCGGGACTTTTGGGCTCCAACCTGAATCACGGGGATATAACACGCAAAGCGCTGGGGGTGTCTTGCAGCTCCCCCACGCGGCCTGGGCTGGCACCACCCCGGTGTCAGCCCATTCCCGTCCCCGCCTGCCAGGTCCACCAGCGGGCCGCTTGACCAGCGCATCCAGACCTTCCCGATGGCCCTCGCCTCGATCGGACTGTCCTTGCCGCCGGGGATGCGCCGTCGGTCCACCGTGGTGAACTAGCCAGCGCTGTACATCGACGCACTCGAAGAGGCTCGGCGTCGAAGCCTTCCGGCTAGCGATGCGGCGGTCGCCGACACCCGGCGGTGGCAGTGGTGGCAGGCCAACGACCTGGACGAGAAGTCCCAGCTCGCCCATCTGGACGCCCTGATCTACGGCCGGGGGTTCGTCACCATAGTCATCTCGGTCCGGGACGGCGAGGCGCCGCCGGTGATCCGGATGGGCCCCGCCCAGTACATTGCGGCCGACTTCGCCCCTACCCCCGCCGCGTGACCGCCGCCCTGCGCGCTCTCGGACGAACTCCGCGCCCGGCAGGCCGCGCTGGTTCGCGCTGCCCGCCCGTGCGGTCGCCCTCGAACGGGCCAGCCGCAGCGGACGGTGGACGGTCACGGAGGAAGATGTGCACCGGCTCGGCCAGCCGTTGGTCGAGATGCTCGTCACCCGCTGACGGGCCACGAGCGCTCCGGCCGCGCGGAGGTGCGCGATGTGATCGGCCTCAACCACGCCGCTTACCGGACCTTGGCGGCATCCCGGTGATCGCCGCCCCGACGCTCGGGCTCCTCGAATCGCTCTCCTGGGCGGCGGGCGCGTTCGTCCCCGGCGATGCCACCGTCGGCCGGGTGTCGGCCATCCGCAGCCTTCGCCTTCCCGACCGCTGGCTCCCGGCCTCCGCCGCCGCCCAGGAACGGGTCACCGAACTCGACCCGCCCCGAACTCGCCGCCTGACGCCGCGGTCGAACGACCGAATGGGGAGGGCCGTGGCCTACGCGACCGTCGATGATGTCGCCGCCCGCCTCGGCCGCGAACTGGACGACGGCGCGCAGCGCCTCGCCGCCGTGCTCCTGAAAGACGTGGAGCACCGCCTGCGCGCCCGCATCGCCGACCTTGACGAGCGGGCCGCCGCAATCACGCGCACTACCGCGCCCGGGTCGTCTCCGTCGAAGCTGCCGCCGCCGTTCGCGTTCTGCGCAACCCGGGCGGATACTGCTGCGAGACGGATGGGAACTACTCGTACACCATCGACACCCGCGCAGCCACCAGCTTCCTGACCATCCTCGACGAGAAGTGGGCACTCCTCGACGCCCCCCACGGCGCCTTCACCGCAGTGCCCTACCTCCCCCGGTCACTCACGCCCGTGGCACCTGCTGCGCTACCCGGGCGGGACCTGCCCCACCGGCCACTCGATGACGAGTGATGGCAACCGTGAGCCTCCTCGACTTCGGGAACAAGACCGTCCTCCTCTACCCCCAGGAGCGGACCACCGACGACCGCAGCAACGTCGGCTGGCGCCCCTCGTGCACTCCCGTCCGTGTGCGCTGCCGGGTCCAACCCGTCGCCAGCCAGGCCGCCCGACACCACTTACCGCATCATCGCCCGCGACGCGCCTTCGGCCCCTGGGTACGCGTCGAGCGGGCCGGCCCCGGTACCGCATCGGCGAACCCCCGCCGCTACAACGGCTCACTCGTGGCGCCGTATATCGATGCTCTTATTCGCTTCCGTGGCTATCGGGTGGGGATCGCTATCTGGCGAGCTCAAGATTGTCCTCGCGTGCCGGAGGAATGTTTGGAAGGACTCTGCGGCTACGTCGAGGAGATCCCCTGCCTCGGCCATCGCGTCTCCCGCTGCGATTACTTTGTCCAGATCTCCGCGATCGTGAAACTGGAGGACTGCGTGGCCGAGGGTCGCAACGGCGCGTGTTGCTGCGTCTAGCACGTCGGCCGACGGGGACTCCTCTCCGTCAAGGAGTGAAATCCTCACCTGCCGCCGCTTCAGATTCTCCAACAGCCGCTGTGAATTTTCTACCTCGAACGCGGATGGGAGTGAATCAGTGGGGATTCCGAACGGGATTCGGCTTGGGCGAATCTCGGACTCCAGCTCTTCCCAAGCAGTGCAGAATGCTTCATACGCCTGGTACCGCTCAGAGAGAAGCGTGCGCGCCCAGATATGTATGTCATTGACGCTTCCTGCCTGTACCGTCGGCCCGCCGATGGTCGCATCTCTGATCACGTTGGACATGCCTGCCATTTTCGGCCGACTACCGCCGGGCTCTGGCAACACTCCGTCGGGGCTCGTCACGGGCCAATACTACGGAAAACACACCGGGTTGGTGACCGGGATGGCGACCACTGATCTGCGCCTGGGCCAGCGCGCCAGAACGACGGTGCGGCGCAGCCAGTCGGCGCGCAGGGTCGATAGGGCGGCTCCGCTGAGTAGGACGGTGCCGCGATCCGGGGCCTCGCGGCCGGAGAGGACATCGGCCAGGGTGGATTTACCGATGCCGCTGGTGCCGACGAGGGCTAGGTGCTCGCCGTGGTCGATACGCACGTTCGCGCTGTCGAGCACGGGTTCCGAGTGCGGGCCGTAGCGGAACGTCACATCGCGCAGGGCCAGGTCGTAGCAGTGCACCGTGTGTCCGCCGCCGGGTTCGGGCGTGGGCGGCCGACCATGACCGACGAGGCGGCGCAGCAGCGTGACCAGTTCAAGCCCCATGCCGCCGACGGACTGAACCATCACGCGCAGCGCGGGTTCGAGGCTTGAGACCAGGTAGGTCGTGACCCCCCGGTGGTCGGGGAGATCGCAGCTCACGAGATTCAGCGAGGACGGCGACGGGAAAGGCATGGACGGCGCCCACCCCTCGCCGGTTTCCCGGAGGATGGGAAAGGGACGCGTCCGCAGCGCGCTTGTGCAGACGGGATCCCCCGTCAACCCGGGCGGCGCTACCCCTCCTGGGTGGGGATCTGCTACTCCAACACGGGGAGTGCGAGGCTGCCGGTGCCTGGCATCGTGGGCGGTTGGCGTCATCGTGAGGGTGATATCTCCACTAGGCGGGAGTGTTGCGACGTGGCGTTCGTCATGGTGCCCCTCGATTCGGCTGTTCTCGATGTACCTAATCTTGAGAGGTGCGCAGGCGATTCGTTGCGGGCTCTGGTCGAGGCGGGCATCGAGGCTGTCGGCGTGGCGGTGCGCCGGCCGGAATGGGTGGGCCCGCGGCTGCTGAAGGCGGTGGGACTCAGGAATCTTCGGGCCGCGGACGACCACGACCTGCGGGAGTGTGTGCGGGTGCTGAGAGGGTGGCGGGAGGCTCCCGGGTCCTTCGGGCCGCCCGTCCGGCCGCGGGTGCGGCGGCCGGAGGGGAGCGGCCGCCTTCCCCGCCCTCGCGTGGTCAAGCCGGCCGCGGCGGAGATCGGCTGCGGGCTATGCGCTGACCCGGTCAAGGCGGGGGATCTCATCGGCCGGATGCCCGCCGCGGATTGGCCATATGCAGCGATGGGCTGGCTGTGCCATCACTGCCTGTACGAGCGGCGGGCAAGGCCGCGCCGCCGCGACGTGCTGCTACGTGTGTTCCACCGCCTCTTCGCCGGCAGCGCGGTCGACCTCAACGCCTACGAGTGCCGGGTTCTCCTGCCATGGCTGGAGGAGGACCCGGCGTTTGCCGCTTCGGAACCGTGGCGGCGGGACCCCCTCGATGCGACGCTCGCCCGGCTGGCGACCAGCGTCATGGAGCACAAGGCCGAGACATGGTTGGCCGCTCCCACCGCCGCGACCATCGTCTCCGTCCTGCACTGCACGCTCGCACCCGCGGGAGCGACAGCAGCTCCCGATGTCGAGCTCCAGCTCCTGGACGCGATCGCCCAGCACCTGGATGAGTGGCAATCCAACCCGGAAGGTGTCCAGGCGCACCAGTTCGGCACCGGGCCGCGTTATCGCGCACAGGTCCTGGCCACGACAGGGCGGCCGACCCTGCTGTCGGTGCGCGGGGGGCCCTTCGATGTCCACGAGACGCCGGTTTCCGGCTCGGACGACGCGCAGACCCCGGAGGATGACGACGACTGACTGACGGCGCGCTCGGGGAGCCGCGTGGCGCTCTGCGCGCCAGCCCGGAGACGCAGGCTGGCCGGGCAGCGTGCTAGTCGCATGCCGGATGTCCGTGGCCCTGGTGGTTGCGCGGTTGATGCGGCGCCGACACCGGCCGACCCCTCCGTTACTCCCAGGTGAATCACTCACTGATGAGCCTAATTGACCAAGAGTGATAAGCGGGCATTCTTCTGCCCTGCGGCGGATGGACCCGCGCCTCCCGAGAGGAAACTGATGGCCCTCGAACCGACACAGGAACAGCAGGCTGCCTGCGAGGTCTTCGGGGCCGACCAGGATCTGGCTCTCATCGCGGGAGCCGGGACCGGCAAGACCTCCACTCTCATGCTGATGGCAGCCGGCACCCCGAAGCGGGGCCTGTACGTCGCGTTCAACCGGGCCATCGCGGATGACGCTCGCCGCCGCTTCGGCAGCAATGTCGACTGCCGCACCGCGCACGCCGTGGCGTTCCGGGCTGTTGGCTGGAGGTTCAAGGGCCGGCTGGATGCGTCGGCCCGCGTCCCCGCCTGGGTGACGGCCAGCATCCTGGGGATCAACCGGCAACTGGACATCGGGGCCCGGAAGGTGACGGTAAATCACCAGGCGCGTCTGGTGACGGGCATGATCCGCCGTTTCTGCTATTCCGCTGACCGGCAGGTGCTGGCGCGGCACATGGAGTACGTCAACGGCCTGGAGGACGAGGAGCAGGAGTTCGTCGCCCGTGTACTGCTGCCCTTCGCGGTCCGGGCGTGGGAGGACATCAGCTCCCCGAAAGGTCAGCTGCGTTTCGAGCACGATCACTACATGAAGCTCTGGGCGATGGGCAACCCGGTACTGCCGGCCGACTTCGTCCTGCTGGACGAGGCGCAGGACACCAACCCCGTGCTGGAGGAGATCTTCCTCAACCAGCCCGCCCAGCGGGTCTGCGTGGGAGACCCGGCCCAGCAGATCTACGCCTGGCGCAGCGCACGCGATGTGATGACCGGCTTCCCCGCCGAGCAGCTGCCGCTGACGCAGTCCTTCCGCTTCGGTCCGCAGATCGCCGCGGTGGCCAACCGCTGGCTGCGGCACGCCGACTCCAACATGCAGCTCAGCGGCTGCGGTCCGGAAGGCTCCCGGGTCGGGACGGCGGCGCAGCCCGACGCGGTGCTGTGCCGGAGCAACGCCGACGCCATGGCAGAGGTCCTGAAGTTCCTCGACCTGGGGGTGCCGGTCGCGCTGACGGGCGGCGGGGAAGCGCTGAACCGCATTGCCAATGCGGCGCTGGAACTCAAGGAGGGCAAGCGCACCAGCCACCCGGAGCTGTTCCTCTTCGCCAGTTGGGGAGAGGTCCAGGAGTACGTCGAGCGCGACAAGTCCGGGCAGGACCTGAAGGCCATCGTCAGCCTGGTCGACAAGTACGGCCCTCACCAGATCATCGACGCGGTCAACCGGCTGTCCTCCGAGGACCGGGCCCAGGTCACCGTCTCCACCGCGCACAAGGCCAAGGGCCGCGAGTGGTCCAGTGTGCGGATCGGCGCCGGATTCGTCGCTCCCGGTGTCGATGAGGACGGCCGCCCGCGACTCCTGGACCCGGCCGAGGCCCGGCTCATCTACGTCGCCGTCACCCGCGCGCGGCAGTTGCTGGACGTGGAGAAGCTGGCCTGGATCGAGGACTACGAGAAGAGCATCGTCGGCGATGCGCGCGGCGACGATGCTGACCCTCGCCTGGTCGAGCTGCCCTTGACCGCCCAGCTGAAGCACCCCGCTTCGCCGGTCTGTCACTTCATGGCCGAGCATCTCCCCAGCACCGTCCCCCTGGTCCAGGACCTCCAGCAGCGCATCCGTGCCCTGCCCCGCCCTGTGCAGCCGAGCGACGTGCAGTACCCCCAGTGGTGGGCGCTGGGCCACGCCATCGACTACCGGCTCCGGCTCTCTCTCGGCTCTGGGCCCGGGAACGCGCTGACCTCCGGTATTGCGCTGGCGGGCAGCAGCGAGCCGCCGCGCGGGGCCCCGGCGCCCGAGGGCCGCGCCGCGCTGCGCGCCGCGGGTGCCGAGCTGCTGAAGGCCTTCGACTCCTGGCTGGCCACGCCCGGCTCGCTGGGCGAGGAAACCCTTATCCGGCTCGCCTTCGTCGCCGCCTACTTCGAGGACGTCTACCGTACGGGCACGTTCCGCCGCCACAGCATGCTGGCCGACGCCTCGGAAGAAACCACGCTGGCCGATCTGAGCGCCCGCGTCCCGGCCTACGCGGTCGAGGACATCTCCCAGCAGATGCAGCTGGCCGAGGAACCGTTCGCCGCGTTCCGTGCACTGCCGCCCGCAGCGCGGATCTGCGGACCGGAGTTCTCCGGCTCGGCCGACCTGGGCGGCGCCGATGCCGACTTCATCCTCGGCGGCCTCCTGCTGGTCTGCAAGGCGGCCCGGGAGCCGCGAAGGCTGGGCCGGGAGGAGATCTACCAGCTCGCCGGCTACCTCCTGCTCGACTACGACAACGTCCTCGGGATCGACCGCGTGGGGCTCTACCTCTCCCGGCAGGGCGGGCTGGTCACCTGGGGCGTCGAGGACTTCCTCAGGCGCCTGGGCGCCACCGCCCCTCTTGCCCGGTTGCGCGCGCGGTTCCGCGACCACCTCAAGGACGCCACCAGCCTGCCCGCCGCCCCGCAGAGCGCGCCGCCGACCGCTGCCGATCGCGCCATCGCGCATGTCGCTGGCAGCACGGGCTGACCTCCGTGCGGCCCGCACCCAGCGCTAGGAGCCGACCAGGGCGGTGATCAGCTTGTGCGCGGCGATGTCGTCAGCGGCGGCGAGGCCGACTCCCCGGGGGGCGGCGCGGCTCGATGCCGGTGCGCTTGGCCACCCTGGCCTGCTCGGTGTCGGACCGCTCCCTGCCGGCCTTCCTCACCAAGGTGGCCAGGTACTTCAGCTGTGCGGGGATGGCTGGCTCCGTCTTCGACTCCGGCCCGTTCCCGCTGCCCGGGGCCCCGCTGAGGGGCAGCACTCGCTGAACACACGAGTTCCATGGAAGCCGCCGATTTCCCCGGAAGAGGAACGGAGCAACGCCCTGGGAAGATCCGCGGGAGCAGATCGGCTTTGCGGAACTCCGGAGGCCCGGAACTGCACTGCCACGGGTCATGAAAGGGCCGAATACCACCACCACGCAGAATAGCTCCTGACAGCCCGGACGGAGTGTAAATTCTCTTTACAGCGTCTCGCCGCATTGCGCAGTCCGGGTCAATTTCGGCGACGCGTCACACGTCATAGAGCTGCCGGTCACCGTGAATTCCGCTGGCGGCGGCTATGAACGGAACCGTGACAAGAGGCAACCCATGGGGCCGGACGCTGTCGATCCAGCCCTCCAGCGCGTCGAAGACGCCGCGCCGCGCCTCGGTGGGCCGATGCCGCTACTGCGGCCACCTGATCGAATGGTTCGACCGGTTCCAGGAACCGCGGGTTCCCCTGGTCCCGCGGGAATATCCGGTCAAGGGCATCCCGCTATCCTTCCGGTGGACGGTGGAGAACGGTGTGGCCCGGCTCATGCACCCCGAGGACCGCGAAAAGTGGTGCTGGATTGCCCACCCGGCGGTGTGCCCTTTCCCTGCCAGCGGCGAGGAGCCCTCTACCGCACGGTCGCCGATGCTGGAGCAGCTCCGCCGAGCGATGAAGATCAAGACTCGCACTTGGCAGCACAGAGGCCGCTTCGTCCCCCACGACCCGGGCCCGGACCAGACCGAACCCGTGCTGCCGTGCGAGCTGGCCCAGGATGCAGCCCCGATTCGCGACATCATCAAGTGCACCAGCACGATCGGGTGGCTCGCGCGCGGCCAGCTGAACGAGGTGCAGTGCGTCGCCCTCACCCGCAAAGGCTCCCGCTGCGCCAACCCGGTCCTTGATCCGGACAACGCAGACGGCAGCTGGGTCGAGGAGCGTGTGCCCACCGCCCCCGGGCGCGCCGGGCAACTCGTGCTCGCCGCAGGCGACACCATGTGGATCTACCAAGTCAACGTGTTCCACGACCTCACCACAGCGGGCCGCTGGCAGCAGCAGCGCTGCCCCACGCACTCCGACCACAGCACAGCGCCCAGCGCTGTCGGCGCCGAGTGGGAGGCCTTCAACGTCCTGCGTCACTCCGACCACATCCGCCGGGTCCTGCCCGAATGGGCGGAACGCCCCGACCCCGGGGAGGATCCTCGTCTCCTCTTCCCCAGCGCGGCCGGCAAGGCGCGGCAGCGATGCGCCACCTCCGGCTGCTACAACGGCACCGCGATCCCACAGGCTCCGGACTGGACGTGCTGGCAATGCGACCGCCGCCGCAGGAAACGGGCTGCCACCCATCGCCGGTGGCAGCAACCCGGCACCTGAGAACGGCTGGGTCCGCGCCCGGCGCCGCCGGGCCCCGGGGCGGCTCAGACGGCGCTGACGTGCGCGACCCGGTCGCAGCGCCACATGATCAGCTGTGTAGTGCCCAACCCGTACCAGCCCTCGCCGCCCCGGGTGAAGCGCAGCCTGGAGTCCCGCTTCGTCCAGAACACGAGCCGCTCTTCGGCCCACTCCGAGACACTGTAGGGAGCCGATGCCAGGACGGCGGGCCTGCCGTTCCGCAGCCAGCTCGTCGTGTGGTCCAGCCAGGCGCGATCCGGTGCCTGGTCGAACGGCCCATAGTGCGTACACGGGGTCGAGGAACCAGTGGCACGGCACTGTAGGCTGATGTTCCGTTGCAGCCACCGCGGACAGCAGCCAGCATCGCTCAGCTTCAGCCCGTGCCGCTCAGCCCAGGACACCAGCTCCACCTGCCGGTCCCGCGCCTGGCTGACCGCCTCGTCGAAAGCCCGGGGGTTATCCCGGTACCCCCCGGCGCGGTCTGGCAAGGCTGCTCCGCACGGCCAGCGGACCCTACCCGCGCTGTGGCCCAGGACCGTCGCAGCCCGGTCAATGAAATCGGTTCTCATAGCCGCCCCTGTCTGGTCATCGCCATAATGCGCGCCAGGCGGCCCGACCACCGCCGCCGACACCGAACCAGCCCGCATGAGCGTGCCGACCACGCAGAAGAATCCGTGGCCAGCTACTGTAAATGGCCCGGCGGCTTCGGAACTTCCGCGCCACCCACCCCATCAGCGCCGTGATGCCGACAGCCGCAAGGTCTCGGCGTGTCCACCGGCGGAACTCGCCTGCCGTTCGAGCGGCGCCACAAGGGAACCAATTCGAGGCGGACCCGCGATGCCTCTATCAAATTCCGCAGAAGTGATGTTCCCAGCGAATCGCTTCATTGCGCGATCGGTGACTCCTTGGAATCCCCATGAACAGAAAGCCGGAACCAAGTGCTCACTTTAGCTCTTGCCCTCCTCGTTCCGGAACAGCTTCTCGAACCGCTGATACTCGCGGCCTAGGCTCAGCCTCCCTGTGTAGCCAGCGAGCGTTGCAAGGAAGAGACGTGGCCCCGCCCAAGCGCCGGTCGACCACAATTGGATCAACCACGCCGGAGCCGTGCCAAGGTCTTGCGACAGTTCAACCCACGATGCCGTGTCGGCGGCATGCTCGCCGTGCGCCATCGACGACCCGCTTGTCCAGGCGTACTCCTCGATGCCGATTCGGCGCTCAAGGTTTTCGCTGAGCCAGTCAATCGAAAGGGGCGTGATCTCGAAGGCGCGGCGGCCCTTCTTTACGCGCCAGCCCCGGCCCTCGGCGTAGTTCACGATGTCGGTGATGTCCTTCGCAGGATCCCGGTTGGTCCCGTGCGCGTCATCGATGTGGCCGTCGTTGTCGATGACCTGCTCGGCGTCAGTGACGTTATCACCGAGCATGCCCTTTAGACGGATACCTGCCGAGAGCCGTGCGAGACGACGCGTTAGGGCGCGTTGGAGACGCTCGTCAGTGGTGATAGTCGGGTCGATCACTGCTGTGGCCCATAGGCATGCCTCGAAGATGCCGCGCGCGACCGAGACCCCGCCCATCAACGATGCCTCCGCGCGAAGCAGGACGGCGAAACCTCGAAGCTGATCGGCGGCGCTAAGGATGTTGACCGCTGATTCATATCTGAGAATCTTCGCGACCGGTTCGGCGCGGTCGCCGAGCAGGACATCGGGCGCATTCACGTCCTCTCGCGCTTGGCTCCTTCGCTCCGTTACCCAAGGCTTGAGGCCCAACTGTCTGAATCCGTCAGCTATTGCGTCGACCGCTGCCGCGAGCGCGTCGCGACGCTCATGCGCCTCCTGTGCGCCTCGTTGTATTCGATGGAGCATTTCCATCGCCCACGCATCGTCATGCTTGCTGGCATCGCCCTCGCCTGTCACGCGGCACAGCCTGCCAGAAGGCACTGACCGGGGAAAGGCGTTTTCGTCACGGGGAGTTGCTGCCGGGGTGCGGTGCAGGTACTCATGCTCGCATCGAACTGCATGCACGTGACGTCCTGGCCGGGAACTCCTACGAGGCTTGCCGGGCGCCCAGGCGATCGTCTGCTTGACGATCTAGCGGAAGGCGCCAAGCCAGTGCCGTGCGGCTGGCCACGCTCGGGAATCGCAGGCCGGATTCCGCTCTGTCGCAGGAGTCGGCAGTACTTTTCGTGGTCGTAGCTGCGGTCGGCGAAGAGCATGTCTGGCTGCCTGCGCGCCCGGTCGACGACTCCGACCGCGGAAGTCGCATGATCAAAAATTTGCTGGAGCTAGTTGGGCCGTCATCCGGCGATTACAGTAGTCTCCGGGAAAAGCAGGCCGGAAAAGGGTCCCCCGCGTCCCGGCGCTCGGCAGTCTGGGCCGCCTTCGGATTCGTCGGCTGTCGCCATACCCGCGCTACGGCCTGGCGCAGACGGGGTTCCCCCAGCCGGGCGAGGAAGTGCCCGACGCGCGGCGCGGTCACAGCCGGGCTGGGCACCTGCCAGGACCATGGTGTTCCTTCCAGCGCGGCATGACTTTCGGGAGCAGGAACATCGTGGAGTCGGCAATCACCATCCGCAGGCCGGGGCGGCAATGGACGGTACGGCTCGACCCGCACGGCCGCCCCGCCCTGGGCATCTCGAAGATCGTGTGCAGTTCCCCACGTTGTGCCCCCGATCCCCGGCGGTTCCGCGACCCCCTGCTGGCGCGGATGGCCGCTCTCGCTCACGTCCGCGAGCACATCCTGCATGCCGGCGCTCCGAACTGCGACGCCTCATGCCGTTGTGCGGGCGACAATTGCACGCGCCATCCGCGTCTCCGGCGTTGCGCCGGCCCACCGGCGCTGACCCTGGTGCCCGATCTGGTCGGGCGCCTGTGGGTGCTCGCCGAAATGTGCGCAGCGTGCGCCGCGGCCATTCCGCGGGCGAAGATCCTCGCTGGAGGCCGGCCCCAGCCCCGGGTGCCCCGGCCTGCCCCGGCCATCGCGCCGCCCGCTTCGCGCAGGGGGACCTCGACGCTGCCCGACGCGATCCGGGCTCGCTCTTGCCCAGTCTGCGCCGCCGAGGCCGAAGCGATCCGCCAAGCCCGGATCACCGAAACTGAGGAAACCAGCACGAACCCCGGGGCGTCCTTGCTGGAACCGCAGAAATGGCAGGTCCCGACAGACTTCGGAGACCGTACTGGAGCGGCACTTGCCTACCTGGCGGATCAGCAGGCCGGCCGTACTCCCGAAGCTCGCCTCCTCGCGCTGCTGTGTGCGCTGGGCCGTCGCCGCGACGACTTCTTTCTCGCGACCAGCGAACACCTCCATCCCGATTGGATGGGGCTTGGCGATGCCGCGTTCGAGGAGCTGGTTGCCATCGGCTGGTTGGAAGCCTCCCTCACTGAGGTACGTGCCGCTGTCCCCGGGAAGCCACCCGCTGTGTGCCGTATGCCGCACCTGGCGACCGACCAGAAGCCCTTCAACTTCTCCAAGGACTCCCGCAAACAGTTCAACGGATGGATCCAGCGCCTGGCCGGCCATCACCTCCTGGCCGGGCAACCAGCAGGAGTGCGTCTCGGCGCCCTCTACGTCACCGCGCGCTGCCTGCCCACCGGCCGCGGAGTAGTCGGGCCACGAGCAATGGCACGGCTGTGCTGCTACTCCTGCAGCTACACTGTGCTGCCGGTACTGGATACGCTCGCCAGGGTCGGCTGGCTGGAAAAAGTGGAATCCGGGACCACTCCCGACCGTCCGGTCACATTCACCCTGGCGCCCGCCGCACGCGCGTTCATCCCCGGCGCCCAGCCCCAGGGCCGGGTCGCAACGGGCACACCCACCCGGGCCGTTCCTATCAACTTGCGGGCTCGCGAAATGGAGATCGCCGCATGGGTCGACGCGTACGTCGCGCGCCACCGACACGGCCCGCCCAACCGCGACCTCATCACCGCCCACCAGGCCGAGGATCCTCAGAATTTTTGGCCCGAGGCCGACATCCTCCGAGCCGTGGCAGCGCTCGGCGAGTCCGGCTGGCTGCTCGTCGACAGCAATCGCTGGTATCGCACCCGCCCGGGCCCTACTTACTGGAAACGGCTCGCTGCCCAGCAAGCGGAGCAGAAGCCCACCGCCTCCCCCGACATCGCCACCGCCCGGACTCCCCGGTCCTCAGGGCCCTCTCAGCGCCGCGTGGCAGCCACAGCACCCGCGAGCGTCCCGGTGCCTTCCCCGAAAACGCACCCAGCGCCGTGGACGCCAGTGTCCCCCCGCGCAAAGGCGACGGCGACTCAGCGGGCTGTCCCCACCCGCAGTGACCGCGCCTCAACCTCACAGCATCCGGGGCTGTGGCTGATCCCCGGCGCCGAAGCGATCCTCGGCCCGCCCCCCTGCCCCGAAGCGCCCTCGGCTTCCCTGCCCCAAGACGGCCGCTACGACGAGCCGCTGGCGGCGAACAGGACCCCGTCTAGAGCCCGGTATCAGTAAGCGGCCCGGAGTCTCGCCGGTCGGGCGCGACCAACGCCAACACTCCGGTCGGCTCAGTGACGCCACAGCGTGACGCGGTTGTTCCCGGGCCAGGCGAATCCCGGCGCGAAGGCGCATCGGCGCTGCCGAACAGGGCGGCGGGTGGATCGGCTACGGCGGCGCCGGCCTCGGGGCGTTGGTGGACGAGGTCAGCACGGGCGGTACGCCATCGGCCAGCCGGATGGCCCACCCACCCGGGACACCGGGAGCAGATGAAGAACGTCAGCCGCGGCGGTTCGGGGCGCCGGAGGGGCAGAGCCACGGCTCGCGCTGACTCCCGGGCGCCTGCACCTCGTGCGGGAGGCGCGGGACGCAGGCAGCCTTGTCCTCGGCGTCAACGGTGGCACAGAAACTGGGCGCGTTCGGTCTCAGTGAGGTCGGGGTGGGAAGCAGGGATCGCGATGGGGCCATCGTGGGTGCCCGTATCCAGCTCGCTGATGGTGGTGCCGACGTCGGGGAGCGTGGCCTCCGAGGCGCGTGGGGCAAGGGTCCGGGTGGGCGGGTCGTCGTCGGCGAGGAAGGCGTCGGCGCCGTACTTGCGGTAGCAGTGGACGGCCTCCTCCAGTTCCTCGCGCAGGAGTGCTTCGAGGAAGAGGCAGTAGGCGGCGGTAGCGTCGCCGGCACCGGCGGCGAACCGCCACCAGAAGCGGGCGCTGTCCAGGTCGACCCTGCGGTAAAGGAGGCAGGCGAGGACCCGGGCGCCGACGGGGTCGGTCGGGCGGTCGGCGTCGAGGAACTCCACCAGCCTGGTGGCGTTGCCCGGAGCGGTGATCACCGCGCGGGAGAGGGACATGAGGTCCCGTTCGATGCGTTCGGTGAGTTCCTCCTGCATGGCCGAGTCATCGGCAGCCTGGAGGATGAGCGCGGCCAGTTCCGGAGACGTGGGGGCCAGCCAGTCCCCAATGCCGGAGCGGTGGGCCGCGGCGCGGCGTTCCTTGACCTCACGGATACGGCGCATCAGGCGGGCGTGGTCGCCCATGGCCTGCGCCGTGGTGTAGGGAGTGAGCCGGACCTGTGCCCGGCGCAGGATGTCCTCGATCAACTCTGGCTGCCTTTCTCGTTTGCGGGCGTGGTGGTCGGGGGAACGGCGAATGCCTCGGCGAGGCGGGGGCGGGCTGCGGAGAGATGGGAGCGCACGGTGGAGGGAGACATGCCGGTGACGCTGGCGATCTCGCCGGTGGTCATGTCGAGCAGGTAGCGCAGGGTGGCGCAGACCTGCTGGCGGGCGGGGAGGCCGGCAATGGCCTGGTGGACTTCCATCCGCGTGGTGATCTGTTCGATCTCGTCGTCCGGGATGCCGGTGAGCGCCTGGTGGGAGGGCGGGACCTCCAGGCCCGCCAGGGTGCAGGGGCTGCGGTCGCGCTTGCGCAGGGCGTCGGCTATGGCGCCCTTGAGGATGGTGAAGGCGAAGGCGTCGATGTTCGCGCTCGATAGTGCGTCGTCCCAGCGCAGGAAGAGCTTGAAGAACGCCTCGTTGACCACATCCCTGGCGTCGTCCAGCGACCCGAGCTTGGCCTGGGCCCACCTGATGAAGGAGTCACGCTTACCGAGGACGAACGACTCGTACAGCTCATCGTCTGCCATGCCGTGCATGGCCCGTGTTCTCACCGGGTTACTCGCGAGGCGTTCCCGGAGCGGGTGGTGGTTCCCCCCACGCGGAGGCAAGGTGGCATCACGGAGGACGCCGCACCTTCGGACATGTGTCTAAAGTCCTTTCCAAAAGCCGCCGGGTCCCGCCCCCCTCAGCGGGGTCCCGGAAGAGCGTCGACGCTCTCATCGGGTAATGCCGTCCGGTGAGCCGGAAGTGTCCAGCCCGAGCGACAAAATTATCGACAGAACGTCACACCAAGATCACCATGAGCAGCTACTCGGGTAGATCGCTCCTCCCGGCCAGCAGTCGCATCCTCACCGGCACACCGGGCGGCACTCGATGAATTCCCTCGAGAGGGGCCGCCTCGGCCCAGAGCTGCCAAGCGCCGGCCGTACCGTAGGAAGGCGCAGCCCGCAGCGGAGCAGCCCGTAGTTGACCATTAAGGACGAAATATGCTAAGGCCGGGAGCCGGGAGCCGGGAGCCGGGAGCCGGGAGCCGGGAGCCGGGAGCCGGGAGCCGGGAGCCGGGAGCCGGGAGCCGGGAGCCGGGAGCCGGGAGCCGGGAGCCGGGAGCCGGGAGCCGGGAGCCGGGAG